>JAFZGK010000016.1 GCA_017555445.1 Bacteroidales bacterium
ATATCCTTGCAACCTGGGATTGTCACTTCTACTTCACGGATCACAGTATCTTCATACTTGAATATGATCTTGTCTGTCGCATCTTCGAGAGGATACTTTGACGGCACGCCAAGGAGAGTGAATGATACTTCTCCTGCTGTCTTTTCAGGAAGTTCTGCAGAAAGCCATTCAGGAAGAGAAATGGTCCATTCGCATCTTGAAGACACATTTACAGGTATTCTGAAGTCGCTGCCAAGCCAGATAAGGCTGAACTCGTCAACAGCCTCCTCTGTCCAGAGGTAACCACCCTCATCTGCAAACTTGAATTCCTCATCTTCATATACAGCAGTACGCACATCAACTCCCTGGCATGAAGGCAGGGTGACATCGATCTCCTTGATCACCTTGTCACCGGCCTTGAACGCGATCTTGCCGCTCACTTCTTCCAATGAAGTTCCAGTAAGGACGATTTCAGTAACGCCAGCTGTCTTCTCAGGGACATTTACTGTAAGCCACTCAGGATATGTAACTGTCCATTCTCCGTTTGACTCGACTCTGAGCGGAGCTCTGAAATCAGCGTCCGAAGCAGACCATGCGAGAGCAACAGATGCCGCCTCAGTCGTACCATATATATATGACTCGCCGTCCTCAGCCAGCTTATAACCGCCTGTTTCGTCAAGTTCCGCCATATAGACTGCAAGGGTTCTTTCCTTTGCAGGACGCATATATTTTGCGATCACCTTGGACTGATCTCCAATTGCAAGTGTGACATCACATGATCTGTTAGTATCGAACTCTTCGGTTTCCGATACGCCGATCTTTACTGTCACGGCCTCAGCAGACGCCTTTCCGCTAAGCTTGTCCACCTTGAATGTACCGTCAGCGATCCAGAACCACTGAAGGTTTTCTGAGGGCACTGAAACAGTCCAGTCCATTGCCGGGGTGAAAGTAAGCGAGAGTGTTTCACCAGGCTTCACCTCATAATTTTCCACAAGAGCAGGGAATGTCACTGTAACCTCCGGAATATCCGGCCCATCAGGTCCGGGCTTTTCGCATGAAGCGAAAGCTACCATTGCTGCAAGTGCAGCTAACAATATATTAATTCTTTTCATAATCACTTAATTATCAGTATGGCATTCCTTCTCTCTTAAGACGCTCTGCCTCCTCGTCACTCACCCACTCCATGATATTGTAGAAATGTCCTACAGTACCTACCGAAGTTCCGAGATTCTCGACATACATCTCAGTCCATATATAAAGGTAGTTGCCACATGGATAGAAGATCGAGTCATAAAGAGCACTGTTTCTCACAAGAATCTTGTTGTCTCCATGAGCGATTCCGAAGAATGAACCCTCGTCACTTGCAACCTGGCCCTCATCCATAGTGACGAACGGCTTCATAGGATCCTCCGGATGGAATGTCATTGTAACATCGTATCCGTCATTGATCCAGTTGCGGCAGATGATCATATTCTCCTCAGTAGGATGCTTCTCTGTATAAACAAGCCTCTGGTATGAACCGGTGATGCTGTAATTATAAAGGAACATTGATGTGAGGACAGTGTAACCTGTAAAGTTATTGATATCGAACGGACAGCTCTTCATCAGCACGGCCTTTGCCTGCCTGCCATACAAAGGCATCTCGAGATTGTCATTCATCACAAGCTGGAGGGTTATGCCAAGCGAATCCGTAGCCTCGATATTATCATAATATCCGTGAAGACGTACATCCGCGCGGGTTTCTCCTGCCTTGATTGTTATGGTGTTCGACTCCAGTCTGTAGTGGAGGTTCTCGATTGCATTGCTGCCTTTGTCGATGATCTCCACGCCAAAGGTACGGTCGTAATCTCTGACCACAGTCGAGACTACCGGTATGCTGATCCACTCTACATCCTGCTGCACAGGATATGTAGCGAGAGTGTCAGCAAACATCACATACTCCGCATCGGAATAAGTGACATACCTCTCATGACAGCCTGTCATCGCAAGGCATGCTGTCATAAGAAGTAGGATATATCTTTGTATCTGCTTCATATTCATTATCTGTTGCTTTCGTTAGGCTGGATAGACGAACCTGGTGATTCAATCTCATGATTAGGTATAGGCCATACAAACAATGGATCTTCTGCCTTGATCTTGATTGTACTTCCTTCTGACTGGCTCTGCGCCTGTGGAGTACGTTCGAAGCCCATACCCCAACGCTTGAGGTCATTAAGACGGAATCCTTCCATATAAAGCTCACGGACTCTCTCATCAGAGATTGTCTCGAGCCAGTTGTTAGCATTGACTGAAATAGATCCGCCGGAAGTATGACGCGCTTCACGGAGTGTGCTCAAGTCCGCTGAGGCTGCTGAGTAGCTTCCCTTGCGGCAATATGCCTCCGCACGGATAAGATACTGCTCTGCAAGACGGAGAGGCTTAGGCATGTTCACATGATAGATCATATTCTGCATGAGTGCCTCATTACCATAATATTTTACGAGCAACGGCCATGTAAGTCCGTGCGCATATCCGGTCTGGAGATTTGCAAAATAGACTGAATACCTCGCGTCTCCTGAACCATAGAGATCGAGAACCCACTGTGCAGGCACATAATCAGGATAGTAATATGTGTAATCTGTGGTGATGTTCAGGAAGATCGATCCTGTAGCAGAACCATAAGATGTGCTGGTGTAACCGATTCTCCAGATGTCTTCATATGATGCGTCATTTGTCCACATATACTGAAGGAAAGTCTGGTCTGAAGTCGCATAAGATTTTGCTGATGCAAGCGCAAATGCATCTGATTCTATCAGTTTGGTAGAATGCTCGATAGCGGCATCCCAATCCTGCATGTAGAGGGCCATTCTAGCATGGATAGCATGGGCGGAAGCATGTGTGAAATATGCGGCATCATAGTAGTCATTCTCTTCATCAAGAAGTTCTTCAGCCTTTTCAAGGTCTGCAAGAATGAACTCATAAGTAGCCTTGAGAGATGCACGGGTCACCGGTTCTTCCTTGAAATAACTTGCCTTGAGCACTACTCCGAGCTCATTTTCTGCCGTAGCCGGATCATAAGCCTTGCAGAAACATTTCACAAGTTCTGAATATGCAAGCGCTCTTGCACAGTATACCTCACCGGTGAAGAAGTCAAGTGTCATGATGTCAACATCATCTGTAAGCCTTTCTCTGAGCTCTTCCACCTGATCAAGATAGAAGTTGCATCGTCCGATGACCTTATAGAGTGCAGCATATACGGACTCGATCTCCGAACTGGTAGAACGGATATCCCACTGCCAGATATTGCCATAGGTATTTGTATTTCCGTTCACTGCATATACGAGATCAGCCTGAATGTCCGGACAGAGGGTAAGATAGCCACTGTAGAGAGCTCCGCTCATGTATGCGCTGTAGATACCCGTAAGGATCTGCTCTGCATCAGCGACTGTGTTCATTGTATCCTCCTCGAGGATATAGTCTCCCGGAATCTTCTCGAGACATGAGCTGAGTCCGAGGACAACGGCAAGAACTGCTGCCGCCTTCTTAAATATTTTATAAGTATTCTTCATCATAGCAATCCTCCATTAGAACATAAGGTCAAGACCGAAAGTGAACTGTCGTGACATCGGATACTGAGCTGCATAGACATTTGCAGTACCCTCCGGATCAAGTCCAGAGAAGTTGGTGAATGTCAGCAGATTCTGTCCCTGAGCATATACTCTGAGACCACGGATGAATCCTGTCTTTGAAAGAAGATTCGATGGAAGAGAGTATGATACCATCACGTTCTTGAGACGGAGGAATGAAGCATCCTCGAGAAGTCTGCTGTCAAACTCGGTATATTCTCCATGACGAGGGATATCTGTGATATCACCCGGCTGCTTCCATCTGTCAAGAAGTCTTCTTGACTGGTTGTATGTCATGAAACGGCCGTTCGACTCATCGAAATAACGGTCGTTGTTGATCATCCATCTGTTTGCCACCCAGCTGAACTGAGCACTGAGGCTGAGGCCTTTCCATGAGAGACTTGTGCCGAAACCACCCTGCCAAGGAGCATGATAACCCTTTCCGATGAGAACCTTGTCCTCATCTCTGAGCTCATTTGTGATGTTGCCGTCCTTGTCATACCAGAGGGCGTCACCGTTTGCCGGATTCACACCTGCGTAACGGTTGATGTAGAATTCTCCGAGAGGATGACCTACCACGAGTTTAGTGCTTGTACCTGAATTCTCGTATTCTGTCACACCATTATATAGCTCGACAATCCTGTTGTGGTTGTAACCGGCATTGGTATTTACAGACCACACGAAATCCTTGTAAGCCACGAGAGTTGCATTGAGATTCACTTCAGCACCGAGGTTGACCATAGTACCCACGTTATCCCATACATATCCATAACCGTTTGACTGGGCATATGAAAGAGGAACAGCCATGAGCATGTCGGATGTTCTCTTATAGTAGAGTTCTGCATCGACATTGAGTCTGCTCCAGAAGCCGAAATGGAAACCGAGGTTGGTGATCCATGTGCTCTCCCATGTAAGTTCCTCGTTACCAGGCTGGACCGGAGCCACACCTGCATCACCCACATAATCAAGTCCGCCACCGACGAGAGCGAGGTGCTCATAGTTAGGTATGTCTGAGTTACCGGATGTACCTGAGCTCAATGATATCTGTGCTGTATTGAGCCAGTCACGTGAACCGAACATGAAATCTTCATTTCTCATATTCCACATGAGACCTGCAGAACCGAACCATCCCCATCTGTTGTCCTTACCGAACTTGGAAGAACCGTCAGTACGGGCAGAAGCCTCGATGTAATAACGGTCTGCGAGATTATACTCCGCTCTTCCGAAGAAAGATGTGCGGGAATAATCAGATGTCGATGTGCTGTTCCATGAAGTCACTCTTGTAGCAGAGTTGATGTCTGTGAGCAGGTCGTTTGTCTGTCCTGCAGTTGAAAGGCCGAAAGCCTCTGCATGATAATCCTGCCACTCGTGGCCGAGGAGGAAATTGAAATCATGAGTATTGTCAATGTCAAACCTGTAAGTCAGCGTATTGGAAAGCTGGAGGTTCATTCCGTCACTCGAATTCCTTGAAGCCGAGCCTTCTCCCTGATTAGGAAGATAGCTTGGGAATGACTGGCCGAAACCGGTGGTATGCGAGAAATCCACACCGAACCTGCTGCTGAACACAAGATTCCTGTAAAGTGTAAGGTCAGCGAATACTGTCGAGAATACCTTGTACTTCTTATAGGAAACCGGATTGTTTGCAAGCCACTCCAAAGGATTCTGGCCCTGACCGAGCCATGAACCGTCATTAAGCGACGCCATAGATCCGTCAGCCTTATAAGGGTTCCAGTAAGGAAGCATGAAACGGGCTGCAGAAATCGGAGTCACAAGTGTGTACTGTCCTTCATCAGCCTGCTCGATGTCCTGATAGTTGAACATCGTGTTAGTTCCCATCTTGAGCCAGTCTGACATATTCTGCTCGAAATTGAAACGCATCGAGTAACGTGTAAACTGCGATCCCGGAGCGATACCTTCCTGATCGTAGTATCCGCCTGAGAAGTAATAGTTCGTCTTGTCTGTCGCACCCGACACAGCCACTTCATGACTCTGGAGCATGGCCCTGTCATTGAAGACCACATCCATCCAGTTGATATCAGTCTTTGAAAGGAAGTCATAATTCTGACCTGCAGTCATACCTACTTCCTTCTCATACTGAATTCTCTCCTCAGTGCTCATAAGGTCCCAGTTTCCGTGCGCAATAGACGAGATACCCATCTGCATTCTGTAATTGATGGTAGGTCTGTCCATGTTTCGTCCTCGCTTGGTAGTGATCACGATCACTCCGTTAGCAGCACGAGCACCGTAGATTGATGTAGAAGAGGCATCTTTGAGTACAGACATGCTTTCGATATCCGCAGGATTGATCGTATTGAAGTCTGCTGCGGAAATCGCAACTCCATCAAGAATGTACAGCGGCGCTGTACCCGAGTTGATGGAGTTGGTTCCTCGAATTGTCATTGTAGCGGATGCACTTGGCTCTCCTGAACTTGAAAGCACAGTAAGTCCGGCCACCTGACCCTGAAGCGCCTGATCGAAGGCAGCTGCAGGTGTATCCTCAAGCTTGTCTGACTTTACAGTCGAAACGGAGCCGGCAACAGTTCCCTTCTTTCTTACGCCATAGGCAATGACCACGACATCATCGAGAGTCATTGTCTCCGGCTGCATTACCACATTATGGTTGAACACCTCAGTCTGAGGTACGACAACCTTTTCTTCATTGTAACCGATACTTGAGAATGTAAGCTCAGTTCCCGGAGCTACTGTAATCTCATATTCTCCGTCCAACGAAGTGATGACTCCTGTGCCAGGTCCGGCCATGACTCCAACGCCGATCATCGGAAGACCGTCCTCAGCTGAA
>JAFZGK010000117.1 GCA_017555445.1 Bacteroidales bacterium
ATATGGAACGCGGCCTCAGCAATTTCCTCAGACTCGTACGACTCTGCATGAATGCCATGCAGGTCTTCGTGATCGCAGCCCATATCTGCCTGCAAATCACCATGATGGTGATGAGCATGTGCTTCTTCATGCTGATGGGTATGCCCGATGTCGGTGTGATGAACGTGTTCTGTGTCGGTGTGAGCTTCTCCGTGATGATGTTCATGGCCGAGGTTGCCGGTTGCGAGAGCTGCGATGAATATTGCAAGACCGACAAACATGGTAGCTCGCTTCCAGCTGAAATGTCTTCTGGATGGTGCCGTCTTGTGATCGTCATGACTATGATGCTCATGACCGGCCTCTCCGCATTCATGCACGGCATAGCCTGTGTCGCAGGCTTCGTCCATTCCGCATTCCTCATGTCCGTGCTTGTCACACCTGGCCTTATGACGTCTGTCGTAGATGAGGTCGACCAGTATTCCGACTACAACTGCAACAACGAAAAGCACGGCAAATATCACCAGAGCCTGCTCCGGAATCATAGCAAGCATGACAAAGGCTTCATCTCCTGAGGAAGCGATCATCATGGCTACAAGAGCGCCAAAGCTGAAAAGGCGATGAGTGTATAGTGAGACGGTGGCAAAGCCTCCCATGCATCCGGGTACAGATCCGAGAAGCGCCGCCACGACCACCTGTCCTACCTTTGTCTTGCGAAGGCCCCTGAAAAGCATGCCTCTGGACTCGATGTTGAGTGACTCGATCATCATCATCATCACCACCACCAGTCCTGTGATCAGTACCGAATTTCTAATTATATCTATAATCAAATGCATAATTTTCCTTACCACTGACGTCGTGTCTATTCGATATAGCCTGCGATGAAGAGATTTACTATCGGGCGGAGAGGAGAATTGGTTGTGAGAGTCACGATAGTAAGCACCTCACCTTTAGGCATTCCTGTAGTGTCAAGATCCACCTTGAAAGTTCTGGTAGCACCGGCTGCAGTGTCCGGAATACTCTCATAAGTGCATTTTCCAGAGTCAACATCCACCTTGTAGACCTTCAATGGGGTCTTGCCCTGATTCTTGAACGTATATTCAGCGTGGATTACTGTGCCTGCCTTAACCTTGCCGAAAGACCATGTGCTGCTCTCGAACATCGGTCTGGCAGCCTTGGATCTTTCATCATCAGACATGTTGTCGAAGTTCTCTTTGGTGAAAGCCCACACTCCGATCTTATCAAATCCATCCGGTCCCTTTACAGCCTTGCCGTTTACAAGAGGAGTCGCCCAATAGTTGTTCTTTCCCCAGATGGTCCTGTCAGCTGTAACCGTAACTGCGAGCTCTGCAGTACCCTGAGCCGGGATCGGATTAGGTGATACCGAAAGCTTGAGATTAGGCGATACATCCTTGAAGCTGACTGTTATAGGAGAATTCGATATGTTTGCAACCATGACAGCCTCACTCTTTACATTTCCCTGCTCGAGATTGCCTCCCTTGATCAGTGATTCCTTGAGTCCAAGTGCACCATAGTGGACCGGATAAAGTTCTGCTACAGGTCTTTTCTTCTCGATCGATACGCCGCGCACCTTGAGGATCACCGGTTTCTTTAAGTCAGAAAGATAGACAGTGAGGTTCTTGTCGAAAGGATATGCACCTTCATCATTCGAATATGTCACAGACACTGTACCTGTCTGTCCGGGACGGATAGGTTCGCGGGTCCACTTCACATCGGTGCATCCGCATGTGCTCACGACATTATATATGACTGCAGGCTTGCTGCCTGTATTCTTCAAAGTGAAGGTACAAGACACGGGACCGCTCTTATGCAGTATCTCGCCGAAGTTATGCACCATCTTGTCAAACTCAAGGCCGTCACTCACCTGATGCTGTGCCATAGCACACACAAACGAAAGGAGCAGCGCAAGGGCTGCTGCAAAGCATCTCTTTACAAACATAATCCAAGTGTTATCAAACTGTTTTGACAAATCAACAGCTTATGATAGCAAAGATAACATAAATCGGGCTACAACAGGCTTTGAATATTGAAATTAATGTCTAAATTTGCATAAACTTTGTCTATACGACACCACGTAGAACATTAACACTTTAAAAGAATATTAAAATGGCTCACAGAATTACAGAAGACTGCGCAGCATGCGGAACATGCTTGCCAGAGTGCCCGGTAGGCGCAATTTCAGAGGGTGACATCTATAAGATCGATCCAAACGCATGCATCGACTGCGGCGCTTGCGAGGCAGCTTGCCCAATGGGTGCTATCGTAGCTGAGTAATCAGTCTAAAAGCAAAAAATAAGGTCCTGAATCACTTCAGGACCTTATTTTATTTATAGATGAACTCCCATTCATCGACATGCATCACAGAGCCCTGGCCGCCGGTGAAGTAGTCACCGTAAAGGCTTGAGCAGGCTACTGCAACGATGTATTTCGGCTTGCGGTCATCGCGATACTCAAGAACACATTCAAACTCGACATATTTGCCTTCTGTATCCTGGTCTGTTATGAGCTCGCCTACTGCGATGATGGAAGGGTCATTCTTGATGTCGACAAATGTCTCTGTCGATGTAGAGACGAGGAACGGATTCTCCCAGTCTGTAAGGAATACAAGAATCTGAGCATTGTCGTTTGTTCCAAGCTTGTCAGCATATTTCTCGGAAGCGTTATCGATCTTCTTCGGTGCATATGCGTAGTATCCCTTCAACGAGTATGGACGGGTTGTGAACGGCACTCCCCAATCGAGCTCGGCTCCCGGTACAGGACTGAGGACGGCTTTGCCGAACTTGCCGGTGTAAATGTTACCTGCTGCGAACTTGCTGAAGACATATACACTTTCCATACGTACTGCAGAGCCACCTTTCTTTACCACAAATGTGTTCTCCGGTCTTGTCGAGTTGACTGCACTCACCATATTGACGCCGGAGTTGGCTGTTCCCCATGTCATCTCTGCACCTGCTGCATTAGGATACCATGTGTATCCGCCCGGGTCACCCTGATGCCACTCATCGAATGACATGTTAGGGAGCTGGTCAGGAGTTTCTGTTGTAAATGTGAATTCCTCGCTGACTGCATCTCCATTGACTACGCGGGCAATATAATCTGTTCCTTCTGTAAGCTGGTCGACTGAGGCTGTTATGACTGTACCGGCAACTGTTGAAGGGAGTGCGATCCACTCCTGCTCAGAGCTTTCACGGTACTCGATCACAGGATTACCGGTTCCCTTGAATGCCGCATTGATCTGAGCACTGTAGCACCATGCATTGACAGATGTGATCTCGAGCTCGATGATCTTATGGACAGCTCTAAATGTCCATTCTGTCTCCTCATGTCTGTTGGTCACCTTGAATTTTCTTGATATCACACAGTCAAGGGTCATCGGGAATTCCATCTTTTCCTTGACGTATGTTTCAACACCGTTTACAGACATATATCCGAATGTCGAATCAATCTGCGAGCCCTGCGCCTCAAGCTTCATCTTTGTGATTCTGATCTGTGAAAGTGGCTTATCCTCAGGGAAATACGCAAGGATAGTCTTGTTCTTAAGATCAAACTCCGCCTCTCCTATCATATCATCACATTTCACATATCTGCTGATCGGCTGCTCCGCTAAGATAGTCCACTCATATGTCTGGTCAGGATAAGTCTGATAAGAAATCTTCACCGGCTGAGTGAGGTCAAGCATCTCAGGAAGCTCATAAGAAGGCTGTGCACCTTCTGTATATCCGTATCTTGTGACCTGGACGCTGTCGATGTCTGCAGTTTCCTTCAGAACGATATTGACGATCATGTTCTCAACATCGATTGATACTGACTTCTGACCCTTGACTTCAAAAGCAGTGATCTCTGCCTTGAGACGAGGATATGACAACGGATTCTCAATACATGAACTCAGGACGAGTCCCATCATAATTACTGCTATTATACTAAATCTCTTCATCTTCCTTCCTCCTTATTTTGAAGCAGTCTTTACCGGGAGATAGAACGACATTCCAAGGCTGATTGACAGCGGATTGATCTTGAAATTGGCTCCACTCTGGTGCATTACACTTGTGTCAACGAGGTTGGTCTCCTGCTTGACATACTGATAGTTGATGCCGAGCACTCCTACCGCAACCTCTACACACACCTCGTTGGTAGCAAAGACACAAAGTCCGGGAACAACATTGATTCCACCTCCGTATATGCTCTGGAACGTTCCGAAGTTATTGCCACCCTTGACCTGGTATGCCACAGACTGACCTACATCGAAACCAAGTCTGAGTTCTCCGAACATGGCGATTCTCTTGCTGTTGGCTATAGGCATATAATATCTTGCTGCCACAGCTGACGAATACATATTCTTGAGCATATGGTAGTCCTGAATCGAGATCGAAGCGAGGTCTCCCAGAGAAAGTCCAAGGTTTCCGACATCAAGACTTGTCCTGTTGTAGTCAAAGCGTGCTCCTACCGAGATATTATCCATTATAAAGTATGAAATAGACGGGGATACACCCACTGTGCTCATTTCTCCCTGAATACCTGAGAGAAGCGAAAACAGCATGGAATATCCTACATCATTTGCACTCTGTCCAAGGTTGTATGTATTGTAGGAAAATGTCAGTCCTGCTCCCATATATCCCTTAGGAATGAATACGGAATTCATCTTGCCTACGCCGCGGTCGAAAGCCCCATTGTCATTATCATGGGATGTTGCCATAACAGATGACACTGACGCAATCAATATAAAAAACGCAAAGATTATCTTTTTCATTAGTTTCTAATTCTATTCATCACTATATTGAACTCCTCATCAGTAAGTTCGTCAGGATCATAAACAAGCTCCAGTTCGTCAAGGTAGAGTGTACTGCCTTCACCTCCCGTAAAATAGTCTCCATAACGGCTTGCGGCACCCGCAATTACAATATATGAAGGATTTTTCAGGCTTCTGTACTCGATTGGAATTGTAAATCTGACGTATCCGTTGACATTGTCTGGATCGTCTGTAGTATCATTGTCTGTTACAATTTCACCATGAGCAATGATATAATCTGCAGTATATGTAACATACTGTGATTTAGACACATCCGTATATGCCTTGATCGGGAACATGCCGGTCCAATCTGTCAGGAACACCTGAATCTGACACCTGTCCATCTGACCCTTTAAATTATCATAGCTACCTCCCGTCTGAGTGATAGCCTCCGGTTCATACCTGAACCATCCTCTTAGAGCCAATGGTCTAGATGTGAAAGGTATACCCCAGTCCAACTCAGCTCCTGCTGGTGAAATTGTCACTGATTTAAATTTACCAGTATAAATATTACCTGCAGCAAACTTCTTTATAAGACCGGTTGTCATCTGACTCATCATTTTTGCCGCCTTCTTACCTGTCCCTGACACTGCCAGTATAGTTTCTTCCGGTGTTGTAGGGAAGCAGTCCAGCATTGCAGTACCGCCATTCGCCGTATCCCAGGCGATACGTGACA
>JAFZGK010000118.1 GCA_017555445.1 Bacteroidales bacterium
TCCATCTCTGTATTTGTCGGGTCTTTCTGCAGAGTGTTGTAAATGATGGCATACTCGTTTACGTTTGCCTCGTCCTTCTGGAGAAGGATTGTCTTTACATCAGTCTCTGACAGCTTCTCGATAGTCTCATCGTTGAGAATCTCTCCACGCTCGAGATAAGTCTCGCTTCTTTCTACTGGTATAACCTCTCCGGTATCCTCATCCACGAAGTCCTCGATCCAGGTTCTAAGGACCTTTGCTGCGAGCTTTCTTCCCTCATTTGCCTTAAGGTTCTCTTCAGTTGCTTCGATCTCGTCTGCGAGTCCGAAGATGTCGATGATATCCTTGTCGCCGTTGAATCCAATGGCTCTGAGGAGGGTGGTTACAGGAAGCTTCTTCTTACGGTCGATGTATGCATACATGACATTGTTGATGTCAGTAGCGAACTCGATCCATGATCCCTTGAAAGGAATGATTCGTGCTGAATAAAGCTTGGTACCGTTTGCGTGTACACTCTGTCCGAAGAACACGCCAGGTGACCTATGGAGCTGTGAAACTATGATTCTTTCTGATCCGTTTATAACGAATGTACCGCCCGGTGTCATGTAAGGGATGTTGCCGAGATATACATCCTGTACTTTGGTATCAAAGTCCTCGTGCTCAGGATCATTGCAAGAAAGGCGGAGTTTTGCCTTCAGAGGAACATTGTATGTCAGTCCTCTCTCAAGACACTCATCAATCGAATACTGCGGAGGATCAATGAAATAGTCGATGAATTCAAGCTTATAGCTGTTCCTGGTGTCTTCGATTGGGAATATCTCCTGGAATACCTGGTACAGACCCTCGTTGCTTCTGTTCTCTGGTGTGGTGTCGAGCTGGAAGAAATCCTGGAAGGACTTCAGCTGCACCTCAAGCAGGTCTGGATACTCAAGGAGAATTTTTGATGATGCGAATGAAACTCGCTGATTGTTAGTCTTTTTTGACATCTTTCTGCCTTTATATAGAGAAAAACATTTTATTACGACAAAAAGGTTTAGAGCCTAATTTGGCCCTAAACCTGACTTTTTTCCCATCTCGGGGAAGGGGTGAAGTTACTTAATCTCAACTTCAGCTCCTGCCTCTTCGAGGGCAGCCTTAAGTGCTTCAGCCTCTGCCTTAGAAACTTTCTCCTTAACAGCTACTGGTGCCTTGTCAACGATCTCCTTAGACTCCTTAAGACCGAGTCCTGTAGACTCCTTAACAGCCTTTACAACGCCAAGCTTAGCTGCGCCTGGTGATACGAGGATAACGTCGAACTCTGTCTGCTCAGCCTCAGCTGCTGCTGCTGGACCTGCTACTGCAACTACTGCTGCAGCTGCTGGCTCGATACCGTACTCTTCCTTAAGGATAGTTGCGAGCTCCTGTACATCTTTCACAGTAAGGTTTACCAACTCTTCTGCGAGTGCTTTAATGTCTGCCATAATTGTATTTATTTAAATATTGTTTGTTTACTATTTTAAAATTACTCTGCTGCCGCTTCAGCCTTATCGTCATCCTTATGCTCGAGAGCAGACATGACGTTGCGGATAGGTGACTGGAGGAGGCTAACGATGTCAGCGATCATTTCCTCACGTGACTTGATAGCGAAGAGGTTATCAAGCTGATCTGCGCCGATGAATGCCGGCCAATCCTGTACGAATGCACCCTTGAGAACTGGCTTCTCGCTTCCTGTCTCTCTGAACTTCTTGATTACCTTTGCTGGAGCGTTAGGAGCTACAGTGAACATTACTGCAGTAGGACCTGCGAGTACCTCTGTAAGCTTCTTCATCTCCTCGTTATCAGAGTTCTCAATAACCTTAGTAACGAGTGTGTTCTTAGCTACTACGAGCTTTACGCCAGCCTCGAAGCAAGCCTTGCGGAGCTCATGTGTCTTCTCTGCATTGAGTCCTGCGATGTCAGTGATGTAGAAGTTAGGAGTCTCCTCCAACTGTGCTGCTATCGCGTTGATAATATCGAGTTTCTCTTCTTTTCTCATAACGTTCAAATTTTACAGCACTAAATTACTCTACTGATTTAACATCTACAGTGATACCAGGGCTCATTGTAGAGCAGATGGCAACACCCTTCATATATGTACCCTTAAGAGCCTGTGGCTTAAGCTTGAGGATAGCTGAGAGAAGCTCCTTAGCGTTGTCAAGAAGCTGTGCGCCTGAGAAAGAAACCTTTCCGATAGCTGCATGCACGATACCTGTCTTGTCAACCTTGAAGTCAATCTTACCAGCCTTAACTTCCTTTACAGCGTTGCCAACTTCCATTGTAACAGTACCAGTCTTAGGGTTTGGCATGAGACCTCTTGGACCGAGGATTCTACCGATGATACCGACCTTTGCCATTACTGATGGAGTACAGATGATAACGTCTACATCTGTCCAACCGCCCTTGATCTTCTCAATATACTCGTCGAGACCTACGAAATCTGCACCAGCCTCCTTTGCCTCGTTCTCCTTGTCAGGAGTACAGAGTACGAGAACTCGCTTTGTCTTACCTGTTCCGTGTGGAAGAGTTACAACGCCACGAACCATCTGGTTTGCCTTACGTGGGTCAACGCCAAGGTTTACGTGAAGCTCTACTGATGCATCAAACTTAGTGTAAGTGATTTCCTTTACAAGTTCACATGCCTCAGCAAGCTTATACTCCTTCGCTGCATCGTACTTTGCGATAACAGCCTTCTGATTCTTAGTAAGTTTACTCATTGTTGCGTGTGATTTTTAGAGTTCAGGAAACTCTCCTTCTACTTTGATACCCATGCTTCTTGCGGTACCTGCTACCATAGTCATCGCTGACTTGAGTGTAAAGCAGTTCATGTCTGACATCTTGCTCTCAGCAATTGCCTTCACCTGATCCCAAGTGATTGTACCGACTTTCTTTCTGTTTGGCTCAGCAGATCCTGTAGAGATCTTTGCAGCCTCTTTGAGCTGTACTGCTACAGGTGGCTGCTTTACTACGAAAGTGAAAGACTTGTCACTGTAGACTGTGATCACTACTGGCAATACCTTACCTGCGCTTTCCTGCGTACGGGCATTGAACTGCTTGCAGAAATCCATGATGTTCAAACCCTTCGAACCGAGGGCAGGACCAACTGGTGGTGATGGATTTGCTGCGCCACCTTTGATCTGGAGTTTAATAAATCCAGCTACTTCTTTTGCCATAATTCTGATTATTCTTTAGTTACCTGTGTAAAGTTGAGTTCTAAAAGTGTCTTTCTGCCGAAGATCATGACCATGACTTTGAGCTTGCTCCTGTCTTCCACAATCTCCTCAACAGTACCGTCGAATCCTTCGAAAGGACCATCTGTAATCTTTACAGCGTCTCCGACCTGATAGTCCACGACAGTTACAGCCTCTGTATCTGCCATTTCGTCCTTCTTGCCGAGAATCCTGTCGACCTCATCCTGTCTGATCGGAGTAGGCAGCTTTTCAATCTGCGTCTTTCCGTCGCCTCTCTTCACATCCTGCTTCTCTGTAAGGAAGCCTGACATATGAGGGACTTCATTTCGGATGATGTACTGCAGTTCTCCGCTGAGTTCTGCCTCTATAAGCACATAGCCGGGATAGAAAAGACGCTCTGTACAGACACGTTTTCCATCGCGGATCCTATAGACTTTTTCTGTCGGAACAAGGACCTGAGAAACCAGATCCTGAAGGCCACATCTTTCGATCTCTTTTTCGAGATATTCTTTGGCTTTTTTCTCTTTTCCGCCTGCTGCTCTCAGGACATACCATTTCTTACCGCTTTCGCTCATAATATAAGGTATTAGAGAGTATAAATGAATTTCATTGCGGCTTCAATAACAAAGTCAATTGCAAAGATCACTACGGCCAAGATAGCTGAAGCCACCATCACAACGATAGCGGAATTCTGCAACTTGTCCCAAGTAGGCCAAGACACTTTCTTGGTCAGCTCAGCATATGACTCTTTCAGATAGTTGATAAACTTTCTCATCTTTACATTTAATGGACATTGCAGGTTGGAAGCTTGTTGCAACGTCTGTTAAACATTACCAAATCGTAACCTTTGATATTTATTGGCAGGGGATCCAGGATTCGAACCCAGACTAACGGTTTTGGAGACCGCTGTACTACCCTTATACTAATCCCCTAAATTGTGGGTGACCAACCGGTCACCCACCGGTATTGTAGACTAATTAGTCAATAAGCTTAGTTACCTGACCAGCACCTACTGTTCTACCACCCTCGCGGATCGCGAACTGGAGACCCTCGTTGATAGCTACAGGGTAGATGAGCTCTACAGTGATGTGAACGTTATCACCAGGCATTACCATCTCTACGCCCTCTGGGAGTGAAATCTCACCAGTGATATCGAGAGTACGGATGAAGAACTGTGGACGGTAGTGGTTGTGGAATGGAGTATGACGACCACCCTCATCCTTCTTAAGTACGTAGATAGAAGCCTCGAACTTCTGGTAAGGCTTGATCATACCTACCTTTGCGAGTACCTGACCTCTCTTGATCTCCTTCTTGTCGATACCACGGAGGAGAAGACCTACGTTGTCACCAGCCTCACCCTGATCAAGGAGCTTGCGGAACATCTCAACACCTGTTACGACAGTCTTCTTAGGCTCCTCGCCAAGACCTACGATCTCAACCTCATCACCTACGTGGATGATACCAGTCTCGATACGGCCTGTAGCTACAGTACCACGACCTGTGATTGAGAAGATGTCCTCGATAGGCATAAGGAATGGCTTATCGATATCACGTGGAGGAAGTGGAACGTACTCATCAACACATGCCATGAGCTCCATTACCTTAGCCTCCCACTGTGGGTCACCGTTGAGTGCACCGAGAGCTGAACCGCGGATTACAGGAGCGTTGTCACCGTCGAAGTTGTAGAATGAAAGAAGGTCACGCATCTCCATCTCAACGAGCTCGAGCATCTCAGCGTCATCAACAACGTCACACTTGTTCAAGAATACAACCAGACGGGGAACGTTTACCTGACGAGCCAAAAGGATGTGCTCGCGAGTCTGAGGCATAGGACCATCAGTTGCAGCTACTACGATGATAGCACCGTCCATCTGAGCAGCACCAGTTACCATGTTCTTAACGTAGTCGGCGTGACCCGGGCAGTCTACGTGTGCATAGTGACGGTTAGCTGTTTCATACTCAACGTGCGCAGTATTGATAGTGATACCACGTTCCTTTTCTTCGGGAGCGTTGTCGATAGAATCGAAAGAACGCAACTCAGAGA
>JAFZGK010000119.1 GCA_017555445.1 Bacteroidales bacterium
GGTGGAGGTTAAGACAATCATCAAGGATGAAGCACCTAAGAAGAAGCCGGGTCTCGACCTCGGTTTCGAGGAGGTGACCGGCATCAAGCATATCATCGGTATCGCTTCTGGAAAGGAGGAGTAGGAAAATCTACAGTGTCAGTCAATCTGGCTGTCGCTCTTGCCCGTCTCGGCTACAAGGTAGGACTTGCTGACGCTGACGTATACGGCCCGTCGGTACCAAAGATGACAGCAACTGAAGGCCTCATGCCTGACGCAATAATGGAAGGCGAGAAGGAAGTCATCATGCCTATGGAGAAATATGGCGTGAAATGGATGTCTATCGGCTATTTCGCAAGTCCTGAGCAGGCACTCATCTGGCGTGGCCCTATGGCATGCAACGCCCTCAAGCAGATGATTCTTCAGGTACGTTGGGGAGAACTTGATTTCCTCCTCATCGACATGCCTCCGGGAACAGGTGATATCCATATCAGTCTTGTACACGACATTCCGATGGAGGGAGCTGTAATCGTCAGCACACCACAGGCTGTGGCGCTTGCAGACGTCGAGAAGGGTGTAAACATGTTCCGCAACAAGGATGTGAACAAGCCTATCCTCGGACTCGTGGAGAACATGGCATGGTTCACTCCGGAAGAGCATCCGGATGAGAAATACTACATCTTCGGACGCGAAGGAGCCATCAGGATGGCAGAGAAATATGACATTCCGCTCCTCGGACAGATTCCGATAGTACAGAGTATCCGCGAAGGCGGAGACAACGGCGAACCGGCAGCCCTCTCATCACGCCCCGACGGCCTTGCCTTCATCGCCCTTGCTGAGAAGGTGGCAGCAGTTGTCAACAGATAATTGTCATGTCGAGCGAGGCCGAAGGCGGAGTCGAGCCATCTCAATCCATGTAAACACAAAAAAGTGTGTCAAGTCAATGGCCTGACACACTTTTTTATTTATGAGGATACTCTGTTAGAGTCTCTAGCTTCTTTTAGCGAAGCGATGGTAAGTCCCCTCCTGAGGAGGGGATTTAGGGGAGGTATGCGAAATTTGTCTCCGACTTTTACAGTAAAATTAGAGCCTCTCTAATTTGACTGTAAAATGTCGCATGAGCTCAGTCTCCCAAACGATCTTCACACCGCGAGTGATCTCATGACGGCGGTCATAAACGTTCTTGAGGGCAGCTGCAATCACATCCATGTGGTTGTTAGTGTAAACACGACGTGCGATGCAGAGACGGAGAAGGTCAAGTCCGCCGAAACGGTTCTCACGAGTTACAGGGTCGCGGTCAGCAAGGATGTAACCGATCTCGCAACCACGTACACCAGCCTCGATGTAGAGCTCGATAGCGAGTGTCTGTGCAGGGAACTCCTCCTTAGGAATCTGGTCGAGAACGCGGTCAGCATCAACGAAGATAGCATGACCACCTACAGGACGCTGGTAAGGGATACCGTACTCGTCGAGCTTAGCTGCAAGGTACTGTACCTGCTTGATACGTGTCTCGATTGTCTCGAGCTCTGTGTTCTCGTCAAGACCTACAGCAAGAGCAGCCATATCACGGCCGTTCATACCACCATAAGTAAGGAAGCCCTCGAATGGGATACAGAATCTCTTGGCACCCTCGTACCAGTCCTCATGACGTGTAGCGATGAAACCACCCATGTTCACGAGACCGTCCTTCTTTGATGACATTGTCATACCGTCAGCGAGTGAGAACATCTCCTTGCAGATCTCCTTGATCGACTTGTCTGCATAACCCTCCTCACGAGTGCGGATGAAGTATGCGTTCTCAACGAAACGTGCAGAGTCGAAGATTACGCGCTTGCCATACTTGTCAGCGATTGCGCGAACCTCGCGAAGATTCTGCATTGATACAGGCTGTCCACCAGCTGTATTGTTTGTAACAGTAACGATGATGAAAGGAACCTTGTCAGCATTCTCTGCGAGAACCTTGTCAAGCTTCTTAGGGTCAACGTTACCCTTGAAAGGAACCTCAAGCTGAGTATCCTTTGCCTCATCGATTGTGCAGTCAATGGCAAATGCCTTACGGCTCTCGATATGTCCCTTGGTTGTGTCGAAGTGTGAGTTACCAGGAACGATTGCACCTGCAGTCACAAGATGGCTGAAGAGAACGTTCTCGGCAGCACGGCCCTGGTGAGTAGGGATCACATACTCGAAACCTGTAATCTTTGTGATTGTCTCCTTGAGCTGGAAGAATGAAGAAGAACCTGCATAGCTCTCATCACCCATCATCATTGCAGCCCACTGGCGGTCGCTCATCGCGCCTGTACCTGAGTCAGTAAGACAATCGATATAAACCTGGTCTGACTTAAGCTGGAAAAGGTTGTAGTCAGCTTCCTTGATCCACTGCTCGCGCTCCTCGCGTGTGCTCTTGCGAAGAGGCTCTACCATTTTAATCTTGTACGATTCGGCGAAAGGTAATTCCATGATTATTAATATTTTAAGAGTTATTTATTATATTTTTCGAACTTTCAACCGATAAAGGTAATGATTTTAAATGACAATCCCCTCTTTAACTATCATTAATTCACAAATCAATAAACTGTTATAGAAACCTGACAGTTAAATGATATTATCTTCTTAAAGTCTAACAAGAAGCAGAAGATACAGAAGATGATCATCGTAGGTGCGACGATCATGTTTTCCGGAACGGTTATGATACGCCTTGCGAAGATACTGCGGACACAAGGTCATACTGTCATTAAGACGAATATTGAATCCCGCATAGATTCTGTTTCTCAACAGATTTTCTCTATATAACGGCTCCATTGCCACTGTCAGGGTCAAAGGAGTATCCGGAATGCTATAATTCACTGTTCCCTTTGTTGCAGACAGATGGGTTGTGACTCCAGATGCAGGATACCATATGTAATAGAACATATGTCTGAGTGAAAAGGAAAAATCCGAAATCCTGTGTGAAACGGTTGCCCCGGGCATGAATCTCATCTGAAATCCGCCACTGGTCTGTGCCAGATCCATATCGTAATGAACCTTTAGCCAAGGTAAGGTTGTGTAAGTGATGGAAGGACGGACAAAAACCTGATTGAAAAGGGACTCTCCCTGATGGAAATTATGGCAATAGAAGGCAAGCAGACCCGCATTCCACCTGTTTTCCTTTCCAAAGGCTTTGGTAGCCATCGCACCCGCCCAGAAGCCATAGGCATCAGGAATATCCGTCGCAAGTACGTCTGCATCCGTTGCTGCTATTTCTGGCACATCTATCTCCTGAGCCAGGACAGCATGAGTCCTTGACATGCCGACAATCATCAGCATTGTCACAAATATGAATTTTAATCTATGCATTTTCCGTCTAATTAAAACACACTCGGATCGATCAGATTCCGAGCTGTTCCTTCATCGAACGCAACAGGTCAAAGGCCTGAAGCGGAGTCATATTGTTGAGGTCTGCTCTTTCAAGATCCTCCTTGAGAGAAGAAAGAAGCGGATCCTCGAGCTGGAAGAACGAGAGCTGGAGCGAACCGTCACTTTCAACGCGGCCTTCCTTCACATTGTGAGGCTTGACGGTATTCTTCTTTAGAGATTTCTCGACTCGGCCTTCTGCCTCGCTTGAAACGACAGTAAAGCCGCACTCACTGTCCGTATTTGCTTGACCGACACCAAAAGAACCACCCTTCTCCAAAGCGGCCAGCGTCTTTTCTGCCGATTCAAGCACTTGTTTAGGCATTCCTGCCATACGGGCCACATGAAGACCGAAGCTGTGTGCCACTCCTCCCTCTTTCAGCTTGCGAAGGAAGATGACATTCTTTCCAACCTCCTTCACTGCGATATGGAAGTTCTTCACACGGCCATAAATATCCTCAAGATCGTTGAGTTCGTGATAATGAGTAGCAAAGAGCGTCTTTGCACCTTCACCATATTCATGTACATATTCCACGATCGCACGAGCGATGGACATACCGTCGTAAGTCGACGTACCGCGGCCGATCTCATCGAGAAGTACAAGCGAACGCGACGAAAGATTGTGAAGGATCATCGAGGTCTCGAGCATCTCCACCATGAAGGTAGATTCACCACGTGAAATGTTATCTGAAGCACCCACACGGGTGAATATCTTGTCGCAATAGCCTAAGCGGGCTGAGGATGCAGGCACGAATGAACCGACCTGAGCCATGAGCACTATAAGGGCAGTCTGTCTAAGAAGCGCCGACTTACCGGCCATGTTCGGACCAGTAAGGATAATCACTTGCTGGTTCTTGTCATCGAGATAGATGTCGTTAGGGACAAACTCCTCCCCTGCCTGCATCATGGTCTCTATCACGGGATGACGGCCCTGCCTGATGTCGATAACCTTGCTCTCATCCATCTGCGGACGGCAGTATCTGTTGGTCACCGCCAGGTCGGCAAAGCCTGCGAGCACATCGAGTCGCGCAAGTATGCGGCAGTTCTTCTGTATAGCGGAAATATTAGCCTGGATCCTGGCTACAAGCTCAGCATATATCTGACATTCAAGGGCATATATCCTTTCTTCTGCTCCGAGAATCTTCTGTTCGTATTCCTTGAGTTCTTCGGTTATGTAACGCTCTGCGTTGACGAGAGTCTGCTTTCTGATCCATTCCTCAGGGACACTGTCCTTATGGGCATTGCGCACTTCAAGGTAGTAGCCGAAGACATTGTTGAATCCGACCTTGAGGGAAGATATGCCAGTGCGCTCGATCTCTCTCTGCTGGATCTCGAGGAGGTAATCCTTTCCGTGGCGGGCGATCTTTCTGAGCTCATCGAGCTCCTCATTCACTCCAGGAGCGATCACGTCACCCTTGCCCACTGCGGCTGCAGTTTCAGGATGCATGGTCCGGCCAAGATAGTCAAGAAGGTCTGCACAATCGCTCATCTCACCGAGAAGGGCATCCAGAGCCTCTACTCCCTTGCCATGACAAAGTTCTATGATAGGGGCTGTCTGACTGAGACCTCTGCGAAGCTGCATGACCTCACGCGGCATTATCTTACCCGCAGCAGCACGCGAAATGATTCTCTCAAGGTCACCGATATCACCTATCATTGCCTGAAGGGCTGAAAGATCCGCACCATTGTCCACGAAATGCTGGACAACTGAATATCTTGATTCAAGCTCCTGCAGATCCATCACCGGCATAGCCAGCCA
>JAFZGK010000120.1 GCA_017555445.1 Bacteroidales bacterium
AGGTCTGACCTTAGTACGAGAGGACCGGGTTGGACGAACCTCTGGTTTACCGGTTGTGGCGCCAGCTGCACCGCCGGGTATCCACGTTCGGTTAGGATAAGCGCTGAAAGCATCTAAGCGCGAAGCCATCTTCAAGATGAGTCATCTTTTGAGGGTCGTGGGAGACTACCACGTTGATAGGCAGGAAGTGTAAAGGCAGTAATGTCAAAGCTGACCTGTACTAATAGCCCGACATCTTCCTCTGTTTGTGGTTCGATGATAACCTGAGCGCGATAGTGACGCGGGTATGTCATTGGACAAGAGGAATAAGCCTTACAGCTGCAACTTTAGCGATCATGTGTCTCTAAGGAGCAGACAGGATAGTAGAATCAACTACCAAGTTATTTTTTCTCAGAAACATATTGTGGCGGTTATAGCGGTGAGGATCCACCTCTTCCCATTCCGAACAGAGAAGTTAAGCTCACCATCGCCGATGGTACTGCCCCACCAGGTGGGAGAGTAGGTAGCTGCCACGCTCTTATAAAAGCTTCGAGACAAATGTCTCGGAGCTTTTTTCGTTCGTGGGAACATCTCGCTGACGAGGATGACGCGGCGCTGATGCGCCTCTTTTTCGATGTCGGGGTCTTTTGCTTTGTGGCAGCGTTCATTACTAGAGCAGCGTCTTCAACTGGAACGCTCAACCGGAATGCTCAGCCAAAAGGCCGTCCTCACTCTTGACTGTTGCCCTGTTATCTCCCGAAATGTCCAGGTGACCTATTTAAGGATTTGGGCGGCGTGGTTGTTGGTATCGACCTTTTCGATTATCTCACGCAAGATTCCAGCTTCATCAAAGATGAATGTTGTGCGGAGTGTACCCATATACTTCCTTCCGTAGAGTGTCTTTTCTCCCCATACTCCAAAACTCTTGATCATCTCTGTTGCAGTATCTGCCAGAAGTGTGAACGGAAGTGCGTGCTTATCCTTGAAATTCTTGTGAGACTTCACGCTGTCCTTGCTTACGCCGATTACGTTATATCCTTTTGCTACAAGATCTTCGTAATTGTCACGCAGATTACATGCCTCTGCAGTGCATCCGCTTGTATTATCCTTCGGGTAGAAGTAAATTATGGTCTTCCTTCCGAGTAATTCTCCGCTATTAACGGTATTGCCGTCTTGATCTTGAACCTCGAAATACGGCATTCTGTCACCAATCTTCAGCATAACTTTATAAATTAATAGTAATATTCCTGAAATAGCGATGTGATTCTGGAACTTGTTGTTTCCTGAATAGGTTGTTGCCTTGTGTATGACTCTGATTTCATGAACCAAGGCTGAGGCAGAAATTCTGCTGATGCATCATTTAGTATGTAATCCATAATGTGATATTTAAGGAATGATTTTTCAAAACCATTCCCCGCATACCAAAACGAATGCCAGGATATAGATGTTCGTTAAAATTCTTCGCGAACTTTGTAGTTGTTGCGCTCAGAACTGTTGCGCGAAACCATTTCGCAGATGAACCCGGCAAGGAAGAGCTGGAATCCTATCAGTACAGCAACAAGGGCAAGGTAAAACAGAGGCTGGTCAGTAACAGGGCGAAAGATGAGCCCCTGTGCCTGCTGTATCAGTTTTTCTGCAATGACCCATATGGTCAGTACAGCACCAGCCAGAAACATCAGTATGCCTGTGAATCCGAAGAAATGCATCGGCTTCTTGCCAAAACGACTTAGGAACCAAAGGGAAATAAGATCAAGGAATCCGTTTACGAATCTCTCAAGACCGAATTTGCTGACTCCATATTTGCGTTTCTGGTGTTGTACCGGCTTTTCTGTGATGCGGCCGAAACCTGCGTTCTTTGCAAGGTATGGAATGTAACGATGCATTTCGCCATATACCTCGATGTTCTTCACGACATCGTTGCGGTATGCCTTAAGCCCGCAGTTCATGTCATGGAGTTTGATGCCGGTAATCCAGCGTGCGGTCGCATTATATAATTTAGAAGGAATATTCTTGGTAAGTTTGTTGTCGAATCTTTTCTTTTTCCATCCGGAAACTATGTCCCATCCTTCTTCGACAATCATTCGGTACATTTCAGGAATTTCCTCTGGTGAGTCCTGAAGGTCTGCATCCATAGTGACGACTACGCGTCCTTCCGCGGCTGCAAATCCATGATAGAGGGCAGCGGATTTGCCATAGTTGCGACGGAACGAGATGCCGCGGATTGCAGGATTCTTGACTGAAAGTTCCTTGACAAGGTTCCATGATCCGTCTGTGCTGCCATCGTCAACCATCAGGATCTCATACCTGTAACCTTCGCGTGTCATTACCTGCTCGATCCAGCTGATAAGCTCAGAGAGCGATTCTTCCTCATTATATAAGGAAATTACGATAGAAAGGTCCTTAGTATATTCCATAGTCTTACTGCTCATCTTGTTTAAAATCTGCAAAAGGATCGTTGCTTACGATGCTGCGGGAAAGAATGGCCGCCAACACGCTTCCGTATGCAAAACAATATAGAAGGTTTCCGAAGAATGAAATCTGAGGAAGCAGATCAATAAAATTCTCCATCATGTTCATCGTGTTGAGATCCATTCCGGATGAATATTGCTGCATTATAATTTCGTACTGCTCTGCATATAGGTCGGCCTGTACGTAAGTCATGAAGACGAATTGTATTGCCGAGAATAGGAATGAAGATAGAAGAGCAGTAGCTACTCCCATCTTATATACATCCTTATGTGTCGAATCTGTATTGCTGGTGTGGAATTTCTTCATGAAGAACTTCATCAGCAATATGCATCCGATGAATTTCGCAATCCAAAGCGGCGTCTGTATCAGAATATTCATTCCTGTTGACAACCCGGATGTTGCGAGAGCGGAATTTACAAGCATATAAGCTGCGGAAACAAGTCCAAGTGCCAGACCGGCATATCCAGCCGCCTCCCACATATCTTTAGCCATCGTCTTTTCTTTCATATTCGCATGCGTTAGATGTACAAAGATAGAAAAAAATTCGTACCTTTGCACTCTTGCCTTGTGTAAGGCAACATAACAGATATAAATATTTATAACATATGATAAACATTACTTTTCCAGATGGTAGCGTAAGAGCCTACGAGAGTGGCATTACGGCTTTTGAGATTGCGAACGGCATCAGTCCGAGACTTGCAGCTGACGTGATGGCTGCTACGGTTATTCCAGCTTCAGACGCTACTGGAAAGGGTACGGTATATGACCTGGATCGTCCTATCAGTGAGGATGCGCAGATACGTCTCCACAAGTGGGAGGACGCGGAGGCAAAACATGTGTTCTGGCACTCATCATCTCACCTTCTTGCAGCAGCGCTTGAGGCTCTATATCCTGGTGTGAAGTTCGGTATCGGACCTGCTGTCGAGACAGGATTCTATTATGATGTCGACTTCGGCGACAAGACTCTTGTAGAGGCTGACCTCAAGGCTATCGAGGACAAGATGATGGAGCTTGCGCGCCAGAAGAATGCTTTCGTAAGAACAGAGGTTTCAAAGGCTGAGGCTCTCAAGACTTTCACCGAGAAAGGTGACGAGTACAAGTGCGAACTTATCAATGATCTTGAGGACGGTACAATTACATTCTACACAAACGGTGCGTTCACGGATCTTTGCCGCGGACCACACCTTAGAGATACATCTTCAATCAAGGCAGTAAAGCTTACAGCAATCGCTGGTGCATATTGGAGGGGAGACCAGGAGCGTCAGATGCTTACTCGTGTATATGGAGTATCATTCCCTAAGAAGTCACTTCTTGACGAGTACCTCCTTATGATGGAAGAGGCAAAGAAGCGTGACCATAGAAAGATCGGTAAGGAAATGGAGCTCTTCACATTCTCTCAGAGAGTAGGACAGGGACTTCCATTGTGGCTGCCTAAGGGTGCTGCTCTTCGTGAGCGCCTCGAGAACTTCCTTAAGAAGCTTCAGAAGTCTTACGGATACCTTCCTGTAGTTACTCCACACATCGGAAACAAGGACCTTTATGTGACTTCAGGTCACTATGCTAAATACGGTAAGGATTCATTCCAGCCTATCCATACTCCACAGGAGGGAGAGGAGTACCTGCTCAAGCCAATGAACTGTCCTCACCACTGTGAGATCTACAGAGCTAAGCCGCGTTCATACAAGGATCTTCCGCTCAGACTTGCTGAGTTCGGTACAGTATACCGTTATGAGCAGAGCGGTGAGCTTCACGGACTTACCCGAGTACGTAGCTTCACTCAGGATGATGCACACCTCTTCGTTCGTCCTGACCAGATCAAGTAAGAGTTCTGCAAGGTTATCGACATCATCCTTTATGTGTTCAAGACACTCGACTTCAAGGATTATGTAGCACAGGTATCACTTCGTGACCCTAATAACAAGACAAAATATATCGGATCAGACGAGAACTGGGCAAAAGCTGAGGCTGCTATCATCGAGGCTGCTGAGGAGAAGGGCCTTAACACTGTAGTAGAGTATGGTGAGGCTGCATTCTATGGTCCAAAGCTCGACTTCATGGTGAAGGATGCAATCGGAAGAAAGTGGCAGCTTGGTACAATCCAGGTGGACTACAACCTTCCTGAGCGTTTTGAACTCGAATATATCGGTAGCGACAACCAGAAGCACCGTCCTATCATGATTCACCGTGCTCCGTTCGGATCACTTGAGAGATTCGTGGCTGTGCTCCTCGAGCACACCGGTGGAAGACTCCCTCTCTGGCTCACCCCAGATCAGGTTAACATCGTGCCAGTCAGCGAAAAATACGAGGAATATGCAAAAAAAGTTTGCAGTTTGCTGAATAATTCCGATATTCGCGCCGCCGTAGATGATAGGAACGAAACACTCGGCAAGAGAATCCGTGAGAGTGAGCTCAAGAGGATTCCTTTCCTTGTGATTGTAGGTGAGAAGGAAATGACTGAGGGAACAGTTTCTGTCAGAAGACAGGGTGGAATTGACGCAGGATCTATGCCGGTTGATCAGTTTATCGAGTTGGTAAGCAGCGAGATAAAGGATCAGCTGTCATAGTTTGACCATATTAACTAACTTAACTTATAGGAGGATTTATTTATCGCAGCACCTTTTAAACCAGGTCCACGCCCGATGGGGCCAAGACCTAATGCTCGTCCAAACCAGAAACCAAACAATGTAAAGAAGGACGAGGACGGATTGAGAATCAACGAGGAGATTACAGCCTCACAGGTAAGACTTGTCGGAGACAATGTACCTGAGCAGGGCGTTTACTCTCTCAGAGAAGCCTTGAGAATGGCTGATGAGCAGGATCTTGATCTGGTGGAGATTAGTGCGAAGGCTGATCCGCCTGTATGTAAGATAATGGACTATCAGAAATATCTCTATCAGCAGAAGAAGAAAGCTAAGGAGATGAAGGCAAATGCCGCCAAGATAGTCATCAAGGAAATCCGCTTCGGTCCTAATACGGATGAGCATGATTTCCAGTTCAAGCTGAAGCACGCTCAAGAGTTCCTTCAGGAAGGATCAAAGGTTAAGGCTTCTGTGTTCTTCAAGGGACGTTCCATCATCTACGCTGATCAGGGAGAGAAGCTTCTCCTTCGTTTTGCGGTCGAACTCGAGGAGTACGGAAGAGCGGAGCAGATGCCTAAGCTTGAAGGAAAGAGGATGATCATGATGATCGCCCCACTTAAGAAAAAGTAATCCAAGTGATTGGATAACAAATAATTATTAACTAAATCAAATTTAACTATGCCAAAGATGAAGACCAACTCCGGTTCAAAAAAGCGTTTCACGC
>JAFZGK010000017.1 GCA_017555445.1 Bacteroidales bacterium
ACATGGAAGAACTGGCGTAACTACCTTATGATCTTTGCAGAACAACTCTTTAAATAAATCCTACTATGAAAACGATCTTAAAGAAAGCCGCTCTGCTTATTGCAGCCGGTACAATGGCTTGTGCAGGCCTTTTTGCTCAGGAAATGCACTCTCTTTCGTTCAGAAGGACTGTGAAATCGCCTGAAATCACCGAGCAGGGTATCACATTCAGATTCAATGCCCCTAAGGCAAGAAAGGTGCAGGTATCCGCTTCGTGGCTCGGTTATAACCCGGCAGGTACAGAAATGACTCAGGGTCAGGACGGTGTATGGAGCATTACTCTCCCTCTTCCTGCTCCAGAGCTTTATACATATAATTTCATCGTTGACGGTGTAACAATGCTTGATCCTGTCAATGTATTCGTTCAGAGAGACGGTGCGAGATATATGAATGCAGTCCTCGTGGAGGGCGATTATGCTGACAATTACAAGGAATCAGACAAGCCGGGCAATCTCGAGCAGGTATGGTATCATTCTGCAGAGAATGACATGACCCGCAGACTCTATGTCTACACTCCGTACGGTTATGAGCCGAAGAAGACAAAGGTGAAGTATCCTGTGCTTTACCTCCTTCACGGTGGTGGCGGAGATGAGGATGCATGGTCAACTCTCGGCCGTACATGCCAGATTCTTGATAATCTCATCGCTGCAGGAAAGGCGACTCCTATGCTCGTCGTGATGCCTAATGGAAACCCTTCTCAGTATGCTGCGCAGACCCTCCAGATACCTGAAAACAAGAATACAAAGGAATACAGCTCAGGTTTCGACAACTATTCATCACTGGTGGCAGATATCGTTCCTTTCATTGAAAGCCGTTACAACGTCATTGCCAACAAGAGCGGAAGAGCTGTTGCGGGTCTTTCTATGGGTGGAGGACAGTCTTTCTACATCGGTTTCCGCAATGTGGACAAGTTCTCGGCAGTAGGAGTATTTGCTTCCGGTCTCATCGGTTCTACAGCTATCGGTGGCCAGCCGTTCGATGCTGAGCAGCAGATTCCGGGTATGCTTTCACAGCCTGAGAAGTTCAACAAGTTCGACGTGATCTATCTTTCATGCGGCGAGCAGGACAACCGTATCGATGGAATGAAGGAATTCAAGGCTGTACTTGATTCGAAGGGCTACAAAGGTGTAGTATGGGAGCAGTGGCCAGGCGGACATGAGTGGAAGGTCTGGAGACGTGACCTCACTTCATTTGCACAGAGAATATTCAAATAAATATGAAAAAGGTAATTGCAATATTCTTGATGGCCATTCCTATTATGGCGGAGGCGCAGATTTCTAACGATGATGTGTTGAAATATGATCATTTCAACCAGTCTCAGTACAGAAATGAGATTTCCATTCCTGGATTTGACGGATTTCTGGCTCTCAAATGTGATTTTCATATACATACAGTCTTTTCTGACGGACTGGTATGGCCTTCGGTCCGCGTTCAGGAAGCATGGCAGGAAGGACTTGATGCAATTGCAATAACAGATCATATTGAATATCGTCCTTTCAGAGATATAGTGGTCTCGGATCATAACAAGTCCTTCTCCATCGCCAAGGAAGAAGGAGACAGACTTGGATTCATTGTCATCAAAGGTGCTGAGATCACCCGCAGCAAGCCATTGGGTCATCTGAATGCCCTCTTCATTGAAGATGCAGATGCCTTGGATGTAGAGGACCCTCTAGATGCCATAGATATTGCCAGAAGGCAAGGTGGATATGTCATATGGAACCATCCGGGATGGCCTGACAACAAATCGACATTCTATCCAGTGCATGAACAGCTTGTCAAGGAAGGTAAGATAGATGCATATGAGGTCTACAACTATACGGAGACATATCCTTTGACATATGACTGGTATATGACCTATGATATCGCCCCTATGGCTAATACTGATATTCATGGAACAGTGACAATGGATTATGCGGAGGGCACCGACTGGCTTCGCCCGATGACTCTGGTGTTTGCAGAAGAAAGAAGTGAGGAGTCCATTAAGGAAGCTCTTCAGGCAAAGCGTACACTTGCGCTTTTCCGAGGAACTCTGGTGGGCAGTCGCGACTATCTTGAAAAACTCGTAAGAGCCTCGCTTAAGGTACGTGATCTTGGTACCAGAATGGAAGTGACCAATATTTCCGATATTACGTTTACCATGAAGCAGGGAGACAGCATCTATGTGTTTCCGGCAGGAAAGACTGCAATGGTAAATGTTCCATCGGGAGAACTAACAGTCGAAAACTGTTTCTATGGACATGGTCAAAAACTGGAATTTATGTTTTAACATATTTGTTACATGTTGATTCAGTGCACTGGAAGGCATGTTTTCACTGATTGTTCCAAAGAAAGGGAATAAATATCGGCATAAAGCCACCGTTTTTTACGGTGGCTTTCCTTATTTTGTAACAATTTTGTTTTTTTTAAAAATTTTAAGAAAAATATTTTTGTTAAATAATTTGATAATCAATTATAAAACATATATTTTGTGTCAATTTACGAGGTGGTATGCTAAAATTAACTATATTTGAGATATTAAATGACGTAAGCCATGAATAACAAGTTTCTGAAGATATTCTATGCCGCCTTTATGGCTATAATTCTCGTGTGTGTGGTACTTCTTGCAGTCCAGGATATCCGCCTCGGTATAAACACGACAACTGACAAGCTCATCGTTGGAGTATATGTTCTTCTAGTCCTATACGCAATCCGCCGCATCTACACGCTGGTAAAGGATCTTATGCAGAAATAATACGGCATTCATGGACGATCTTTTCAGATATAACTACAGACCGCTCTGCATCTATGCCCTGCACTATCTTGGTGACCCTGTTGTGGTCGAGGATATCGTGCAGGACTGCTTTGCTGTATTGTGGGAGAAGATCAGCGCAGGGGCTGAGGTGTCCAACAGACGTTCATATCTTTATATGATGGTACGCAACCGTTGCCTGGACCATCTTCGCAAGACAGGCATCAAGACCGAGGAACTCAAACCGTACGACACTTATGGAATCATTGATGATGACGATGCGCAACATCGTTCTCAGATAGAGGCCCGCCTTTGGACTGCAATCGACTCATTGCCGGATAAGTGCCGTGAGATATTCCTGATGAGCAAAAGAGACGGACTCAAGTATGAGGAAATAGCCCTGGAGCTCGGAATTTCTGAAAATACAGTCCGTAATCAGGTCAGCAAAGCACTCAAGATATTGAAGGAAGGTGCTCAGAAGATGATTTCTTTCCTTTTTTCATTTTTCTGCTGAAACAGATAGTATTTTTTCACAAGAAATCCGTCTTATTGACGGAACAAGAACATGAATTATGTCAGACTTTGACGACAGACATCTCGAATTTGTGACCCGGCATTATAAGGAGGGTCAGTTCGATACGCAGAAGGCTATCGAACGCTTCAATGCCGCTCATCCCAAGACGGCAAAAATACGTCATATAAATTGGGTGCGCTTCTCAGGAGCAGCTGCGACGGTTGCTGTTGTTGCAGGACTTTTCTTTTTTCTGAGAGGTCAGCAGGAATCATGGACAGAACTTGTGGCTCTTTCATCAACAAGTACTTATCTTCTGCCGGACAGCACTTCTGTCACGCTTTTCAAAGGATCTACACTACGTTATAAGGATTTTGAAGATGATTCAAGAAAGGTGGAAATGACAGGAAAGGTGTGGTTTGATGTTGCAAGGGACGAGATCAGGCCTTTCGAGGTTTCTACAGAGCATGCTTTTGTCAGAGTTTTGGGAACGGAATTCCAGGTTGATGCAACGGTAACTTCAGGTAAGGCCGTCAAGGTGTATGTTGAGGAAGGAAAGGTTCTTTTTGGCAGAAATGGTGATAAGGAAGGAGTCATCCTTACAGAAGGAATGGGAGCTCTGCTTCCGGTCGGTATAGGAGACCCTGTGGTAAGTGAGAAAGGGGACAGCAACGAAGTGGCATGGAAGCGCGGAACCTTCATTTTCGAAAATACACCTTTGAAGGATGTGCTGACAACTCTTTCAAAATATTATAAGGTCTCGTTTGTTGCGGAAGACCTAAGTAAAAAGCTTAGCGGAGAGTTCAGTACAGAAGATGTGGACCTTATCATCGAGTTAATAGAGTCAGCACTTGATGTGAATATCCTCAAGTTGGATTAATGATATGATACATAAACAAAAAAGCTCGGATCAATGCGATCCGAGCCTTTCGTTATATATAAGGTATTGAATTATCTGTACTGAGCGAACTCGATATCCTTAGCAGCGCGAGCAGCGAGTGCCTCGTCCTTGCTTGCAGCCTCGAGGTTAGCCTTTACAGCGTCAGCGTTGCCCTGACGAGCAGCAGCGATAGCCTTGATGTAAGAAGCTGTAGCGCACTTGCAAGTTGTGTTGGCAGCAGCAGCGAGGTCACCGTTAAGGAGAGCTACGAGTGCTACGTTGCAACCCTTCTGGCCTGCGAGCTTAGCAGCAGCAGCCTTGTAGTCACCGTTGAGAACGTCGATAACTGCGAGGTTAGCCTTTGCAGAAGCGTTGTTAGCAGCCTTGAAGTAGTTAGCAGCCTCAGCGTTGTTACCCTCACGGAGAGCTACAACACCCATTGCGTTGTTCCAGTCAGCGTCCTTAGCGCACTTAGCGAGAGCAGCCTTAGCCTCAGCAAGCTTACCATCCTGGATGTAAACAACTGCGAGGTTGTACTGACCGTTAGCGCTGTTGAACTTCTCAACTGCCTTCTTGTAGAGAGCGATCTTACCAGCAGCATCATTTACGAGAGTAGCAGCGCGGAGGAGAGCAGTCTCGTCGAGAACGTCGATATTCTCGTCAACGAGCTTGAGGAGCTCCTCGCTTGTGTAGTTCTTGAACTCTACGTTAGCGATGAATCTTGCACGACGAAGCTCAGGAAGAACCTCCTTAGCAAGAGTAGTATAAACTGCAGACATGTTCTTGATCTCCTTCTCACGAACAGCAGGATCGCTGTACATAGAAAGAACGCGGATGATGAGATCCTTGTCCTCAAGGTCAGAAGCAGCTACGAGTGTCTGGAAGCCTTCCCAGTCCTCACCTACGCTTGTAACGTTTACTGGACCGTCAACCGGATGCTTCTTGGTAACCTTTGCGAATGCCTTCTCTGCTGACTTAGAACGGTTGTCAGAAAGCTTGTTGTTCTGATCCTCCTTTCCGTCTGGTGAAGCATAAGCAACAACGTCAGTACCAACGAGAGTCTTGCGCTCGTTAGCCTTGATCTCATCGAGAGCAGCCTGGAAGTCCTTGATAGACTGTGAAGTAAGCTGGTTGTTTCTTACAGTTGAGCTGTTGATTGTGTAAAGGATCTGGCCCTCAGCAGTCTGCTTGATGATCTCCTGGTAGTTGTCAGCCTTGAAATCAAGAGCGCCGTCCTTGCAAACGAGCATGTAAGTAGTGTTAGCACCATCAGCAACCTTCTTTGCAGGCATGTCAATGCTCTTTGACTTGTGCTTGATCACGCCACGGAGCTCGAGGTAGCTCTTCTCCATGCCTGGTGCATAGTGGAAGTGTACTTTCTTTGTAACTGTTGTACCTGCGTTAGGAATAACCTCATAGTTGTCCTTTACGCTCTCACCCTGGAATACGAATGGCTCCATAGCAGCCTCGCCACCTTCATAAACGATTACTGGAGTAACCTCGAGGATAGCCTTCTTGTGGAAGTATCCGTCTGGATAAGTAACAGAAACTGTAGCGTCGATGTTACCTGCTACAACTTCAAGAACAGCAGGCTCGCACTTTACAGTCACGTTCTCTGCCATCTCTGCCATCTTCTCAGGTGAGCTACATGCAGCTGCAGCGATTCCGAGGATAGCAACAGATAAGAATTTGATTCCTTTTCTCATGTTTTCTATAAAATTAAATGGTTTGTATTCAATCCCTAAATGCAGTCATTCACATGAAGGCATATCAAAGCGCAAAGATAATCATATTTTCGAATTTTTTAAATTGTAGGCTGTGTTTTTTAAAGTGTTTTCGTAACTTTGTGCCGTTATGACAAATCAGGAACTGCAGACATTAAAGAATAAATTCGACATCATAGGTAACGATCCCGCATTGAATCGCGCCCTCGAGATAGCTGTAGCCGTCGCTCCGACGGATATAACTGTTTTGGTCTCAGGTGAAAGCGGTGTGGGTAAGGAAAACATACCTAAGATAATCCATTCCAACAGCCCGCGCCGCAGAGGCAAGTATTTCGCTATCAACTGCGGAGCTATTCCTGAAGGTACAATCGACTCCGAGCTTTTCGGACATGAAAAGGGTTCGTTCACCGGAGCTAACGAGATGCGCCGAGGTTATTTTGAAGAGGCGGACGGTGGTACTCTTTTCCTTGATGAGATCGGTGAACTTCCGCTTGCCTCGCAGGCTAAGCTTCTGCGTGTCCTGCAGTCGGGAGAATTCATAAGAGTTGGTTCTTCAAAGGTGCTCAAGACAGATGTGCGAGTGATAGCTGCAACCAATGTGAATCTCATGCATGCGGTGTCGAAGGGAAAGTTCAGGGAGGACCTTTACTACAGACTCAATGCGGTTTCGATTTCCATGCCTGCACTTCGTGAGCGTCCTGGAGATATCAATCTTCTGTTCAGGAAGTTCGCTTCAGATTTTTCAGCTAAATACGGTGTATGCAAGGTCGCTTTGACAGAAGATGCATCGATAATGCTGAGGAAGTACCGCTGGCCTGGTAACATACGTCAGCTCAAGAATGTTGCTGAGACCATTTCTGCTCTTGAATCAGCAAGAATTTCAGGATATTCGGACAAGTGTACCATAGATACGGATGTTCTTTCCCGTTATATTCCGAAGGAGGAGCCGAATCTTCTTCCTGCCAAAAGTTCTCCATATCAGGAACAGGAGACTGCCGGGGAAAGGGAGGCCATCATCAGGATGCTGCTTCAGCTCAAGCAGGAAGTGGAATATCTTAAGGATGTGGTTGCAAAGGCAGGCCTGGGACGTCAGGCCGGACCGGCAATAGCTCCACCGGAAGCTTCAGTGATGCCGCAGATGAGTCCTGATACGTGGGAAGAACCGGTAAGGGAAATGGTAGAGCAGAATGAGGATCCAGAGGAGCAGGACTACGAGGATAGGGAACCGGAAGAGATGTCGATAAAGGCGGCAAATCTTGATCTTATTGAGAAGGTACTCCGCAAGCATGATGGAAACCGGAAAGCGGCAGCTGCAGAGCTCGGGATATCTGAAAGGACCGTTTACCGCAAGCTAAAACAGATGACAGAGAAATAATGAAAGGAACAAGGACTATATGGACTATGATAGGAGTGGCGGCGGCTATGGTTGCTGCGGCATTTCTTGTGCAGTCCTGTGGAATATATTCATTTACAGGAACTTCAATTCAGCCGGATGTTCAGACTGTAACCATCAATTATTTCGAGTATACGGCTCCTAAGGTCAATCCTTCTCTCAGCAATATGATGACAGAGGGACTTCAGGACAAGTTCACAAGACTCACCAAGCTTGAGCAGGTGGATATGGACGGAGACCTTGAGATAGTCGGTGCGATCACTGGTTATGATGTCAAGGCCACAGCTATTTCTGCAAAGGAACAGGCGACACAGAACCGTCTGACCGTGAATGTGAAGGTTACTTTCCTCAACAGGAAATATCCTGAGGACGATTTTGAGGACAAAGGATTCTCCGCTTATGCGGATTTTGATGCATCCCAGTCCCTTGAATCCGTGGAGGCAGGTCTTTGTGAAGAGATCGTTGAAAAGATCTGTGATGACATATTCAATGCAACAGTGGCGAAGTGGTAATATGGGACAGATGGATATAAAGAAGCTGAATATCGACGAACTCATAGGTGTCGTTAATCTCTATCCTTGGTTCGGTGGTGCCAGGAGGGAACTGTGCGAGCGGATGAGCCGTATGGGAGGTGATGTCTGGGGAGAGACTCAGTTTGCGGATGCTGCTCTTTATCTTTCCGACAGGGAGATGCTTGCAGAGATGCTCAGGTCCTCTTCGGAGGCGGACTGGTCTGATGCTGATGCAGAGAAGCTGATCAAGTCATATATAACTGAGAATCAGCATGCAAGCGAAGTTGCTGATGTCAGACCGAGAACCGTGCATGTGGTTGGTGGTGACTATTTCAGCCAGTCTGATTATGAGACTGTAAAGAACTCTGGAGACAATGTGTTCACTCATTATGCAGCTAAAGCCCGGAAGGAGAAGAACAGCGCATCCGATGAGGTGGGAGAGATTGCTGTATACACTGAAACATTGGCGCAAATCTATCTGGAACAGGGCTATCCGGAGCAGGCAAAACGCATTTATTCCAAACTTCTTTTGGCATATCCAGAAAAAAATACTTACTTTGCAGCCCTTATTGCAGAAATTGAAAACGAGATAATAAATCAGTAACAGATATGAACGTACTTTTTACAATTTTGACAGTACTTGTACTCGTTGCGAGTGTTCTCATCACTCTCATCGTTCTTCTCCAGAACGGTAAGGGCGGCGGACTTGCAAGCAACTTCGTAGCAGGTAACCAGACTTTTGGTGTTCGTCAGACAACAGACATCCTCGAGAAGATCACTTGGGGTCTCGTTGGTTTCATCTTCGTTGTTTCTATCGTGACAGCTTTCACACTCAACAACGGTACCGCTGACATCGACTACACTGAGAAGATCGAGCTTGATGCACCTGCACCAGAGTTCCCTGCAGCAATTCCTTCTGCAGAGAATCCTGCTGACCTCGCTGAGTAATCAAGTCTTCCGGCCTGCTGACAAAATGTCAGACTAAGGCGTTTGGAATATAATTTGACTTATAGCCGTCTGTTCTTCGGAGCAGACGGCTAATTGTGCTTTCTGCCCCACCTGTTTGAACATAAAGATAATGGAGGAATGAATTATGGCAGAAAATAGATTTGAAAATCTGAGCAGATTTGCCGTCAATCTCAATGATGTGGCGATGCAAGGCAGGCTGGATCCTGTCATCGGACGTGATGAAGAGATCAGAAGGGTTCTTCAGATATTAAGCAGAAGGACTAAGAACAATCCTATTCTGGTCGGTGAGCCCGGAGTAGGTAAGACAGCTATTTCAGAAGGCATAGCTCAGAAGATTGTGGATGGTGATGTTCCTGAAAATCTTAAGTCAAAGAAGATATACTCCCTTGATCTTGGATCTTTGATAGCGGGAGCCAAGTATCAGGGAGAGTTTGAGGAAAGATTGAAAGGTGTAGTTAAGGAAGTCGTTGACAGTGAAGGAGAAGTAATACTTTTCATTGATGAGATCCATACTCTTGTCGGAGCCGGAAGGACATCCGGAGCTATGGATGCATCGAATATTCTCAAACCGGCACTTGCCCGAGGAGAGTTAAGGACCATAGGTTCGACGACACTGGATGAGTATCAGAAATACTTCGAGGCAGACAAGGCACTCGAAAGACGCTTTCAGATGGTTACGGTAGAAGAACCGTCTCCTGCAGCTTCCATTTCAATCATGAGAGGACTGAAGGAGCGCTATGAGAACCATCACAAGGTGCGTATTGAGGATGATGCCCTTATTGCAGCAGTAGAACTTTCTCATAGGTATATAACCAACCGTTTTCTACCTGACAAGGCTATCGATCTTGTGGATGAGGCTGCTTCAAAGCTTCGCCTGGAGATGAATTCAGTGCCTGAACCTATTGCTGAACTTGACAGCCGTATCCGCCAGCTCGAGATCGAAAGGGAGGCCATAAAGCGAGAGGGTGTCGGTCTTAAGATGGACAGGATCAAGGCTGAGCTCAAAGAACTGAATGCTGAAAGAAATGATCTTCGAAAGCGTTGGGACGATGAAAAGAACATCCTGACAGAGCTTCAGTTTGCACGTCAGAAGATGGAGGATTATAAGATTGAGGCTCATAATGCAGAACGTGCCGGTGATTATGGCAAGGTGGCAGAGATCCGTTATGGCAAGATGGGGGAGACTCAGTCCAAGATAGATGAGCTGACAGCACGTCAGGCTGCAATCAAGGATCCTATCATTACTGAAGCGGTTACTCCTGAAGATATTGCAGAGGTTGTAGCTAAATGGACAGGTATTCCTGTAAAGAGAATGCTTGAGAGTGAAAGGGAGAAACTTCTGCGTATGGAAGATGCCCTTCACAAGAGAGTGGTAGGTCAGAATATGGCCATCGAGGCTGTTGCTGATGCGGTCCGCCGTTCACGTGCAGGGCTTCAGAATGAAAAGCGTCCTATCGGTTCCTTCCTTTTCATGGGTACGACCGGTGTCGGCAAGACCGAGCTTGCGAAGGCTCTTGCCGAGTTCCTGTTCAATGATGAGAATATGATGACCCGTATCGATATGAGCGAGTATCAGGAGAGACATTCCGTAAGTCGTCTGGTTGGTGCGCCTCCGGGCTATGTAGGCTATGATGAAGGTGGTCAGCTGACAGA
>JAFZGK010000121.1 GCA_017555445.1 Bacteroidales bacterium
CTTGTCAGGATAAAGTTCTGCAAGTGCCTGCATCACATGGAATTGCAACTCTGTAAGACGAGCCTTTTCATAGTCTGTAAAGAAAAACTGCACGCCACCCACAAGCTGCCCCTTCAGACTGCCGGAAATCGGCTGATACCAGATCGTGCGGAATGACACTCCCTGCAGATGATAGCTTTCAAGCTTTGCCTTCAGAGCTACAGGATCGATCCATGTGGCACCGAACACCTGGAATGGGAGAGTATAGCCTACACCTATGTTAAGGAAACCATACAGCTCACCACATATTCCGGATGACACATAGTAAAGAGGTGAATCCTTGAAAGGTATGTTAGGAGAAGGCAGGACCCATGGAAGTCCAGTGTCCTCATAAAGCATATCTCGCGTCCAGCCTTCCATCGGAATAACTGTCAGACGGCATTTTGAAGGAGCCTGATTGCCGAGCTGTCCCCTGTTTAGGCCTTCCTCATTGATCAGCTTGGCCAGTTCTCCGACAGTCAGTCCGTAGATATAAGGTATCTTGTACTGGCTCACAAACGAATTGAACGGCTGCTCAACGTAGCATCCTTCTATCTTATTTCCTCCCAGAGGATTGGGACGGTCAAGAACCATGACTTCTATCCCCTTCTCCGCACATGCTTCCATCACAAGTCCAAGCGTGCTGATAAATGTATATGAGCGCGCTCCCACATCCTGGATGTCATAGACCATCACATCTATTCCTTCCAGCATTTCAGGGGTAGGCTTGCGGGTCGAGCCATAAAGAGAATGCACCGGCAGTCCTGTAGCCTCATCCACAGCATCTGAGACCTTGCCTCCAGCATACACATCGCCACGGACTCCATGCTCAGGCCCATACAAGGCCACCAGTTCAACTCCGGGAGCATTGAACAGTATATCAACGGTTGAATTAAGATGTCTGTCCACACCGCTCGGATTAGTCACAAGTCCGACTCTGCGTCCTACGAGTCCATCAAATCCACGATCCCTCAACACTTCGACTCCTGTCTTCACGACCGGCTCTGCAACACAAGCCGTCCCGCTGGAAAGCAGGGCGGCCAATGAGATAAATAATATTGTCAGTTTCTTCATTTCTATAGATTTACAATCTTTCCTGCGAAGAGAATGTTGTCATTCGTCTTGTCTGCGATGACAAAGAGATATGGTCTGTCCACTGTCATTTCCACAGAATCCATTTCAGGGCGAGCCGAGGTAAGCCTTATCTGTGCAGATGTTACAGCAGCAGCCTCGGTACCCTTTTCTGAAATGTCGATATAGCATTTCTGTTTCACCTGGTCGAGAACAAGCGGTCCCATGGCAGCAATACCCTTGAAATCAGCAGCCGAGGTGAAGGCCGACTTTATACCCATATTCATCAATGCCTCATTAAGAATCAACGATGTCTCGATCTTCGCCTTAGGCATCTTGAACCTGACCTGACGAGGCTGGAACATACCCATTGCCATATCATAGACAGACTCACCTACATACTGCATCATTGCGTCTGCATCCATTCCTGCCGGAGGGAGTATGACGATCATCGAGTATCTGTCACCTGCATATGGGAGTTCAACCATCTGACAGCCATAATATTCAGCATAGTTCATTCTTGCATTACGGCTCATCATCTGCACCTTGGAAGTCTTGGTAAGACCCTTGAAATCAGCCTCTTTTGTAAAGGCTGGAGAGAACTCATCCTCCCATGGAGCATTGAAATACAAGGCATTGACAAGTACCATTACAGCACCCGGGCTGAGTCGGTCAATGATTTCATCGATCTTGCCGTTGGTATTCTCCGCACACCAGTTGTTGATTGCCTGAACAGTAGCAGGGTCTGCAAAACTGAGCGCCGTGATGAATGCATCAAAATCCTTCTGGAGAAGGCTCACATAACTATTTCTGATGCTGAAATCATTGTCAACCCAAACTGAGTTTGCAGACTTGACTGTGAGTGTGTCATTGTTTCCAAGATCCTCTGCCTTGAATATACATCCGTTCAGCGCATTATTGAACTCGATTCTGGTTTCCCCTTCCGCACCTTCTGCAAGCATTGAAAGAGCCACACCTGCACTGTATGGAGACACTACGATATTCTCACCTCTTTCTGCCAAAGCATTTGCATTCTTGAAGAATGAAAGGGCGAATCCGGTCTTCGAACCCTGCGAAGGAGCTTCAGGTTCCGATCCGCATGAAACCATTGCCGCAAAAGAAACCACAGCGGCTGCATAGAGTAAAAACCTTTTCATAACTTATTTCTTTCCATATTCTGGATCTACCTTGAGCAGGAAGGTGACAAGCACCGTCACAAGGCAGCAGATCATAACAAAGCCAAAGAAATGCACATAACCTATCGCTTCCTGGATATATCCTGCCACCATACCAGGGAGCATCATGCTCATGGCCATGAATGCTGTACATAGCGAATAGTGTGCCGTTTTGAATTCTCCATCTGAGAAATATATCAGATAAAGCATATAGGCGGTGAATCCAAAACCATATCCGAACTGATCCAGAGCGACACACGTTCCTGTCACCCAAAGGCTTTCAGGCTGGAACGCGGCTAGGAACACAAACGACAGGCATGGAAGCGTAAGACTGAGGGCCATAGGCCATAAGGCTTTCTTGAGTCCCCATCTTGAAGCTGCAATACCGCCGAGAATTCCTCCGACTGTAAGGGCGGCCACGCCTACTGTACCATATATGAGACCGACAGATTCTGTCGAAAGTCCGAGTCCGCCTTCAGACATAGGGTCAAGAAGGAAAGGATTCATCATCTTGACAAGGAAGGCTTCCGGAAGTCTGTAAAGCAGCATGAAGAGCAGGGCTATCACGACGTGTTTCTTCTGGAAGAATGTAATGAATGTGCGGCCAAACTCACGGAAGATGTCCTTTGCCTGGGCTGCTCCGTTTCCGAGTCTTGGAGAGTCTGCTGCTGGCTTTGGGAGTCTGAATGTATGCCACAGGGTGACTGCAGCAAAAATGAGCGCACAGATCAGAAGGGTTATGCTCCAGGCCTTCGGAATGTCACCCAGTCGTCTTTCCAGGACACCCGCAATGACTACAAGGACTCCCTGTCCGAAGATTGACGAAAGCCTGTAGAAGGTGCTTCTGATACCTACAAAAAGGCTCTGGTCCTTCTGAGAAAGTGCAAGCATATAAAATCCGTCAGCTGCGATATCATGGGTCGCAGAAGCAAAGGCTGTGATCCAGAAGATTACAAGAGTTGCAGCAAAGAGCGACACTCCCACATTGCCTTGGGCAATGATTTCCGGTGACGGATGAGGCAGTGCGAACGCCAGTGCAGCAAAGGCGGCCGACATCAGCACCTGCATCGCCATGATCCACCATCTCTTGGTCTTGATGATATCAACAAAAGGGCTCCACAGAGGTTTGATAACCCATGGCAGGTAAAGAAGGCTGGTAAACATTGCCATATCTCCCTTTGACATGCCCATGTTGTTGAACATTATCACAGAGATATTGTTTACGATGAAATATGGTATGCCTTCGGCAAAGTATAAGGTGGGAATCCACCACCAGGGATTCATATTTGCTTTCATTTATTCTATAGGTCCGATTACTGTGTCCGGATAATAATGTTTCAGTATTTCCTCATATGAATAACCTTCCGAAGCCATGACTGCAGCTCCTATCTGACAGAGTCCCACTCCATGTCCCCAGCCTTTGCCGTGAAGGATGACCTTATCATCAGTCATCTCCACATCAAAGGCAGAGCTCTTCAGATGGCTCTCCGAAAGTATCTTTCTGATTTCCAACTCTTTTCCAACAATCAAAGTCTTGTCTGAGCCTGTAATCTTCAGCTTATATATCCTTCCTGACTCCCCTCTTTCAAGAGCTTCGATACCCTGTATACTTCCCAGAGGCGTTCCACTTCTGCGTGCGACAAGCTCTGACAGTTCGTCGATTCCATATTCCTGAGTCCATCGGTAGAAATCAGTTGTCTCCTGATCATAGTTGTTCAGGACCTGGCCCAGAATCTCCTTATCCCGGGTGTCGCAGAAGCATCTGCCTTCTTCAGAATGGCCATGACTGTCAGGAAGAGGCTGAAGATAGCCGTAATCCTTGTCATTCCAGCATACGCTGAACTTCTCCATCCTTCCTCCGCAGCATTTCGAGAAGCGCGCGTCACAAAGTTCACCTTCATATGTCAGAACCTGGCCCCAGGTGCTGTCAATGGCATTTCTGACAGTTTCTCCTGTTGCGCGTGTCAATCCCTGATAACGCTGGCAATGGTCATCAGCGCATACGTCAAACTTTGTGTGATCCTCATGATCATACCATTTAACATATTCCCTTACTTCAGATGAAGATTCGGCTGCAACTTGATGAAATCGGCTGTCAAGATCGGAAATAAGCGAAGGCACATCATGCACATTTTCAGGCACTTTCACCTCATGTCCCTTGCGTGCAGATGCAATCTGCGCCATGACCCATGAGCGCGATATCACGGCATGAGCCTTCAGGAATTCCTCAGATGCTGTGGCACTCATTTCAGAAGAGATGACGCTGAGCAGGTAGTCTTCCACTCCTACGATGTTGATAGCTGTAAGCTGTCCCTTGTCGACAATGATCTTGAGGGCCCCTGCGAACTTCTGATCCTCCTTGCGTTCCCAGTGGAAATTGACTCCGATCGTGACTCCGTGCAGTACGAAAGAAGGTTCCGCAAACATGGTGGAAGGCGTCTTTGAACCGAAGTAGAGCTCGTCATAAAGAGCGCCGTCATATTCTATCTTTCCTTCGCGAAGCACTGCCTTGCGTGAGCCGGCACCATCGCTGAGAATCTCGAATTCGATTTCCTTCGCTGACATGATTCCGACTTCAAGAGTCGGCTGCGTACGAGTCAGACGATTGATGATCTTTTCCTCCTGCTCCTTGTCCAGAGACACTTCATGCACCATTTCTTCAAGAAGCTCAGGTGTGATCTTATGATATTCCTCCTCTACCGGAACGATGAAAACACCACCCATATCTGCACAACCGGGACTCATTGTAAGATGGTCCGGTCCTTCCGAAAAATAGTGATGGGAGCGGTGCCGGCTGCGGAACACCACGATGGAGCGGAACTCACCGTCCTGCCACCATGTGAAAAGATTGAAGAGAGGTTCCTTTTCTCCTTCCGGCATGTCCGCACAATCAAGAAGTCTGTAGAACATCTTTGCTGCAGACTTGGATGTCTCCGCCTTGATGAAGAACACTCCTCTCGTGAATCTGTCATAATGATAGAGGCTGGCATCCTGTTCTGAAATAAGATAGATCAAGGCATTTTCCACATCGTTCTGAAGCGGAACCAGTCCCTTTGGAGTCGCCTGAAAATGATGATGATCAGGAGCTGAGGCGCCACTCTTCGGTCCATTGTAGAAGAAGGTGAATCCGTCATATTTTCTCGCCAGATCGAGCATGTCTACATATCTCTTCCATATCGACTGATCCACATGCCTGTTCATGGCGATAACAAGGTGATCTGGGAAAATCGGATATGGATTTACAAGGATGTGGTATTTCTTTCCTTTACGTCCGTCGAATTTGAGATGCATCTGCTCCTCAGGACGGTTCTCCCTGCAGAGAAAGCACTTGCGTGCAGCAATCGCCTCCTTGCTGAGCTTGGCTGCTGAAGAAATCATCCTTGCCGGATTGAACTGAAGCTTCACCTTCAGCCCCCCGACTTCCACCTCCCTCACCTGCACATTCTTCAGGGCGCGGTAGTTATCACATGCAAGAGGCCAGCGGGAAAGCTGGTCTCCTACAAACTTGTATATTGCCTTGTTATTCTTCATTTCACTACTTCCTGTTCATTGCGATGCGGGCTTCAAGTTCCCATGTGCGGATCCTGTCCTTATAAAGGTTATTAGCATTCACCTTTTCTATATCCAGGGCTGCATCGGAATTTCCTTCCCATCTGCGGCAGCAGTAAAGCACGTCATAGATGCGGCCTATGCGATATTCACGACTGATTCTCAAGCCGAGGGCATAATCCTCACCATAGCTCGTATTCGGAAGATTGATAGTTCTCAGAAGTGGAGTCCAGAATGCTCTTGGAGCGCCGAGTCCATTTATTCTCAAGGCATTGTTTCTACCGTTATCCTCTGTCCACTCGCGATGGTCGATGATTCCCGGAGGAATAGGATTCATTGAGAAATCAGTCATCTGATAGGTGCCGACCACCATTGCGCATTTCTGCTCACGGAAGGCGTTGACTACCTTTGTCAATGTATCAGGACCGCTATAGACGTCATCGCTGTCAAGCTGGACTGCGAACTCACCGCACTTTTCATGATGCACTGCCTGGTTCCAGCATCCGCCGATTCCAAGGTCATATCTTTCAGGGATTACATGGACAAGTCTTGGGTCCGATGCTGCAATCTCCTTAAGCAGATCAGTCGTTCCGTCTGTCGAATGGTTGTCTACGACGATGACATTGAACGGGAAATCGCATTCCTGGCTCAAGGCGCTCTCAACTGCATCCTTCACTGTCCTGATCCTGTTGAAGACTGGGATGACAACCGTTGCTGTGACCGGGTAACTATGGCCTTCTGCAGGAGCTGGCTCCTTGAAGACAGGCTCAAGATAGCCACCTATGCGCTTGAGATGCTCTGTACATATCTTCTCCATCTCGATCTGCACATCACGGTTGCGCGGATCCACATAGTCGAACTGCTTTTCACCTGACTTGCGAAGGTCGGTCTCAACTTCAGTGTAGAGATATTCGTTGATATGTACGATCCTGTCCATGCGAAGCCTCAGATCATAGAGGGCGCCCCAGTTCCAGTCCTTATCCATAGCCTCGACCGCGGATTTGAAAGAAGCCGTTCTGAAAAGAAGCACGCTACCGAAATCGAAGTCATTTCTGAGAGCTCCCTTCTGACATTCTATCAGAGGATGTCTTCTTCGTACCTGCTTTCCTTCTGCATCTGCAATCAGCTCATAATGGTCCGCATACACCATATCAGCAGAAGTGTCGTCGGCCACCGCCATCATTCGCTCTGCGGCAAACTCTCCCATTTCCAAAGGGAAAGGCTTCGTGTAAAGAATGAAATACCTTCCGCTGACAGTCTTCGCGATCTCGCGCAAAGCTTCAGTAGAATTAAATGGAACTTCTGAAATGAAATCTATGGTCTTGTGCATATAATCAATTGTTTAGCCTACTACAAAAGGGCAAGCAGCGATGCTCTGATCATTTTGTATTCGCTTTCGAAATTTGGCGTAAAGACACCTTTGCCGATATTGTCATCAATCTCTTCGACAGGCCACCAACGTCCCTCCTCAACCTCATCAAGGTCCGGCTTGAGCTCATAGTTTCCTACCGCGGCAAAAATACACACAAGCTCCTTTTCGATTTCTGACTCAAACTGATAAGTCTCGATGTGGATGGGGTTGAATTCCTGAAGACCAAGCTCTTCTGATGCCTCCCGATAGGCCGCCTCATGGAAGCTTTCTCCGAATGATACATGTCCTCCGACAGCTGTATCCCATTTGCCCGGCTGTATATCCTTCCACATCGCGCGCTTCTGAAGATAGATTCTTGAAAATCTGTCGATGATATGGATATGGATTACGGGATGAAGAGGTTTGGCACCGGAATGACACCAGGTACGTGTCGATCTGCCGATGACAAGACCGCTCGGCTCCACCACAGGGAAATATTCACCTGCAGGCCCTGTGATGACGGGAGTATCCGCCGTCAGAGGCGGGATGACCGGAAGATCGGTTTCGTATGGGTAGACCAGCTCTATCATCTTATGAATTAAAATACGATTTCAACGGTAAATGCGGACTGGTCTTCGACCTTGCCCTCAACGAAGACATGACGTCCGTCCTCTCTTTCATCTATCACCTTAAAGATCTGCACCCTGTCACCTGCCTTGGTCTCATGGTTGAAGTTGATGGTGAACCACTTCACCGCTCTCTTTGATGCAATGTCATAGTCAACTGCATCCATTGCCCACTGCATGTACATCGCATTGTTCGTATGTGCATTCTGGTCGATGTCCGAATATGCCACGAGGTGTTCCATCACGAAGACAGGCTCTGCATCCTTAGGCATCACAACCTTGTCTGCAGGAGTTTCTATGACATTATCAGAACAGATTGTTCCTTCCTCGATCAGTTTGGGGTCACGTACGAGTCTGCGTGTTTCCAGATTGAGTACAAGCCATGAAGTCGTTGCCTTCACTCTTTCCTTGCCCTCCTTGTCAGTCACGACAAAGTCCCTGAGGAAGAAGAGGCGGTTCAGGCCCTTATGCCATGTCTTGAGGATGATGTCTTCTCTCCAGAGAGGCGTATCGGGGAATTCCACATGGACTCTCGAAAGAATCCAGGCGGTGTTTGTCTCTCTCAAGGCATCATATCCGAAACCCAGTTCCACGGCATGGGCACCTGCCGCTTCCTGCGCAAGATTCATGAATGAGGCAGGCTTCATTCTCCATGAAGCATCTGTATCATAACATGGTACTGTATAGTCAAGTTCGTATTTGTTCATTTATCTGAAATTTATGATTTCCAGTTCCTCAGGAGTGTAGAGAAGTCCGTTGAAAAGATCAGGGAAGAGTCTCATGACAACGACATATACCACCAGAAGCGCAACAAGTGACGCCAGGGTTATAAGCACTGCCTTGAGGACTTTATTTGACTTCTGTGCCGGCTCTTCATGAGCAGGTTCTTCATGAGCTTCCTCCTCCTGCACTGATTCTTCAGTTTCCTCCACATGTTCAATGATTTCCACTGCCGCTGGCACGGCTTCAGCTACTGACTCTGGCTCTGATTGTACTTCCGGTTCCGGCTGCTCTACTGGTTCTGTCTGCTCTACTGGTTCTGTCCACTCTGTAGGGACAATATCCTCCTCCAGCACAATGTCTATCGGTTCGTCTATGATCTCCTTCAGTCCCTCAACGACAGCTGCTACTTCCTGCGGTGTTTCCACATGAGTCTTGAGAGAAATCGGCTCCAGACCGAAACCTGCAGGGTAGATATCAAGATCTTCATCTGCCACAAAGAATATGTTGTTCTCCTTGGTAGCCCTCAGACGACCCAGGCCAGGGAAGACAACAGTCTTCTTGGTATGAAGTACCGACTTGAGTTCAGCCACGAAATCCTTGATTATCCTCTCTGCAATCTCCAACTCGACATTATTGGACTCGGCATAGAACTTCACAAGCTTCTCTCCCTCGTCCGGCTTAGACCTGAAAAACAGTCTTCTATATGGCGGATTGATGGTATATCCCTTGTCAGAAAAAGTGGAAGGGACGATTTCAGCCACGAAGGATCCGAGGCCGGGAAGAACGACTCTGTCATTGTCAAGAATGAGCTCCTTGACCATCTTTGACAAAAGATCTATATCCATAAGTTCAGTGTTTTAAGCCCACAGGCCGGTTAGTATAGCTATAATCCTACAAATTTAATCAAAAACCGCTTTATTTCAGCAATTCTCGGGAAAACATGAAAAAATTTAAAAAATTTCATCAAAAAGTTTGGAGGTAATGAAAAAATGACTACCTTTGCAATCCCAAACGATAAGAACAACGTTTGAGACGACAAAATTCCCGAATAGCTCAGTTGGTTAGAGCATCTGACTGTTAATCAGAGGGTCCTTGGTTCAAGTCCAAGTTCGGGAGCAAAAGCACTGAAGAAATTCAGTGCTTTTTTCGTTTATATACTATCTCCCAGAATTTTAATTTCAACTTATTGGAGATATGGAAAATGTTTATACCTTTGCAATAGTTGCACGGGATGGTTCATTCCCAAATTCGAATATCAGGTGTCTATCTCCCAAATAGTCACCTGATTATTTTTTAAGAGACTTATAAGTTAGCCGAGGGGGCGTACTGAGTAGGAGGGCGATAGAGTCCACGAGATATTCTTCACCAATGAATCATTATAAATCGTGTAACTATGAGAATATTCTCTTTAGACTTTCGGCTGGCTATAAAGCTAGGAATGCCAAGACTTGTTCGAGTGAGAATGCGGATGCGTTGTCGACGAAGCAAGTAAGATATGATTTCATACAAACTATGATATTGGGAGTATCATAGAAATGTATGAGTATCGTACCATAAGGTAGTCTTTTTCTCCTCGGCTTTTTTATTCGAAGCCACCCTATCCATCAATGGACGTAATCAAGTTTGATTCTCATCAATGAATTTCACAACCTTCCGGAAATCATTCCAGAGAGTCAGATTCGAGATCTTAGGAAACAGGAAGGCTCTGAAGTTCAGGTCCTTCCTGCTTATTTACTGCTGCGGTTCCGGCACGCCGCCAGGCAGATATGAATCGAAGTATGTAGAACCGTCATTCCCGGCAAATATTGCCTGGGGATTTGTATAGAAATAAGTATTGGTAACAATATTCTGATTTTTCAGGCCTTCTGAACTAGTACTTTTAAACTGGACGTTACCCCATATATTGCCGTCAAAAATGACACCCTTGCAGTCTTTGAGAATCACTGCACCATACCAGATATTCTGTCCTATGAAATTCCAACCAACCGTACTCTTATTTGCATAAATTGCAATTCCTCCTCCCAATCCTGTTACTGAATTATGGTTATATGTACAGCTATAACATCCTCCATGTGATTCATTGATGATTCCATCACCATTCAAGGCAAAACCACAATAATTACTATTAAAGAAACTGCCCGTATACATATTGTTACCACCTTCATTTAGTACACCGATGAAATTATCTCCGAAGCTGCAAGATTCGACACGGTTATATTCGCCATACTGCGCATTCCATACACCATAATAATTATAATAGAAGCTTGAATTCGTCAACTCCACGGCATGATAGAACCGACCTTCCTCACCTCCTCCTGATTCATTGTTTTTACAATATAATCCACACATATCCCAGCCAAGAACTTCCAAATCGTGCAACTTGATGCGACGGGTCATTTCACACCAGATACCATATCTGATACCCGCATTTGTCTTATCAAGAATATCAGCTTCAGAGCCCATCGGCTGCTTACGCTCTCCGCCACCATCTATGAACATATGAGATATGGTCACATTTTTAACACCAACCATATAGAACAGCACATTTGAACCGCTGTTTTTTGCCAACTTGAATACAGTCTTCGTATTTCCGATAAAAGAGATATCAGAAGGTACAGTGATATGGGCAGGGAAGGTGTATTCACCGCTGTTGAATCTTATTGTCTTTCCTGCAGCTGCAGTCAGCAATGCATTCATTTTCTTCATATCCACAACACCCGGAACTACACCATAAGAAGATGCATATATGTCATCCTGCCCTCCTTGTGAGACACCGGTAGTGGTCAGAAGAGAAAAACTGGTACCGTTTTTCAAGGTGATTACAACAAAATCAGGATTGCTGGTGTCAACACTCTGGAAGAAATCATCTCCATCATCACCATCTTCGCCAGTCGCCCTGCCAAGCTGCTCCCATGTCTGGCCATCATCATACGATACAGACCAGTACCCATTCTCAATCTTCAGCCTTGGAGTCATGCCGTCATCTCCTTCCGAACCATCACGTCCCGTAGCAGGAATCCTGTCACCATTGGAGTCGGTCATCCATTCTCCGTCCACAGTCCAGTAATAAGTTCCGTCTTCCTCCTCTATACCGATCACCGGAGCAGTTCCATCGACACCATCCGTACCGTTTGAGATCACTATCGTACCGCTCTTTGCAAATGTCAGAATATAGCCAACGACCTCATTGCCATCCATTTGCGGAACCACACCTGTCACATAATCGTTACTCTGCAAAGCAGACACAATTGTCTGTAACGAAGAAACATTTGAATTAACCAGTTCTATGATCTCCAAGAGTTCCTCAAATGCCTTCCATGTCGGGATCTTGAACGGAGTGCCGTCTGTCAGTGTAATCACCACATAGTCATCGGTCACCTCCACATCCCTGAACATCGAATCACCATTCTTTCCATCCTGACCCGGGGTACCATCCTTTCCATCTTCACCGGTCGCGCGACCAAGCGGTTCCCAGCTTATACCGTTGTCATACGACACATACCAGCATTCGTCTTCTATCTTCAATTTCGGAGTGACGCCGTCCTTTCCATCCGCACCAGGTTTTCCATCCTGACCGGTCGCTCCATCCTGACCAGGGGCGCCATCTTGACCAGGGGTTCCGTCCTGACCGGGCGCTCCCGGGGTTCCGTCCTGACCAGGTGCTCCGGGTTCTCCGGGCGCACCATCCACACCGTCTGTACCATTCTGGCCTGGAGCTCCATCCTTGCCGGTCGTAGGAATCATGTTACCTTCATCATCCAGAAGCCATTCTCCGTCCAAGGTCCAGTAATAGCGTCCGTCTTCATGCTGTCTTACACCGATGACAGGAGTCCTGCCATCTACACCATCTATTCCATCCTCTCCGTCAATACCATCAGTACCCGCAGCACCTTCAGTGCCGTCAACTCCATCACGACCGTCTTTGCCATGATAGATAGTCACTGCTCCACTTTTTGAGAATGTAATCGTATATCCGATCTCTTTTCCACCTTCAGTAACAGCCATGACATTCGTCACATAGTCATTATTCTGCAAGGCCTCGACAATTACCTGAAGGGCAGACAGATTGCTGTTAAGCTTATTCACGAGGGACGACAACTCCTCAAATGCCTTCCATGTCGGAATCTTGAACAGAGTGCCGTCTGCCAGTGTAATCACCACATAGTCATCAGTCACTTCCACATCCCTGAACATCGAATCACCATTCTTTCCGTCCTGACCCGGGGTACCATCCTTTCCATCTTCACCATCCTCGCCATCCTTACCATCCTCGCCATCTTCACCGGTCGCCCGACCAAGCAGTTCCCAGCTTATACCGTTGTCATACGACACATACCAGCAATCGTCTTCTATCTTCAATTTCGGAGTGACGCCGTCCTTTCCGTCTGCACCAGGTTTTCCATCCTGACCGGGCGCTCCATCCTGACCAGGGGCGCCATCTTGACCAGGTGTTCCGTCCTGACCGGGTGCTCCGGACTCTCCGGGTGCACCATCCACACCGTCTGTACCATTCTGGCCTGGAGCTCCATCCTTGCCGGTCGTAGGAATCATGTTACCCTCATCATCCAGAAGCCATTCTCCGTCCAAGGTCCAGTAATAGCGCCCGTCTTCATGCTGTCTTACACCGATGACGGGAGTCCTGCCATCTTCGCCATCCATTCCATCAGATCCGTCCATTCCGTCAGCACCATCTGCGCCATCAATGCCATCAATGCCATCAATGCCATCAGTACCGTCAACACCATCACGACCGTCTTTGCCATGATAGATTGTCACTGCCCCACTTTGGGAGAAATATAATGTATATCCGACCTTCTTGTTGCCCTCCATGCAAGCGACAACACTTGTAATATAATCATTACTCTGAAGCGCAGCTACGATTGTCTGCAGTGATTGGATATTCTCATTGAACTGCTCACACAGATCTTCCAGACCTGCAATTCTCTCTTCATGGTCATTCAACATGTCCCAGATCGGAGTATGGTCGTATCGGTCACAGCCGGCAGATATCACTAAGGCGAAAAATAGAATGGAGAGAAATTTATTCATAGTCAAGCGTTTTGATACCAAACAAATTTCGGAAGAATTTCAAGAATATGCAACACAAAATCATACGGACAAAAGATATTAATATCCTCCAAATTTATTACCTTTGAAATTGTTCTGCCCCAGACCCCTGACAGGCAGACAAGACGGTCAGAGTTAATGTCAGATAATTAAAAGATTGATTGCAATTCATATCAGCTATGAATAGAAAATTACTCATCATTATGATGGCTGCACTTGCTGCCGTAGCCTTCTCAGCTTGCGAAAAAGAAAATAAGGAAGTCCAGCAGCACGACCCTGCCGCTGATGATGATCAGACTGAAATTACAGAATACGATGGTCTGGAATGGCTTCAGGGATGCCTTGTAGTAGTGGATGAGAATAACGTGATAGTAAGAAGAGTCTTCGGCGAACCACTTGATTCATCAAAGCCTGCTGTACTTTCCGTTCCGGCACACGACCTCGAAATGGCGGAAAATACATTCCTTGGCTGGGTCGCTCCCGGAAAAGAAGTTACAGAAGTTGATGGCGGTTACGACTACAATCTTACCGACAGTAATGGAAAAACTCAGGGATGTGTTTCATTCCGCGCTATGGAAGGTGAAGGTGATGTGCTTGCCAAGATGACAGTTGCTGACGGAACAGATCTTAAGCAGGTCTCTGAAGTCCTCTTTATCGATTCGGGCCATTGGCCTGAAAATGCCTCGATCGAGAAATATGACGCCGGAAAGACCTATCAGTTCCCTGGCCAGATTTACACCTGGGACTTCAACGACAAAATGACTGTCAAATCAGAAAATCTGTCTTTCTATTGTATCCAGGGCAACAACGACGGCAAGGAAGCAGTCTTGGTATGGCTGTGTCCGGACATCAAAGGATATGCTAATCTCCCGAGAATCCATGTCCAATATGATGTATATAAGAACCTTCCTACCGTAGCAGAGGCTCAAAAGGTTCTTGCAGTCCATGACAACAATTATGAGGAGTGGGAAAAGATGATCAGTTATATGGATAGCTTAGGATATTCATGGGCCCCTAAATCAGGGCTCGACAGTTCCGGAAACATGGAATTCCTTCTCAGCAGTTATGACAGTACAAGCGACGAGCTCAAATGTCTGGACCTCGACAAAGAGAGGGGAAATATCTGCAATGTATCGAGAAATTCATGGTACATATACAGATATATGCATGTACGCATCTTCCCTCCTCGCCAATAAAAGATTGATCTTATGAAAATTGTTTTCCTTGATGCGGCGACAATGGGCGATGTGTCATTTGAGCCGTTCCGCAAGCTGGGCGAGCTTACTGTCTATCAGACTTCCACACCTGAAGAAGCTCGCGAGAGAGTCAAAGATGTGGAGGTGCTGCTTATCAACAAGGTAGTGGTAGACAAGCAGCTGATCGACTCTGCACCGGATCTGAAGCTCATATGCATTGCCGCTACCGGAGTCAACAATATCGACGTGGCATATGCTGAATCGAAGGGGATTCCGGTGCGTAACGCAGTCGGTTATTCCACTGACTCAGTAGCACAGACCACATTCATGCACCTTCTTTCACTTATCGGAGGCGGTCCTTATTTCGATGAGAGTGTAAAATCCGGTTCATATTCACGTAGTGGGATGTTCACTGACCCGAACTGGAACTGGTGGGAACTTGCAGGCAAGACCATAGGCATAATCGGAATGGGAAATATCGGCAGAAAGGTTGCACAGATTGCAGAGGCCTTCGGGATGAAGGTCTGCTATTTCTCAACCTCCGGAACAGGACATTGCAAGGAGTACCCATGTCTTCCGATCGAGGAACTGCTCAAGGTTTCAGATGTAGTTTCCATACATGCTCCTCTGAATGAAAGGACAAAGGACCTTATAGGAAAGGATGAACTGGCGATGATGAAGCCTACTGCATATCTGCTGAATGCCGGACGAGGTGCATCAGTAAAGGAGGCTGACCTTGCAGAAGCAGTCGATAACGGAGTCATCGCAGGAGCTGGCATTGACGTATTCGTTCAGGAACCACTTCCAGAGAATCATCCATACCTTAATATGAAGCATCCCGAGCGCATGAGATTCTCTCCTCATATCGCATGGGCAAGCGTCGAAGCACGTGAACGTCTGATTGCCATAATGGCAGACAACATAGCGAAGGGATGGTAGTCATATATAACAAAAGGCGCTGAATATCAGCGCCTTTTGTTATAATGCAGGCATATCCTTTATAACCTCTTCAAGTGCAGCGATTCTCTTTGCATCGCTAGGGTGTGTACTGAAGAAATCGATTGCATCAGGGTTACTTCCTTCCAACATCTTTTCCCAGAATTCCGGCGCGGCATTGATGTCATATCCTGCAAGCTGCATAATATATACACCAATCTTGTCCGCCTCATATTCGTGCTTTCTAGAATATGGAAGAAGTACTCCGGCCTGTGCACCAAGTCCGAATGCTGATTTGAAAAGACGCTGAGTCGATGCGCTTGATTTCAAACCGATCAGATCACTTGCAATGGTACCGACAACGTTCATTGCAGATTCCTGACTCATTCTTTCGTTTCCATGCTTTGCTAATGCATGAGCCATCTCATGTCCCATAACAACAGCCATATAGTCAGGGTTATCAGCATATTTCAATATTCCTTCATAAAACACAATCTTGCCGGACGGCATGCAGAATGCATTCACCTCTTCTGATTCCACCAGCTGGAATTCCCATGTAAGACCACTCAAGGAACTGCTCATGCCATGAGTATGCATATAGGATTCAAGCGCTGAAACCATTTTTTCTCCTACACTGACAAGTGTCTTTGTCGCAGCAGCATCCGATGACACCTTTGCAGTTTCCATGAACTCCGCATATGACTGATCTGACAATGCAGTTATTTCGCTGTCCGAGTACAGAAGGATCTGCTTGCGTCCTGTAAACGATACGACACCGCATGAAACAGCGATGAAAGCTGCAGCTGTAAAAGCTGATATAATCTTCAACGATCTTTTCATAAATCAAATATTTATCAAAGCAGATGCTAATTTAAGCATTGTTCCAATCTTCATGAACATATCTTCTGAAAATCGGCATAAAAAAAGGTCCAGCCAGCCTGCTGAACCTTTCATGTGCGGATGATAGGACTCGAACCTACATGCCGTGAAGCACTCGCACCTGAAACGAGCGTGTCTACCATTTCACCACATCCGCGTCAAAGAGAATGCAAAGATAAGAAATCTTTTTCAAATCACAAGCAACGCGAGCAAGCAAAACCCAGACCACGATCATAACATGCCTGTCATTCTCCTTTGCCTTTCATCACATTCAGATTATAACCTCATGCACTGACTCTTCCGTCCATTCAATTATCTCCAATGCGATTTCAGTAAGGGAATAATCCAACGTGACAGTCACATCATCCAGATCCTCTGCCTCCCAGTCATATCCTCCAGCCACAATTGACTCCCCCACAGCAAAAGTCTTCACTGATCCTGTCCCGTCATCGACCTCAAGCGCAAGAGACGAATCCAGCTGACGAGGTATGACAACAACACATTGTCCTGAATCATCAGGTACCGCCCGACATGAGAAGTCCCCTACTGTCGGCTTGAGATTGCTGCCGTATCCATCCACCCTCCCCTTTACTGTCAGTTTGAAAGGATAGTCTTCTCCCGCTTCTACCTGGACCGTGAGCACACAATGATTCTTCCTCAACCTGATTCTTTCCTTTACTACCTCACTATCTGCATTGATGACGGAGTCATGTCTGAACAGTTTCGGACATTCCTCACCATATGGTATCACAACAGACATATCTGACGACAGACAATGTCCGGCACCCGCCAATACCTGCAAACTGATCTGATGAGACGGAACCTTTATCATATAGTCTGCAAAATATCCGCTTTCCACTACATCGACGAACTCGAATCCCTCCTCCGATGTCATAAGGATGTCCGCAGATGCAATGGAAGAAGTGTCCACATCTGTAAAATCCAGAAACAGCCTGCATGGGCACTCGGACCTGTCTTCCTTAATACAGCCGGCTCCCATGACAAGGACTACGAGAGCCGGCAGTACAACGAGAAATCTTTTCATAGCTCAGTTATCAAATGGTCTCCTCGACAACAGCAGCATCACTCCACGGCAGGACATTGACAGTGAACCCAGCTGACATGCTGTCGACCGGCTTGTCCGGAGAAGATGAGCCGGGACGCGTAATCTTCATCTTTATTTCATATGATGTATTGGACTTGATGCCATCCTTTAGAGTTACCGGATAATAATACAGTTTCCCTCCTAGCTCCGCCTCTACTACAAGCCTCGTATACCTCGCTGACCAAGCTCCTCCAATGACATCATTGGCTGTAGGGTTAGGATAACAATATAGATAATGGACATCAGAATATGGTGACATGACCGTCGCATATGTCTCATCAAGAGTCACTCCTGTTATGGAAGGAGCATCCGCTTCCTTCTTCATCCTGTTATACCATCTGTCAGGTTTTGAGCTGTTCAGGAATGTTCTTTCCCCGGCCACATTTATAAGATACATGGACTTGATCTGAAATGTCTGCTCATCATGCTGATTCAATTCGAAATCCACAGCGATTTCTGTCACCGCCACACGCGCCGCAATCCTCGCCACATCCACTTCCACAGCAGAATTAGCCTTCAATGTTGCAGATACCCTGCCCTCCATCACAAACGAATTGAAAGTGTTGTCTGACAGATTCGTCTTTCTGCTTTCCAGATCAGTGACACTCTTCACGTCAGAAAGCGGTCTGGCATTGACCAGAGCAACTATTTCCTTCTGTCCTGTCGAGCATGAAAGCGTAATCGAGGTCTCATCTCCTTCACCTGTGGCATAAGCTTCCAGCATCTTGTTATGATCAAACACAAATATCTGGACATCATTCACATTATTCTCATTGTCAGTACCCTCCGACTTTGTACGGACACCAGGGATCTTCACTTCCAATTCCACTCCCTGCTTGCCGCTGAAATATCGTTCATCTACAGTCTTTTCGCAGCTGATGACAGCTGCAGCTGCCAGAGCAGCAATTGCAAATCTTCTATAATTCATAATCAGTTCTATTTAAATTATGTTTCTGTACAATCTTATACATTTCCGGGTCAAGGTTCGCCCTATGTTCCAGATATGGGTCATATGCAAGACTAAGCTCATAATACTTCAGAGCCTCCTCCTCGACCCCAAGACGTGAAAGTACCATGGCCTTCAGATAGCAGACCTTCGGATCAGTGTCATCCAGACGTCCCAGGACATCAAGAGCAGAATGATTATAATCAGCTGACATGAAGGCCAAGGCAGCATTATAATCATCATATGGACGGAGAATGCCCACTGCCTTCTTGTAATCCAGCTCCTTAAGCGCCTCAACTCCAGCCCTATAAACGGTATCCAGTTCTGTCGTGTGAACAGTATCCTTCACCATGCCTATTCTATGAAGATGGAAGTCGAACCTGACGCTCCTCAGCTTCGGATAAATCTTCTCCCTCAGATATCTGTATTCCTTGAAACCGGCGAGCTTTCTTTCTGCTACGTCCGGATCCTTCATTTCACGTATCACCTCCAGAATCCTCCTTACAGCCTCATCAGCCATCACGGTATCATTGGCAACGAGCTTTTCCAGCTGGTCCCAGTTTTCAGGCAGAACAGAAACCTTCAGACTGTCCTTCCATTCTTCAGGAACAAAATCGCTTATATACCTTCTCACCGATTCTGACCTGTCGGCAGACAGTTTCCTGTTCAATGAATATGCTCCTTCCGGCGAACATGAAGCCATTATGACAAGCGAATCTAGAGCATATTCGTTCAACGAGGCGATATCATCGATACATTTCCTTATCCTGAGCATCTCGGAAGCATTATCTCCCAAGGTAGTGTCCACATCAGATCGCCCTTGGGCAAAGTCAATCAAAGCTTTGGTATTGTCATATGCTCTTCGCTCCAACACCATCATCTTATAACGCGGCGTCTCATCCACCAGGGTCGCCAAGGTGCTGATATAGAAGGTGAGTTCATCCGGAAACGGAAACGACATGATGCACTCCCCTTGTTCATAGAGCTTTCCATCCAGAGATACTATAGCTTTCCTTAATCCCGGCCGGCTTCTGAATGTATGGACATATCTATATATGAAATCACCCTCAAAGGAGGTCAGGACCGTGTCAAGTCTTATCCCTTCCACTTGAATAGGATCCTTCACATACTTTTCATACATTCTGTCAGTCCGCATTATCCTTCTGTTGTTGCGTCTCTTCTTCAGCTGTCTCGTGTAATGTTCGAGCGCGTCCTTCTGAGTAACTCCGAAATAATTGGCAGCCATAGGCTCCGGAACAAAAGAAGAATCAGTCTTCATCGCATAGGTTTGTGGAAAATGTCTTTCTATGAATATCTCCAGCTGCCTGACACGAAGCAGGTCAGTCGTATCCGTGATTATGGAAGCCAGGAATCTCCTGTACCTCTCATAACCTCTGAGCTGTCCTTCACGATAGCCTTGCCCCGTGATGAAGACAGGTTCCAGAGCAAGAGTATCTTCCTGCAGGAACATCAGAGGCAGGATCTTCAGCTGCCATCGTGATGCAGACATCTGTGACGGAACAGTCACATCAAAACTTACCGACACGTATCCGGCCCTTTCAGCTACATTACGAAAACGTGCAGTCACCCTCGATGCTGAAATAATGTCAGTTGCCACCATTTCACCAGTTTCAGCGTCCTTTATGGCATTCATTATAAAAGGCTCACCGGCCAGATTGCTCCTCATGCTGTCAATCAGCACTTCATCAGGTTCATCTTCTTCCAGGGGTTCCTCTTCCGGAACTGAGAGACTGACATTTATATCTCCCGAACGGAGCTGCTTCATCTTCCGGTATGGAGAACATGACAGGACCATCAGAAGAAGGAGAAGAATCACATATCTGGTTTCAGAACACATAGACAAGAGATATCATCAGATCATCAGGCAGGAGGAAGTACTTGCTGCCCGATGCTACTGTCAGTCCACACGAGGGGCAGGAGTATGTCTTGTAAAAAGCAAGTCCGTTCCATATGCCAAGTCCGAATTCCACATTAAGATGAGGGGCGATCATATGAGTGTATCCGGAGTACAACCCTACTCCAAAACGGTCTCCTTCTTCGGTTTCGTCCGATACTATCCCACCATAGTTGTACTCCTGATACCTCATCTTACCTGCAAACCACCATCCCGACCATATATGCCACGGCCACACTCTTGTGCCCAAAGAATATGACTGCTGTCTGTATTGGAATTGTCCGTCGTCCCCCTTCCTGAACGTAAAGGGATTATATCGCGCTCCTGCTGTCAGGCTCCAGCGACGCGACACGGCAAACGAAGCATCTATATTCATAGTCCCGAGCTTCGCATATCCAAGAATATCTGTCGACAGACTGAACTTCTGTGCAGATACATCCTGTCCCTGGAGCAGGCCCAATACAAGAGCTGCCATTATAGCTTTCCATTTCATATCAATACCTGTCAAAAGCCTGTTCTATGACTGTCTTCCTTGCAGGAAAGGCCTTGATCAGAGCATGCTGCAGGTCTGACTTGGTATGGACCTCATCAGTCAGCACCGACAGGATATCCGAGCACGTCATGCCCCTTTCATCCAGATATCGGAAAACTTGAGGCTTGAACCAGAAGGAATTTCCGAATGTCGGAAAGTCTCCGCCGTAACGGTCCTTATACATCTTGCTTTCAAGATAATATCCCCACATTTCACCTACTTCACAATAACCTGCACGTTCTCCAGTACCGTCACCATAGGTAATTCCTCCCGACTTCACGAAAGATTCGATTATGTAGCAGATGTATTTTTCCCAATATTCTCTGCCGACCTTGGCGAAATGGCTTGCATGAGCCAGTTCATGGCAGGTCGAAGAATATATGTCAGCATAGGTCTCGTCATCCTTCAGGCCCAGAGTCAGGTCCGGCAGAAGGAACTTGATTAGTGGAGAAAATTCACCCAGATATTTTCTGAAAAGTTCATTGTCAATCACGGCACCGTGATGAAGCATCACTGCACTGCTTGAACGCAGGTTATGGAATATCCATATCCTGAGATCCGATGGTGGGAATGTGATGTCCATATCGTTCTCCCCGCACCTGTTCAGATAGTCATATACGGCATTATTGACCACGCAACGTTTGAAAAGCTTGTCTTCAGAGTCTTCTGTGACAGTCATGTTCACTCCTTCCGGGCCGGCTTTTCCCAATGTGGATACAGACGCAGGAACAAGGACCAGGTTGACACCGATTGCAAAACCTTTCTTGTTCTTGAATACAAGCTTATAGTTGAGGTCGGCCGAGAATTTCTTATCCATGCTGTAATAGCCGTTCTCATCAGTATATGCCTCGTCAAACTTCACGAAGGTATTGCATGAGACACGTACTCCTGCCACTCCTGTCGGATTACCTCCATTCAGCCCCGCATCCACGATTGTAATTCTTCCTGATGGTACGGTCTTATCTTTCTTTCCTGCTTTTGTATCTGCTGATGACAGCATACCTGCGTTGCCGGTCATGATGAACGCTTCTCTCTCCACAGCATCCCAATCTATACCATCCGATCTCGTACCGGCAGCATTATCTGAGATATAGCACTCATCGATTATCTCATATCTGACATCCGGGAAATCAAAATCCGGAGGTACTACTGCATACTGCCATGTAACGTTACCATCAGCGATCTCAGGATCATGATACCAGTCACCATCCACAAGAATCTCATAATCCAACGGATAGTCCGTAAGATTCAGTCCCAAAGCAGTGAGGATTTCATATTCTTCCTCATCCGAAGGAAGGAAACGGACATAAAGGTCAGTCGCCTTGATATCGACTCGGTCTGCCTTTGTCGGATACAAGGATTGAAGTGCTTTAGTAATGTTCTCTGTCTTGTAAGGGTTCTCCAGTCTGTCCCCCAGAACAATTTCATCATGGGGAAGATCCTTACCGTAGTCATAATCAAGGTCACGACCTGCTGAAACCTTCCCTTCCTTGCTGCATGCAGTCAAGAAGACCGCTAAGAGCATCATTGTGATTTTACCTCTCATAACTATTACTTTTAATGTTACGAGGGCAAAGTTCCCGAGATTTATCCGCGTAAAAAAAAGTTACGCGGCTATTTGAAAAAAAATGCCCTGCAGACATCTGCAGAGCATTGTATAGGGTCAAAATTTAATGTTTTTTGGCACCAAATCTTCTGAATTCTAGAAATAGCTTACTGATTTCTCCTCAACTGCTGACAGGATGCTGTTAGCTACACGGCTTACACCGAAACGGAAGAGGTTCTTGTTGAGCCATTCCTTTCCGAGGATTGTATCTACGATCCTGTAATAGCAGAGGGCATCAGCTGCAGTAGAAATTCCACCTGCCGGCTTGAAACCGATCTTCTTTCCTGTAGCAGCATGATATTTGGCGATGCACTCGCACATTACATATGCAGCTGCTGGTGTTGCGTTGATATCAACCTTTCCTGTAGAAGTCTTGATAAAGTCTGCGCCTGCCTCCATAGCAAGGAATGAAGCTGTAGCAATATTCTCAGAAGTCTTGAGAAGTCCTGTCTCGAGAATTACCTTGAGATGTACATGTCTGCCCTGCTTCTCGGCTACTGCATCGATCACTCTGCGCACCTCGCGGATTTCATTGGCTGCCGATTCATAGTCGCCTGCAAGGAATGCATTGAGAGCCAATACGATATCCACTTCATCAGCACCCTGCTCCACTGCAAGTTCGCATTCTCTGAGCTTTACCTCAAGAAAACTCTGTGATGAAGGGAAACATGCTGAAACGACAGTGATGTTAACGTCACACTTTCTTGCCTGGTCAACCACTGCAGCAAAGTTCGGATATACACAAAGAGATGCAGGAAGAGGCCATTCAGGATATGTTTCATGAAAATTGTTTACCTTATTCACGAGCTTAGTCACTGATGCAGGAGTGTCATCAGTCTTGAGAGTCGTAAGGTCCATCATAGAAAAGCAGTCCTTATAGACCTGCACGGAAGCCGATGCATCAAGGTTGGAAGCGATGATACCAAGGTTCCTGTTCATGCTCTCCGGATCGAGAGTATAACCATATTTGCTAAAAAAATCCATAATATTAAAATTTCAATTTCGAATCAACTATTATCGTGACCGGACCGTCATTCACAAGTCCGACTTTCATATCTGCTCCAAATATACCTTTTTTCACCGGTTTTCCCAAGTGCTCCTCCAGCAGAGAGAGGAACTTTTCATATAAAGGTATGGCGACATCCGGCTTTGCCGCCTTGATATAAGATGGACGATTCCCTTTTACGGTAGAGGCATACAATGTAAACTGGCTCACAGCCAGCACTTCTCCATCCACATCCTTGACAGAAAGATTCATTACTCCTTCAGTATCATCGAAGATGCGCATGGCCGCAATCTTTCTTGCAGTCCACTCAAGATCCTCGACGGTGTCTTCATCTATGAACGCTGCCAGAACCAGGAGTCCCTTGCCGATCGCTGCCTCATATCCTTCTGCAGGAACTTTCACCGATGCTTCCTGCACCCTCTGTATTACAGTCCTCATTATCCTCTTACCTGTATCTTGAATCCTTCGTCAATCAAGGGCTGCACCAATGCAGTCATCTCCTCGACTGTATATTTTCCTAATGTCTTGTCAGGAGTCTCACGGTCAATGGTGTATACCATTATCTCCCTAGGCTTCAATTCCCTCACCATCTCTATCCACCTTCCCAGAATTTCCGGTGAGGTCGTATCGACTTCATCAGATTTCAGAAACATTGTCTGAAGGATGAAGTTGCCCTTGAATGCCTTCAGATTTTCCACCACTTCTTCCAGTCTATAATGTCCTACCGGCTTATTTATCTTCTGTACGGCATCGTCAGATCCGGCATCGATTTTCAGTATAGGATTATCCACCTTCATCAACGCCTCTGCAACCGGCTTGCGGCCAATCAGCGTAGCATTTGAAAGTACAGACACCTTTGCCTCCGGGAAGTATCGGTCACGAAGTCTGAGAGTGGCATCGATAATCTGAGGGAAATCAGGATTCATTGTAGGCTCACCGTTACCGGAAAAAGTGATCGAGTCCACAGGAGTGCCCTCTGCAGCTGCAGCTGACATCTTTTCCTCCAATGCTGCCTCGACATGAGCCAGACGCGGAAAGACCTTGTCACTGATTCCATCCTTATTCCATCCGCACTCGCAGTAAATGCAGTCGAAGTTGCAGAGCTTACCCTTTGAAGGAAGAATGTTCACTCCAAGGGAAGACCCGAGTCTGCGACTGAATATAGGTCCGAACACTATGTCATCAAAGTGCAACATATCAGATTATTCTTTCAGAAACACTCTTTTCTGTTACAAATCCGTCATCATCCACATTCTTCACCAATACTATGCCCGGCTTCTTGCCTTCAGCAAGACTTCCGAGAACATCGTCCTTGGCCAGGAAACGCGCTCCGTTAAGACATGCCCACTTGAGGATTTCTGACATAGCTACCTCAGGGAAATTGGCATGGATGCATGCAAGTTCCTTTACAATATCAAGGTCGTCATTGCTTGAAAGCGAATCGGTACCTACAATTATATCAAGGGCATTCGCCCTCATAAGTCCGACAGGAGGCAAGGCATTGTGAATGAATATATTGGATAATGGACATATAGCCCAATATACATTCTTCATCACCTTTCTTGCTGCATCAATATCATCCTGCTGAAGACAGACATTATGCACCAGAAGTATATTCTCCTCATATGGAGCCGGCTTCGCTTCCGCCAGTCTCGAGATGAAATATTTAAGTGAGGATTCTCCTGTCACAGGAGGAGTGCTCATGCCGGAACGCTTTCTGTTCTCGTACATCGCACCACTACCTGTAAGAAGCAGATCTTCCTCCTCCTGACTTTCCTGAGAATGGTATGAAAGCCAGCCTCTTTCGAGTCCTGCAGCCGCAGATGCACTCAAGAGCTGAGGGCTCATGGTATAGCAGGAATGAGGAGTAGGAGCTGCGTCGATACCGGCAGCATCTGCCACCGCATTGAGCTCTGTAACCTCCTTCATGACTCCTTCACACATTTCCGGTTCGCTTCCGAAAACCTCAAGGAAGGTTCTCGTATAGAGCGGATGGGATGCCTTCACATCAAAGGAAGAGTCATCGTTGCTGATGTCAGCCATAGCCGATACGCCTCTTTCCCACATCCTGTCCATCCACTCCTTGACCAGTTCCTGCTTCTTCTCTTTTCCTGCCCAGTCGCGCAATGCGTTGATCTGGTCGATGAAACCGGCCATACCTGTACCTTTTACAAACTTCTTGTGCAGATGAGAAAGCTCGACATGACAATGTCCGTTGACAAAGCCGGGCACAAGTGCGCCTTCGAGGACTTCTTCTCCTTCCTCGCAGACACCGGTACGGATTATGGTTCCGTCTGTCTCGTCATATTCGACGAAGCCGTTTCTTATAGGTTCGAATGCGTCTGTCGCATAGACATATGACGCCGCTATTTTTCTGATTCCCATTTTCTTTTACCTGTCAATGGATTATCTGCCTTGATGAGCCTGGTGGCCTTTATCATTCTGAGCGTGTCTGACTTCTTCTCCGGTTCTGCTTCCATCACCTTGTCAAGAGTATCCTTCCTGCTGAGCGTATCTGTCTTCACGATGATCTTCACACCATCAAAAAGTGTATCCCGCAACTCCACCGGTACGAGTCTGTATATCATCAGTGTAGAGTCCGGTTCAAAGGTCAGGCTGTCATAATAATGGACATATGGCTCATCTTTGATGTATGGAAAGAACTCCTTGAAATCTATATTCACATTGACCTTCGGAAGCGCCGCCAGTCTGTTATATTCTTCAAGACGTTTCTCTGCATCCTTGATCTGCTTTCCTATTATCTCTGCTGATTTTCTGAGGATGCGTGAAAATCTCTCAGGGTCATCCATATATACATCTACGCTCCTGAGATAATCATCACGGTCATATCCATACTTCTCAAGAATAGGCTGATAGACGAGAGATGTGTCAGCTATCAATCTTACTCCTGGAGTTGAGGTGATCCATTGATCAGTCACGAGCATCTCGGCATATATCTTCGCCAGCTGACCACGCGGAATGACCTTGCTCTCGTCCTTATCTGCACATGACGAGAGTAAAGCCACAATCGCTGCCATCAAAATAGCGGTATTCCTGAGAAACTTGTACATCTTTATCTGAGTACTGCTCCGAATTCGTTCTGGAATGTAGAAAGAAGCTTTGACATCACCTTTTCCACATCGTTGTCTGTCAGAGTCTTGTCAAGGTCCTGAAGAACGAAGCTGAGAGCATACTGCTTCTTGCCTTCTGCGATCTTGTCTCCTCTGTATACGTCAAAGAGTCCTACCTGCTTGAGAAGTTTCTTACCTACGCGGAATGCACTCTTGCGGAGGTCAGCGAATGTCACTGACTCATCAAGGAGGATAGCGAGGTCGCGTCTCACTTCAGGGAATTTAGGAAGTTCCTTGTACTTGATCTTGTTTCTCTTTACAAGTTCGAGCAGTGCAGGCCAGTTGATCTCAGCTGCAAATACAGGCTGCTTGATACCGAACTGCTTGAGTCTTGCAGGTGAGATTGTACCCATCACAGCAAGCGGCTGACGTGTGCCAGGGAGCGAGTATGAAAGTCCCTCAGAGAAAAGGTCTGCAGGTGCAGCCTCTGTCTCAAGAGAGTAGATATCGCATCCGAAACGCTTGAGGAGGAGTTCAAGGTAGCCCTTGAGCTGGAAATAATTGCCCTTGCCCGGATCCACTCTCCATGACTTGTCCGGCTGACCGCTCATGAAGAGAGCATAGCATGCATGCTCCTCATATGATGCGAGGGTCTTGCCGTCTGTCTCAGGATTGAATGAGTATACTGAACCGTACTCGAATGTCTTGATGTTTGTGATCTGACGGTTGATGTTATATGCAACCACCTCAAGACCGTTGAGAAGAAGGGTCTGTCTCATTACATTGAGGTCTGAGCTGAGAGGGTTCATGATTCTTACACATCTCTCCTCTGGGAATGTCTTGAGCTTAGAATAGTAATCAGACTTTGTAAGGGAGTTGTTCATTGTCTCTACGAAGCCGTTTGCAGCGAGGAAGTTCGAAACCGCTGTCCTTACCTGCTCAGGTTCAGGCTTCTGAGGTGCGTTCACAGACATTCTCATTGCCTGTGGAAGCTCGATATTGTTATATCCGTAGATTCGGAGAATCTCCTCTACGATGTCACACTCACGATATACGTCGATCATATATGACGGAACAGCAACCTTGGCACCATTCTCCATCTTTTCTACAAACTCATATGCAAGGCTTTCGAGAATGCTCTCGATCACGTCATGACCGATCTTCTTGCCTACGAATGCCTCTATGCGGTCATAGTCAAGATCGACAATCTTCTTACCGATACCCTCAGAAGAAGCTACCTGCATCTTTCCTACAATCTGTCCGCCAGCAAGCTCCTGGATAAGGAGGGCGGCACGCTTTGCAGCATACTCACATACGAGCGGATCGGCGCCTCTTTCATAACGGAACGATGCATCTGTCTTGAGACCATGTCTCTTCGAGCTCTTTCTGATTGAAACAGGGTTGAAATATGCACTCTCGAGGAATACATCCACAGTGTTTTCAGTAACGCCTGATTCCTCTCCGCCGAACACACCTGCAAGGCACATCGGCTTCTCTATGTTTGCGATCATGAGGTCAGCTGCGCTCAAAGTACGCTCCACACCGTCGAGTGTAACGAATTTCTCTCCTTCTTCCGCTCTACGAACGACCACCTTGCCTCCTGCAATCTTGGCAGCATCGAATGCATGGAGCGGCTGTCCGATCTCATGAAGAACGAAGTTGGTGATATCCACCACATTATTGATAGGACGGAGTCCGATAGAAAGAAGCTTCTTCTGGAGCCACTCCGGAGATGCAGCAACCTTCACGCCCTTGATGGTTGTACCTGTATAACGCGGTGCACCGTCAGCTGCAACAACTTCAAAAGGAATAGCCTCGCCTTCACCCTCAGCAAAAGCTGAAACATCAGGGAGCTTGAAGCTGCATGGGATATTGTTATGCTTGAGATATGCATAGAGGTCTCTTGCCACACCGATATGCGAAGCAGCATCCACACGGTTCGCAGTAAGTCCGATCTCGATGATGGCATCTGTTGCAAGACCGAGATAGTCCTTTGCATCCATTCCTACAGGAGTCTCAGGCTCGAGCACCATGATTCCGTCGTGAGACTCTCCGATTCCGAGCTCATCCTCGGCGCAGATCATACCGAATGACTCTACGCCACGGATCTTTGACTTCTTGATCTTGAAGTCTTCACCAAGTACAGTTCCTACTGTAGCGAGAAGAACCTTCTGGCCTGCAGCTACGTTCGGAGCACCACATACTACCTGAAGAAGCTCAGGAGCACCTGTGTTCAACTTTGTAACATGGAGATGGTCTGAATCCGGATGATCGACACACTCTACAACCTCTGCCACGATAACTCCGGCAAGTCCTCCCGGAATCTCCTCCACCTGCTCGAGAGCATCTACTTCAAGACCGATAGAGGTCAAGGCTTCTGCAACCGCCTCTGGTGAAAGGTCACACTCAAGATAGTCCTTGAGCCAATTGTACGAAATCTTCATATATCTGTTTTTCTTTGATTATTCTAAATCTTCCTTTGAAAAGAGCGAACTTACGAATTCTCTCTTGTTGAAAACCTTCAGGTCATCTATTCCCTCACCTATACCCACAAACTTGATAGGAATACGGAACTGGTCTACGATGCCGACAACTACTCCACCCTTTGCAGTTCCGTCAAGCTTTGTGACAGCGAGAGCAGTGATATCCGTAGCTCTTGCGAACTCCTTGGCCTGCTGAAATGCGTTCTGACCTGTCGAACCGTCGAGTACGAGAAGCACTTCATGCGGTGCGTCAGGCACGACCTTCCTCATCACATTACGGATCTTTGTAAGCTCATTCATGAGGTCGACTCTGTTATGAAGACGACCTGCCGTGTCGATGATGACCACATCTGCATCTTTTGCAACAGCAGACTTGACTGTATCGAAGGCTACTGAGGCTGGATCTGCTCCCATTCCCTGCTTAACGAGATCAACTCCTGCACGCTCAGACCAGATTGTAAGCTGATCCACTGCTGCCGCGCGGAATGTATCTGCTGCGCCGAGAACAACTTTCTTTCCCTGAGCCTTGAGACTGCTTGCGAGCTTTCCGATAGTGGTTGTCTTTCCCACACCATTCACTCCTACAACCATGATGACATATGGCTTCTTTGAGAAGTCAAAAGGAACGACTGCATCGTCTGATGTCTCACCATCCTTGACATTGAGAAGATGGGCAATCTCGTCGCGCAAAATATCGACGAGTTCATCCATATTCATATATTTGTCGCGGCTGACCCTCTCCTCAAGACTCTCAATGATTCTGAGTGAAGTGTCAACTCCCATATCCGTAGCGACAAGCGCTTCCTCAATTGCATCAAGCACATCTTCATCTACCTCAGTCCTTCCAACAATCGCCCTTGAAAGCCTCTCGAAGAAACTTCTGTTTGTCTTTTTGACTCCTTTATCGAAAATACCCATATTCAATCGGTTTAACTCGCAAATTTACATTTTTTCGATGTATAAAAAAAGCGGCACAGCTGAAAAGATTCAACTGTGCCGTTCTTTTGTAGAATCACAAGGAAATTATTTCTTTGCGAAGAAATCCTTAGCCTTGTCTTCCTCAACAAGCTCCTCTGTGAAAACATAAGCTCCTGTCTTTGGAGACTTGTCCATGCGGATACACTTAACCATCTTCTTGAGTGTACCGGCCTTGAAGGTTGCGACTGCTTTCTTTGCCATTTCTTATTTCCTCCTAATTATTTGATCTCGCGGTGAAGAGTAACCTTCTTGAGGAATGGGTTATACTTCTTACGCTCGAGACGCTGAGTTGTGTTCTTCTTATTCTTAGTTGTGATGTATCTTGAGATACCTGGTACACCGCTCTCTCTCTGCTCAGTGCACTCAAGGATGACCTGCACCCTGTTACCTTTAGCTTTCTTTGCCATAATTCGAAAAATTAAACAAGGTTAATAAATCCTTTCTTCTGAGCGTCCTTGATAGTAGCGTCGAGACCATTCTTCTCGATTGTTCTCATACCCTTGCAAGACACCTTAAGTGTGATGAATCTCTGCTCCTCCTCAGACCAGAACTTCTTGGTCTTGAGGTTAAGGGCGAAGACGCGCTTTGTGCGTCTCTTAGAATGGGAAACGTTGTTTCCTACCATTCTCTTTCTTCCTGTAACTTGACAAACCTTTGCCATTGTATATAACTTTTTTAATTAATTCATTATTAGCGGGCTGCAAATATCGCATAAAAAAATTGCAATTGCAAAATTTTACACAAATTTGAAGAACCTGCGCCATCTTATGTTTTTAGGGAAACTCTTGTTCCCATCGATTGAGAGCCAGATCAATGCGGGCTTTCCGACGATATGATCTTCAGGTACGAATCCCCAGTATCTTGAGTCGAGAGAATTGTGCCTGTTGTCTCCCATCATAAAGTAATAATCCTGCTGGAAAGTATAGCTATGAGCCTCTTCTTTGTTTATATAGATCTTGCCGTCCTTTACTTCGAGTTCATTGCCTTCATATGAAGTGATTATCCTTTCATAAAGCGGTAGATTCTCAATCTTGAGCTCTACAGTAACTCCCTTCTCAGGGATCCATAGCGGACCAAAATTGTCCCTTGTCCATCTGTAGTCAGGCGAGAACGGGAAGATTGTCTTTTCCGAATCCGGATAATCGGCCGGCCATACATCTATGTTCTGAGTCACTGAAACCACATTTGAAAATGCTTCTACCTTCGAGAGCATTTCCGCTGTCAGAGGCATCGCCGGATAGCCTGGAAGCTGCTGGTCATACCAGAGTTCGGAAACATTGATTCCGAGCTTGTCCAGATTTACCGGGTTTATCCTTTGTCCTGTCGTCACGACCTTGTATGTGTTCTGCACACCAGGCCAGACTTCCTGCGGAACGGAATTGACATATACCTGTCCACCCTTGATCTCGAGAGTGTCTCCTGCTACGGCAACACACCTTTTGACATAATGGTCCTTCTTGTCAGAAGGCCTTACCTTCACATCTCCGTACATCTTGTACGCATAATCGCGTCCGTATGTCCTGATGATCGAGTAATAGTCTGCGGCCGGTTCGCGAACGAACACTGTGTCTCCGTGAGGAAAAGCGAATACCACACAATCTCCTTCCTCGACCTTTCCAAAGCCCTTGAGCCTTTTGTAGTCACTCTGAATAAGAGTCGAATATGACTCCTTTCTTCCGATGACATTATGTGTGAAAGGTATGGTCAGAGGCGTCTGAGGCATCTTGGGACCATATGCGAGCTTGCTTACGAACAGGTGGTCACCTGTATAAAGCGTACTCTCCATAGAAGATGAAGGAATCTTGAAGGCCTGGAAAAAGAACGTATTGATGAAAGTAACGAAGACTACTGCGAATATTATGGAATCAATCCATTCTAAAAGCGAGTTTCTCTTTTCTCCTTCCTTATAATCCTTCTTCCAGAACAGCCATTTCACCTTTCTGGTGATATGTCCATCGAAAATCGGAATAAGTCCGAAGAGCCACCAATAGTTTCCGAGCCATATCACCCACACAATGTAGAGAACAGCCCAAAAGCCGAATCTCACCCATTTATTGTGGTATAACTCCTTCAAGCTCATCAGCTTAAACTATTTTACAGAATTGATAACAGCCTCAAATGCCTGAGGGTTGTTCATGGCAAGGTCTGCAAGAACCTTACGGTTAAGACCGATGTTCTGCTTTGCGATGCGACCCATGAGCTGAGAATAAGTCATACCGTACTGACGTGCGGCTGCGTTGATTCTCTGGATCCAGAGTGCGCGGAATGTGCGCTTCTTGTTCTTACGGTCACGATAAGCATAAGTAAGACCCTTCTCATAGGTGTTC
>JAFZGK010000122.1 GCA_017555445.1 Bacteroidales bacterium
GTCTTCACGACTGTCTTGAAGAGAGCCTCGTCACAACCGAGCTCCTTGCGTGAATTGCGGACAAGTCTGATGACGGCTGATTTTACCTTTGGTGGCGGGTTGAATGCGCCTTCGCCCACAGTGAACAGATATTCGATGTCATACCATGCCTGAAGAAGCACAGAAAGGATTCCGTATGTCTTTGTTCCTGGCTTCTCGGCGATACGTTCGGCAACCTCCTTCTGGATCATGCAGACCACCTGCGGCACCTGCTCCTTATAGTCCAGAATCTTGAAGAAGATCTGAGACGATATGTTGTAAGGGAAGTTTCCGATGACGCAGAACTGACCTGGGAAGAACTGCTCGAGCTTGAGTTTGAGGAAGTCGGCTTCTATGAGCTTTCCGTTCACCTGCGGGAAGTGAACAAGCAGATAATCAACAGATTCTGTGTCGATTTCCACCATTCTCAGATCCACTTCCGGTCTCTGAAGGACATACTGTGTAAGCACACCCATACCCGGACCGATCTCCAGTGCAGGCATAGGGTTGGATGCATCGTTCTGCACCTCTGCTCCCGGACACGGAACAATAAGTGCCTCCGCAATTCTCTGTGCGATCGACAGGTCTGTCAAAAAATGCTGGCCAAGGGCCTTCTTCGCTCTAACTTCCATACAAATCAAATCTAAATCTCCGCAAATATAGTTTCTTTCCCGCTAAATCCGATTCAAAAGAACATAATTGTCGGGTACAAAGGTTCTGAATTCCATATAATTTGACTACTTTTGTCAGATTTTAGGAAAATATAAAACAACAATATATGTACAGAACACATACCTGCGGAGAACTCCGCATTGAAAATGTCGGCCAGACAGTTACATTGGCCGGATGGGTACAGAAGTCAAGAAAGCTCGGAGGTATGACCTTCGTTGACCTTCGCGATCGTTATGGCATCACTCAGCTTGTTGTGGATGCGCATGCAGCTGCAGAGCTCGTTGAGACAGCTTCAAGCCTTGGTCGTGAGTGGGTTATCCAGGTGACCGGAGAGGTTATCGAGCGTCAGAGCAAGAACGCTAAGATGGCTACTGGAGACATCGAGATCAGCCTCAGCGAAATCAAGGTCCTCAATAAGGCCAACACTCCTCCATTCACAATCGAGGAAGATAGCGACGGTGGTGAGGAGCTCAGAGCAAAGTACCGCTACCTTGACCTCAGAAGAGGACCTCTCCAGAGAGCCCTCAAGATCCGTCACCAGATCGCTCACGAGGTGCGCAACTATCTCGACGCTCAGAACTTCCTTGAGATCGAGACTCCATATCTTATCAAGTCTACTCCAGAGGGAGCTCGTGACTTCGTGGTTCCATCGCGTATGAACCCAGGTCAGTTCTATGCTCTCCCACAGTCTCCACAGACATTCAAGCAGCTCCTTATGGTTGCCGGTTATGACCGTTACTTCCAGATTGTACGCTGCTTCCGTGACGAGGACCTTCGTGCTGACCGTCAGCCAGAGTTCACTCAGATCGACTGCGAGATGTCATTCGTAGAGCAGGAGGATGTGCTCAACACATTCGAGGGCATGATGAGAACCCTCTTCAAGAACGTACTCGACGTGGAGATCGCTGAGCGCATTCCACGTATGAGCTGGTACGATGCAATGGATTTCTATGGCTCGGACAAGCCGGATATCCGTTTCGACATGAAGATTCATGAGATTACAGACCTCGTTCAGGGCTGTGGATTCTCAGTGTTCGATGGTGTTGACTATATCGGTGCAATCAATGTTGAGGGCACAGCAAACTATACTCGCAAGCAGATCGATGAGCTCACAGAGTGGGTTAAGAGACCTCAGGTGGGTGCAAAGGGACTCGTTTACATCAAGCTCAACGAGGACGGCAGCATCAAGTCATCAATCGACAAGTTCTACACCCCTGAGCAGCTTCAGGCAGTTGCAGACCGCCTTGGAGCAAAGAAGGGCGACATGATGCTCGTTCTCTGCGGTGCAAAGAGAAAGACTCAGAACATGCTCGGAGTACTCCGTATCGAGATGGGTAACCGCCTCGGTCTCCGTGATCCGTTCAACTTCGCACCTCTCTGGGTGGTTGATTTCCCTCTCGTGGAGTGGGACGACGAGACTCAGCGTTTCTATGCTATGCACCATCCGTTCACAGCTCCTAAGCCAGAGCACCTTGAGCTTTTCTATAGCGACAAGAAGGAAGACCTCGAGAAGGTATGTGCTAACGCATATGACTTCGTTCTCAACGGTACTGAGCTCGGTGGTGGTTCTATACGTATCCACGAAGCAGCAATGCAGGAGCGTATGTTCGAGGTTCTCGGCATCAGCAAGGAGGACGCAGAATACAAGTTCGGCTTCATCATCAACGCATTCAAGTTCGGAGCTCCTCCACACGGCGGTCTTGCGTTCGGATTCGACCGCGTATGCTCGCTCTTCGGTGGCCAGGAGACAATCCGTGACTACATCGCATTCCCTAAGAACAACCAGGGCCGCGACGTGATGATCGATTCTCCTTCATACATCGACCAGGAGCAGATGGACGAACTCTTCCTCAACTCGACAGCCGAGCGCAAGGAGTAATATCCAATAGGAACATCATAAGAAGCGATGCTACAAGAAAACACATATTCTTGTAGCATCGCTTCACTTTTTATTGCAAAACGGCTGTTTTGGTGACCGTTGTGCCAAAAATCGACCGTTTCTTGTAGCATCGGTAGCAAAAATATAAATTTGCCGTTAACAAATTCCCCGGCAGTGCGTCTATAAAGGTGAGCGCTCAAAAACAACGGACTTAAAACCAAAGAAACATGAAAACGGACATAACAGATTTTGATAGTATGAAAAAGCTCATAACAATATTGCTCATCGTCGTATTGGCAGGGGGAACGGGACTGACTGCTTGTTCATCCTCAGCAGGAAAGAAAGATGCGGAAACAGCTGCGGCCATAAAGAAGGAAGCCGCACATAAGAAAGTGAATTCCGGAGCTGTGACAGATCTCATAAGGGAATACAATCTGGCAGAAGGTTTTGAATCTGTCTCAATAGGTGGACTGGGTCTCGGACTCATCAGGATGATAGCCAATGCCTCTATGGATGAGGAAGAAAGAGCGGCTCTGGAGCTTATGGACGAACTTCGCAGGATTGTGGTTCTCGATTATGAAGATGCCGATCCGTCCAAAAGAGAATCCTTCACAAGGAGGATGACGGACATTCTTGACAGAGCGGAAAAGATAATGGAAGTCAAGGACGAAGGGGATATCCTGAACATTTACGGAACTTGTGCCGACGACGGGGACAGCATAGATGACCTTGTAATATTCAGCCCCGGAGAATATTCTCTTATATGCCTTTTCGGAAGCATAAGTGCACAAAAGGTGGCTGATCTCATTGAAATAGCGAATGAATGATCTCGATAACATATTGGTATCTCACGCAGAAAGGTTCTACCGGGTTGCATTCCATATTCTCGAATCCCGCGAGGAGGCAGAAGATGCCGTCCAGGAACTGTACCTGAAGTTATATGAGTCAAAGCACCGTCTGAATGCAGTGTCCAACCCTCTTGCCTACGGCATATCTGTCCTCAGAAATATCTGCATAGACAGGATAAGACGAAGGACAGTGAGGAAGGCGGAACAGGTCGATGAAAGGATTCCGCTAGAAGAGGCTCCTCCGGATAGCATGGCAGTCTCGAAAGACCTTCTGGAAAACCTGATGACAGAAATGGACAGGCTGCCGGACATGCAGGCCAGAGTCCTGAAGATGAAAACGATGGAAGGCCTTGACTATAAAGAGATAGCGGAAATGACCGGACTATCGCAAGTGCATGTGAGAGTGTTGGTGAGCACAGCAAGAAAAACCCTCAAAAGAAGATTAAGGATATGAAGTCGATAAAGGAAATAGAGAATATGAGTCTCGAGGAGCTGATAGCGGTTTCTTCGGACGAGGCGACAGCTGTTCCTGAAGGCTTCGCTGAAAGGATAGGAAAGCACGTGGAGGCGCATAAGATTGCAAAAGATCTTGAAAATGACGCTGACCGCACCAGGACAGTGAGATGGATAGGCGCAGCTGCAGCCGTAACCCTTCTTGCAGGCACCTCACTGGGCATAGTCAATTGGCAGAACCAGCCGAAAGACACCTTTGACGACCCTTATCTTGCCTATGCAGAATTGGAGAAGGCTTTCGCCACCATGTCGGACAGTCTCCAGAAAGGGCTTGCAATGGCCGACAAGTCAAAAGATATAATCGATAGGACAATTAATGTCTTTGAAGAATAATCTGTTTAGAGCAAAGGTGAAGAAATCATTCGCTGACGCTCAGGATGATACAACAAGTTCCGAATGATAAAAGAAAATTATTGAATATGAAAAAGTTATATATGCTTGCAGTTCTGCTCCTGGTCGCAGTAGGAGCATCTGCGCAGGAAGGAAGAAACATCTATAATAAATACTCCGGAAATAAGGGAGTGAGCGCGGTCTACATCTCCCCATCCATGTTCAAGCTCATCGGAAAACTGCCGGAACTCCAGGTGGAAATGGGCGAAGGAGAAACGATGGACATCGCACCTCTGATCAGATCGTTCAGCGGATTCTACATGCTTGACATCAGCAACTCCGCATCTGCAGCAGCGTCACTCGCAGCTGACATAAAGACGATGGTAGGGA
>JAFZGK010000123.1 GCA_017555445.1 Bacteroidales bacterium
ACAGCCTCACCCTGAGTTGCAGTGAGAAGGTTGCTTCTGAGTCCCATGAGTCCACGGGCAGGAATATCGAACTCGAGGTGAGTTCTGTCTCCCCTTCCTTCCATCTGGATGAGTGCACCCTTTCTGCGTGTCACCATCTCGATGGCTCTACCTACAAATTCCTCCGGAAGATCGATTGTAAGGTTCTCGATAGGCTCGCAACGCTGACCTCCGATGGTCTTGTCAAGCACCTTAGGCTGTCCCACCTGAAGCTCGAATCCCTCGCGGCGCATAGTCTCGATAAGGACAGAAAGATGAAGTACACCACGTCCGTAAACTATGAACGAGTCCGCATTAGGACCTGGCTTCACTCTGAGAGCGAGATTCTTCTCAAGCTCCTTCTCAAGACGCTCCTTAAGATGTCTTGAAGTCACGAACTTACCCTCACGACCGAAGAACGGAGAGTTGTTGATGCAGAAGAGCATGCTCATTGTAGGCTCGTCAACCTCGATTGGAGGAAGCGCCTCAGGATTCTCGAAGTCCGCGATGGTATCACCGATCTCAAAGCCCTCGATACCCACAACAGCACAGATGTCACCGCACTGAACTGAATCCACCTTCGCCTTGCCGAGACCGTCGAACATCATGAGTTCCTTGATCTTCTGCTTCTGCTGGATGTCATATCTCTTGCAGAGCGTGATATTCATGCCTGTCTGGAGCGAGCCACGGGTCACACGGCCTACCGCGATACGACCTACGTATGGAGAATACTCGAGTGACGAGATAAGCATCTGAGGAGTTCCCTCATTCACCTTCGGCGCAGGGATTTCCTCAAGGATGGTATCGAGGAGTGCGGAAATGTCGCTTGTCTGGTTACGCCAGTCAGTTGACATCCAGCCCTGCTTCGCACTACCATATATTGTCTTGAAGTCAAGCTGATCCTCGTTCGCACCAAGAGTGAACATAAGGTCGAACACCTCTTCCTGAACTTCCTCAGGACGGCAGTTCAGCTTATCAACCTTATTGATTACGAGAACCGGCTTCTTACCCATCTCGATAGCCTTCTGAAGCACGAAACGGGTCTGCGGCATACATCCCTCAAACGCATCGACAAGGAGAATGACGCCGTCCGCCATATTGAGGACACGCTCTACCTCTCCTCCGAAGTCACTATGGCCCGGAGTGTCGATTACATTGATCTTTACACCTTTATATATTACTGATACATTCTTTGCAAGGATAGTGATACCTCTTTCTCTTTCGAGGTCATTGTTGTCAAGGATGAGTTCTCCCAACTTCTCCTGTTCGCGAGCCTGTCTCGCCTGATATATCATCCTGTCCACCAGAGTAGTCTTACCATGGTCAACGTGCGCGATGATTGCGATGTTTCTAATTTCCTGCATAACTTCTATTTTTTCATTTTACGGCATAAAGCCTCACGTCCGGAAAAACCGTCCGAAAAAGATTTGCAAAAGTAGATATTTTTATAAAATATTTTCTAATCTTTTTCTATTTTTGCGCCGTAAAAATAATGAAGAAAACTATGAAGCAGGACATGATTGTAATTCTTGACCTTGGAAGCCACGAGAACACAGTGGTAGCCAGGGCTATCCGTGCGTTAGGCGTTTATAGCGAGATCCATCCGCATGACATCACGGCAGCAGAGCTCAAGGCTCTTCCAAATGTAAAGGGTATCATCATCAACGGTGGCCCTAACAATATTATCGACGGAGTTGCAATCGATGTGCTTCCTGAACTCTACGAAGCCGGTTATCCTGTCATGGCAGCAGGTCACGACAAGGCCCTCTGCGAAGTGAAGCTCGCTCAGTTCGAGAACGATGAAGAGGCAATCAAGGCTGCAGTCAAGGATTTCGTATTCGACACATGCAAGGCAGAGGCAAACTGGAACATGAAGAACTTCGTTGCCGACCAGGTGGAGCTCATCCGCCAGCAGGTAGGTGACAAGAAGGTTCTTCTTGCACTCTCAGGTGGTGTTGACAGCTCTGTTCTTGCTGCCCTCCTCCTCAAGGCTATCGGCGACAAGCTCTACTGCGTTCACGTAAACCACGGTCTCATGCGTAAGGGCGAGTCCGAGAATGTCGTAGAAGTATTTAGAAACCAGCTTTGTGCAAACCTCATCTATGTTGACGCAACAGACCGTTTCCTCGGTCTCCTCGAGGGCGTTGCAGATCCTGAGCAGAAGAGAAAGATCATCGGTGGAGAGTTCATCCGCGTATTCGAGGAAGAGGCTCGCAAACTTGACGGTATCGATTTCCTCGGCCAGGGAACAATCTATCCTGACATCGCAGAGAGCGGAACAAAGACTGCAAAGGTCGTGAAGTCACACCACAATGTAGGCGGTCTTCCTGACGACCTTCAGTTCGAGCTCGTAGAGCCTTTGAAGCAGCTCTTCAAGGACGAGGTTCGTGCATGCGGCGTTGAGCTCGGTCTCCCTCATGAGATGGTTTACCGTCAGCCGTTCCCAGGACCTGGTCTCGGAGTACGTTGCCTTGGAGCAATCACCCGTGACCGCCTCGAGGCTCTCCGCGAGGCTGATGCGATTCTCCGCGAAGAGTTTGCAGCAGCAGGACTCGACAAGACAGTATGGCAGTATTTCACAGTGATTCCTGATTTCAAGTCAGTAGGTGTTCGTGACAATGCACGCTCATATGACTGGCCTGTAATCATCCGCGCCGTCAACACTATCGACGCCATGACAGCAACAATCGAGCAGATCGAATGGCCTATCCTCCTCAAGATTACAGACCGTATCCTTGCAGAAGTGCCACAGGTCAACCGCGTCTGCTACGACCTTTCACCGAAGCCATCTGCAACTATCGAGTGGGAATAATATTCCACAACTGACATATAAAAATAAGCCGACAGAATTCATTCATTCTGTCGGCTTATTTTTATATGTCATCTCCCTACCTCACCCTGATCTTTCGACCGATCTTGAGCGTAGTAGTTCGAGTCATGCCATTGAGACGGCAAAGCTCACTGACCGTAGTATTGTGGTTGATCGCGATTCGGCCAAGGGTGTCGCCGGACTTTATGGTGTACCAGCGCATCGCTTCTCTCTCTGCATCTTCCTTTTTATCCTCTTCAGCATTCTTGAACTCATCCTCAAAATCCTGTTCGTAATTGCTGTAAATATTGAAGAACTTCTTCTTCAACACAAAAAGACGCTTACGGAGAGTACCCTTCTCAAAATCAATAAGCCACTGCGGATCAAACGCAAAGCCTTTATAACGAGTTTCAAAATGAAGGTGCGGACCAGTTGAACGGCCTGTCGAACCTCCGAGACCTATGACATCACCTGCATTCACCCAATCTCCGACCTCAACATTTCTCTGCGAGAGATGAGCATAGAAGGTCTCTATACCGTTATCATGCCTGATGACTACAATATTACCGAACGCTCCGAAATACTTTGACATCCTGACCTTTCCTGTAAATGTAGCATAGATGGGATCTCCTGTCTTGAGCGGCAGGTCCACTCCCTGATGGCGACGGCCTCGTCTCATTCCGAACTTACCCCTCACGTGAACCTTTCCTAAAAAAGGATAATGATACTGATCAAGGCTGTCGACAAGCCATATTGACCATTGGTCAGGAAGATCCTTCTGCTCGATGCCATAAGGATTGGACTTTGCATCATCCCAATACTCATCAAACAGTTCAACATCTTGCTGGAAATCCGGAGTCTTATAATAATACCATGTGTTGTTTGCACACAAAACCACCTTGATATGCTCATTCGCAGTATCAAGCGTATCTATTGCATCTGTCGGCGATTTGATGAGAGACTTTACAGGCTCAAGAGCCGGACGAGGTATAGACAGCTGTGTCTTAGCTGTATCCAACCTCACCTGGCCCTTGGTCTCTGTAGAAAGAATCAATGCGCAAAGCGCAACTAATGCTGAGATTACGTATCTGATATATACGTTCATCCTACTTACCACCAAACTGAGCTACGATCTCCCTTACCTTGGCAACCTTTTCATCGAGGAGTTCCTTAGAAGTCGCCTCACAGAGGAAACGGAGATAAGGCTCTGTATTTGAAGGACGGATGTTAAGCCACCAGTCAGGGAATTCTACGCGATAACCGTCAAAGTCCATATATGCAGTAGATTTCTCAGTCGACATAAAGTAGTCACGTACTGCATCCATAGCTTCCTTCTTTGCTTCAAGCTTGAAGTTGATCTCTCCTGAGTTCTGATATTTTTCGATGCGACCAATGAGCTGGCTGAGCGAAACTCCCTGTGCCTTCATCTTAGCAACCACGTTCAAGATAATGATCGAAGCGAGAAGTCCGCTGTCAGAGTAGAAGAAGTCACGGAAATAATAGTGGCCTGCAAGCTCACCGCCGAATACACCGTCAAGTTCACGAAGCTTGATTGCCGCGTATGCACGACCCACTCTCCAGGTATTCATCACACCACCCATAGGGGCAAGATACTCACCTACTGCCTTCGAGCTGCGGATATCCTGATGGACATAGCCCTTCTCACCTCTTTCCTCAAGGAAATAGTGACCGAGTACTGCTATCATGAGGTCAGGTGAAATGAAACGGCTGTTCTCATCCACGAACATGACACGGTCAGCATCACCGTCATAGATCACACCGATATCTGATTTTGTCTCAGCAACAAGCTTCTGAAGGTCGACAATATTCTTAGGATTAAGCGGATTCGGCTCGTGATTAGGGAAACGGCCATCCATATCCTCATAAATATATGTCGGCTGGTCACCGAATATGTCGCGCACGAAAAGTGAAGCCATTCCGTTTGAAACATCCATCGCGATCTTCAGGTCAGACCAGTCACCCTTATACTTCAAAAGGAAGTCAAGGTAGTCCTTGCGGATCTCCGGCATCGGATGCACCTGACCCTTGACAGCTGCTGGAGTGCACGGGCGGCCTTCATCGATCCAGTCGCGGATCTGTCCGAG
>JAFZGK010000124.1 GCA_017555445.1 Bacteroidales bacterium
CATCAAGACGAAGCTGACACCTGAAGGAACAGTAAAAATCAACATCAACGAGGGAAGCAAGATCGTGGAGGTGACTCCTGGTGGAAACCTTCTCTCTACGCTCGCAGAACAGAAGATCTTCCTTCCATCTGCATGTGGTGGTAAGGGTGCCTGCGGACAGTGCAAATGCCGCGTTACCGAAGGTGGCGGAGAGATTCTCCCTACTGAGGTAGGTTTCTTCAACCGCAAGCAGATTGCTGCTAAATGGCGTCTCGGATGCCAGGTAAAGATCAAGGAAGATATGTCTATCGAGGTTCCAGCTTCAGCACTCAGCGTGAAGAAGTGGGAATGCGAGGTTGTTTCAAACCACAACGTAGCTACATTCATCAAGGAGTTCGTAGTGAAGCTTCCTGAGGGTGAGCACCTTAACTTCCAGTCTGGTGGTTACATCCAGATCGACGTTCCAGCAGTTACTGTAGACTACAAGGACATCGATGTAGATGAGCAGTACCAGGAGGATTGGGAGAAGATGGGCCTCAGAACTCTCAAGATGGTTAACCCAACTCCTACAGTACGTGCGTACTCGATGGCTTGCTACCCAGCAGAGGGTGACATCATCAAGCTCAACGTACGTATCGCTACTCCACCGTTTGACAGAGCTGCCGGCAAGTGGGTTGACGTCAACCCAGGTGTATGTTCATCATACATCTACTCACTCAAGCCAGGTGACAAGATTACAATGTCAGGTCCTTACGGTGAGTTCTTCCTTCCAAAGGATCTTCCTGCAGAGCAGGAGCTTATCTTTGTCGGTGGTGGTGCAGGTATGGCGCCTATGCGTAGCCACATCATGCATCTCTTCCACACTGAGAAGACTAACCGCAAGGTTAACTTCTTCTATGGTGCACGTGCACTCAAGGAAGCATTCTACCTTGATGACTATCATGCAATCGAGAAGGAGTTCCCTAACTTCAAGTTCAACCTTGCACTTGACAGACCGGATCCTGAGGCAGATGCAGCTGGAGTACCATACGTTGCAGGTTTCGTACACAACGTGATGTTCGAGACATACCTCAAGAACCACGAGGCACCGGAGGATGCACTTTACCTCATGTGTGGACCTCCTATGATGGTCGGCGCGGTAGTAAACCTCCTCGACTCACTCGGAGTACCACCAGAGAACATTCTCTACGACAACTTCGGAGCATAATTATCCGACATGATACGATTAACCCCGACCACTGGCCGGGGTTAATTCATTTTTATGATGAAAGGTTATCTTTCAAATCTAGACTTCTTCGGAAACTTAGCTTCGAAGGCAGCAACAATAGTCGTATGCAGAAGCTGGAAGCGCTTTTCACTCAGATGCACATCATTGATGCAGACCATCTTTCTATCAGGATTCATGAGAAAATCATATAACTTTCTTACAGATACAACAGCTACAGAAAAATGCCTGTTAGAAATCTTTTCCGGAATTATCAGTCCTTTATGATACATATAGTCCAGGTAGACATACTGACACACATTGGATTCCGAGCGCAGTCTGCACCGCGAAGTCTCCACAACCTCAGGAAGATGTCTGTCATATAATTCCGCACATATACTTTTGCGCATCGGTGAGCAGATGTGCTGAGGGCGAAGGAAACTGATTGAAGTAGATTTTCCCGCAGATCTTCTTGCTACCTGATCTGACTTACGGCATATCTTCTTATACATATTGGAAGATATGAAATGAGAATACATGCCAATCACTCCCCTGCCTTCTCTGAAGAAGTCAGTCGGTTCAAAGTCCCCTACAGGAAACATATCATCATTGAAATAAAGATATTCTTCATCAAGATCGGGAATCCTGTGAAGATGCATCTCGATCGGATTGCTGTTGAATACCGGAAGATATTCTTCAGGAATGATATCCTTATGCAGAACTATCCTAAGATTTGCCGTATCAGCCCAGTCCGGGACCTGTGAAGGATGCGACACAACAAGATATACATTCCTTATGAAAGGCATCTTCGTCTCAATTCCTCTGAGCAGATATTTCAAGGTACCCCAATCACGGAATCTCTTTTCCATGACCGGAATATTGGTATATTTTTCATAATCCCGCTTCCAGACAGGATCATTGCCGTTTACATAAGTGATTACTGCATCCATCAGATTTCTCCGTTACATCAAGACAAATATAGAAATAAATAAATTTGGGCGCATTCAAAAAAAATGTAAAAGCTGTAAAAAAAAGAAAAATCAGACGAATCTTTTTTGAAATCGCTCAAACCTGCAGATGAGACCGCATAGTTTTGCAAAAAAAAGATGAGGCGGTTGAAATTTGTGATTGCATTACTGTTCATATGTACAAACGTATCTGGAAAAGAGAACAGCAGTCAGAATTACGGGAGTACCTTTGGCATCGTGGTGTCATCCGGTATTATTGAAAAGCAGACAGAACTATCTATCGGACATGCTTTCTCATCCAAGTGGTCAGTAAGAGGAACAGTTTCAATCGCCTTATCTCAATTCATAAAAGGATATGAAGATGAAGAAAAGGAACACTATGAAGAATTCGAAAAGATATATGAAAATCAGAGCGGAAGCAGGAATGAGATGTTCTCCGGAAGCGCATCTATACTCTACTGGCCTTCCTTCTGTCATAAAGGGCCTTATATCAGATTAGGGACGTGTTTCGGAATGAAAGCACACACTGACATTGAAGTTGGCGGAGGAGTCTTCATCAAGATATGGAAGGGGATATATGCAGACATTGCATTTGGAACAAGACTGATCTCATCGTTCCGCAATGAAAAGATGGACGGAGACGGAATAAGTATAAGCATACAATTGAAATTCTGAGAATACTACATGAAAAAGACTGCATACATAGGCCGGGGATTTCTTCAAAACTTCTATTCTAGTCTATCATACTACATAAAATCTCCGCTTGTTCTAAGCACCTTGCGTTTTATCATCCCGGCCTTGGTGTGCGGTTGCCAGGAGATCATGGCAGACGATGATGAAATAGAAACAAAGTCAGTGATAATGAGCCAGTCAGGACCTCCCGTCAAGAATATGGATATATTCATGTTTGAGGATGGTGAAATGATGATACTGGATTCTTATCAGAGGATAGACTGGATCCATGGCTACGAGGTCACAACTGCTTCACGCAAAGGAAAACGTCTTGCATTCGTAGTGGCTAACGGACAATGGAACAAGGAAGACTGGATATCGGTAAATTCCTACGAAGCGCTGGAGAAATATAGGGCGTTTCTTGAAAATGAGAGCTATTATTATCCGGTCATGTGCGGCATCTGCCATCTGCGTGCCGACAGTAAGCAGACAATATGGATGGATCTGACATGTCTGTGCGCAGAAGTAATTCTCAGATCCGTACGTTGTGATTTCAGTGACAAAGCCTATAAGAATACAACGATCCATGACCTGAGGGCATATTTGATCAATGTCAACGCCCAGTGTGCTTTGACGTCGGATGGCACAATGATGCCCGAGAGGATAATAAACATGGGTGGTATCAATGGCAGAGACATGGCCGGAATGCAAGAACCTGAAATGCTGCTCCGGCATGGAGGGTCATTGGCATCGGGGCAAAGTCTTGAACTGGATTTCAGATTCAGATGCTATCCGAACAACTGTCCGGAAGAGAGCCCAGGATCACCATTTACAAGATTGGTTCTGGAGGGAGTGATTGACGGGGTCACATATTATTGGCCGATCGATATAGGGAGAAATAGTAACGGCCAACCTGATGCAGTCGGAGTAAAAGGAAACACCAGATATATCTATGACGTAACCATAACCGGCAAAGGAGGAGACAACCCCGATGTGCCGGTCAGCTGTGAAATATTGAGTACTAATGTGAAGATTTCGGAATGGAGGGAAAAGGAAGAATATATAATCAGATTCTGACAGTCATAATGCTTGTTCTGTCTGCCGGATGCAGCCGGCAGATGGAAAGAGAGAACAAGGCTGTCCTTACAATCAGGCTGAAGAGCAGCGGAATGACAAGTCGCTCAATAATGCCTGACGAAGATACCATTAACAATTTAAGGATATTCGTCTATAATGATACCGGCAAACTCGAGGCAATATCAGACGGACAGGAAAAAGTCATGTCTACACGTCTGTTGACCGGACGCAGCTACTGTATAGTGGCAGCTGCCAATATTGATCAGGAATTAAAGACTGAAACACTTGAAGAGCTGATGCATTCAAGATACAGTATGGCGTCACCATACGATTATGAACAAGGGATAGCGATGAGTGCTGTCATGGAAAACATTTATCTTGAAGATGACACATCTGTCGAGATACGGCTCGAACGTCTGATGGCAAAAATCAGCATCAGAATCGACAGAAGCGGACTGAAAGAAGGTGTAGAAATGACTGTACAGAAAATAAGGATCGGGAATTGCCCTGCGAATGCTGCCATATTTCAAGACAGCAAGATAACGGAAAGCAAAGAATGCTTCGATATCGGATTTGAAAGAGAAGATACGGACGTTCTGAATATATCTGGCACAGACAGAATGAGCGGAGATCTCAGCCTGTATCTGCTGGAAAATATGCAAGGGCGATTTTCAATAGATGGTCCTGAGTCAGAAACGGAGAAAGTCTTTGATGAGACGGACGTCAGGAGAGAGTTATGTTCATACATAGAAATGGAAATGGAATATCATTCCGACAGTCTTTTCTGCACAGACAAGCCACTTGTCTACCGATTCTACATTGGGGACGGTCTAAACAGCCTGGACGTGGAGAGGAACTGCCATTACCACATTACAGTACGTCCGGACGATGACGGACTTTGCGAAGATATATGGCGTGTTGAAAAAGGCGGTCTGCACACTTATGTACAAGAAATAATCCTGTCAGAAGAAAGAGTTCTGCTTGACTATATGGGGAAGTCAGAAGAACTTGAGGCCGCCATTTTTCCGCCTCATGCATATAACAAAAGACTCATATGGGAGAGTTCAGACCCGGACATAGCTTCTATTGACCCGTCAGGAAAGGTTACTGCTGCAAGCGAAGGAGAATGTCTGATAACCTGCTCAAGCACAGACGGCAGCGGGGTTGTAACATCATGTATCATCAGGAACGAATTTGCACCACCTCGTTTCTCAGCCTATCCTGAATACAAATACATCAATGGAAACATAGGCGACACTATCAGACTATGGTGTGACGTATTTCCACCAAATACCCCGTTTGATATCGGACTGGAATATCTGGAAGACGATAGAAATGCAGGCGTATATGACTACATCATCGATGAAGACGGACATGGTGTCACGCTGATTCTGACCGGTCCGGGAAGCGGGTTGGTCTATATGGAGGCCTTCGAGCCAGTCAACGACGCAGCCCTATATTTCATCGAGGTCAATCTTCCGGAAGACACTTTGCCAGAAGAAGATTATTTCAGATAGTAAGCTGTATGCGACTCCTTACAGCAGGCAATTTTTTCAGGTGTACCGGCAAAAACAAGGTTTCCGCCACCGTCACCAGCCTCAGGTCCAAGGTCAATGATCCAGTCGGCAGCCTTGATCACATCAAGGTTATGCTCGACGACGACAATTGTATGCCCTTTGGCAAGCAGGGCATCAAATGACTTCAGAAGCTTCTCTACGTCATAGAAATGAAGACCTGTAGTCGGTTCGTCAAATATGAAAAGGATCTTCTGCTGCCTTGATTTTGGCCCTGTCTCGTTGAGCGAGAGGAAGTAAGCCAGCTTGACACGCTGACTCTCACCTCCGGAAAGGGTGCTGCTGCTCTGACCTAATTTAATATACGACAGGCCTACATCTACCAGAGGTTGCAGTCTTTCTGCTATCTTCTTTACTGCCGCATCTTCCTGAGAGCTGAAGAATGTGATCGCCTCCTCGACACTCATATTTAGGATATCATCGATATTGAGTCCCTTATACCTGACTTCAAGGATTTCAGGCTTGAACCTCTTTCCACCACAGGATTCGCAGACCATGCTCACATCTGCCATGAACTGCATACCGATCTTCACAAATCCCTCTCCCTGACATTCAGGACATCTTCCGCCCTCGATATTGAAGGAGAAATGTGAAGGTGTGAAGCCGTTCATCTTCGCATATTGCTGGTCAGAAAGAAGCTTTCGGATCTCATCATACACCTTAAGATAGGTCACAGCATTGGAACGGCTGCTCTTTCCGATAGGATTCTGGTCAACATATTCCACCTGAGTTATACGGTCAAGATTGCCGGAAAGTCCACGGAAAGTACCTGGAGGGGAACCTGCCTGATTCAGATGACGGTACACAGCCGGATACAGAATATCTCCTACAAGGGAAGACTTACCGCTTCCGCTGACTCCTGTCACGACAGTCAGGACATTCAATGGGAATTTCACATTGATATCCTTCAGGTTGTGCTCCATCGCCCCCTCTACCATAATATGATAATCAGACTTGCGTCTGCTGCGCACATATCTGCTACGTTCTCCGTTAAGATACTGAAGCGTAAGCGACCTTGCATTGGTTTCATCTGACACCGGGTCACCAATCTTACCGTTGAATACGATTTCTCCTCCGAAGACACCGGCTTTAGGACCTATGTCGATCAGAAGGTCGGCAGCTCTCATGATCTCCTCATCATGTTCTACGACAACCACTGTGTTACCTATGTCACGAAGACGCTTTAACACAGAGATAAGGCGTTCAGTATCACGAGGATGCAGACCGATGCTCGGCTCATCAAGAATATATAGTGAACCTACAAGAGAACTTCCCAGCGCAGTCACGAGATTGATTCGCTGACTTTCTCCTCCCGATAGAGTATTGGATGTACGGTTCAAGGTAAGGTATGCAAGACCAACATCGCTGATGTACTGCAGACGCGAAACAATCTCTGCAATCGCCTTGTCTGCAATCTTATGTTCAGACTCAGTGAGGTCAACCTTCTCAAAGAAATCAAGCAACTGAGCGACATTCATGCACAGAAGCTCATGAATGGTCTTTCCACCCACCTTCACATACAGAGCCTCTTTCCTGAGACGGCTGCCTCCACAAGAGTGACAGACAGTCTTGCCGGAATAACGGCTGAGCATGTACTTATACTGAACCTTATATCTATTGGACTCTACCCATTTGAAGAACTCGTTGAGTCCGATTATAGAATCCTCTTCAGTCTCTGCGGGACATCCGTTCCACAACTTTTCCCTCACATCTGCACTTAGATTGCAGTAAGGCTCGAAGATAGGTATGCCGTAACGCGTAGAGTTCCTTACAATCTGATCCTTGAACCATCCCATCTTGTCACCTCTCCAGCAGGCGATTGCACCGTCATAGATAGTCTTGCTCTTGTCCGGCACCACCAGATCCTCGCTGATACCGATTATCTGACCCAGACCACCGCATACAGGGCACGCACCAAGAGGGCTGTTGAAGCTGAAAAGATATTCATCCGGCTTCTCGAAAGTTATTCCGTCAGCCTCGAAACGGTTGATGAATTCCTTCACTGAGCCTCCGCTCTCCCCTTCCTTGCGTACAACCATAGTTCCTTCACCCTTGGAAAAAGCTGACTCGATTGAAGAATGAAGTCGTGTCTGAAGGTCATCCCAGTC
>JAFZGK010000125.1 GCA_017555445.1 Bacteroidales bacterium
AACATGGATATGATTGATGCTCAGACCATCCTCAAGCATATGCATATACTTCAATCGTTCTGCATAGCCATGTTTCTTTAATTTTTTAGACATAACAAAACCCCGAAAGTTTTTTGTCTAACTTTCGGGGTTCATGTCACACATGGGCCACTTCCTTATATAATATGTATCAAGTATTAGAACTTGAAGCTGTCTTTGAGAGCAGTTGTCTTGTTGAATACATAGTGGTCAGGTGTACTGTCCTGATCCTTGAAGAAGTATCCTACGCGCTCAAACTGAACTGCGATGCCTGAGTTATCCTCAAGAAGCGCCGGCTCTGCATAACCCTTTGCAAGTACGAGAGACTCAGGGTTGAGATAGCTCTTGTAGTCCTCACCTTCCGGGATCTGACCCATCTGGGCCTCTGTGAAGAGCTTGTCATAGAGACGGAGTTCAACTTCCTTTGCATGCTCGGTAGATACCCAGTGGATAGTACCCTTGACTGAACGCCACTCGCCTGCTCCAGGCTTGGATGTAGGATCGTAAGTACACTTGATCTCAACAATATTGCCTTCAGCGTCCTTGACAACCTCCTGACACTTGATGATATATGTATACTTGAGACGAACCTCTCCATCTGGCTTGAGACGGAAGTACTTCTTAGGCGGCTCTTCCATGAAGTCATTTCTCTCGATGTAGACCTCACCTGTGAAAGGAACCTTACGTGACGGTCCTTCAGGATCTGCAGGGTTGAGAGGTGCATCGAACCACTCTACCTTGCCTGGTTCCCAGTTAGTGATTGTAAGCTTGACAGGATCCTGTACTACCATGTAGCGGTTTGAACGTTCATTGAGGTCCTGACGTACGCACCATTCCATGAGCTGGAGGTCGATGAGCTGCTCACGCTTTGCAACACCTACTTTCTCAGCGAACATACGGATTGACTCCGGTGTATAACCACGACGACGGATACCGCAGATGGTCGGCATACGAGGGTCGTCCCAGCCGCTTACGAAGTTGTTCTTCACAAGCTCGAGAAGCTTGCGTTTTGACATTACTGTGTATGTAAGGTTGAGTCTTGCGAACTCGTACTGATGTGACGGGAAGATCTCTAGCTTGTCGATGAACCAGTCATAGAGAGGACGGTGTACATCGAACTCGAGTGTACAGATCGAGTGAGTGATGTTCTCGATACTGTCTGACTGTCCGTGCGCGTAGTCATACATAGGATAGATGCACCACTTGTCTCCTGTGCGGTGGTGGTGTGCATGAAGGATACGATAGAGAAGCGGGTCGCGGAAGAGCATGTTAGGATGGGCCATGTCTATCTTCGCACGGAGCACCTTCTCGCCTTCTGCGTATTTTCCATCCCTCATCTCGCGGAAGAGCTTGAGGTTCTCCTCTACACTACGGTTACGATATGGGCTCTCTGTTCCAGGCACCTGAACGGTACCACGACCTGCACGGATTTCTTCCTGAGTCTGGTCATCTACATATGCAAGGCCCTTCTGGATAAGAAGTTCCGCCCACTCATAAAGCTGGTCGAAATAGTCTGATGCATAGCGCTCGTTCTCCCAGTCGAAGCCGAGCCACTTGATGTCCTCTTTGATTGAATCTACGTACTCAGTATCCTCCTTTACAGGGTTTGTATCGTCAAAACGGAGGTTTGTCTTACCGCCGTATTTCTTTGCAAGACCGAAGTTTATGCAGATACTCTTGGCATGACCGATATGCAGATAGCCGTTCGGCTCAGGCGGGAAGCGGGTCATTACAGACTCACACTTGCCTGAAGCGAGATCCGCCTCAATGATTTCCTCAAGGAAATTGAGATTTCTTGTCTCATTAAGTTCTTTGTTTACCTCTTCCATATCTATGGTAATATTGAATTTGCAAATAATCGAGCAAATATACGGATTTTTCTGTATTTTTGTGCTCGCAAACAAGATAAATAGCACTATGATCAAATCCATGACAGGCTACGGCAAGGCCGAAGCTACTTTAGATACAGGCAAACTGACAGTTGAAATCCGTTCTTTGAATGGAAAGACCGCAGATATCAGTCTCAAGACATCCATGCTCCCTAAGGATAAGGAGATCGCTGTACGCCAGAAGATTGCAGCAGCTCTTGTCCGCGGTAACATCGACATGTTCATATCATTTGAGGCTAATGCGGCTGACAGCGCCAAGAAGATAAACATGGATCTTGCCATGGAATATTATGAGCAGATTTCGAATCTTGGAGAACGCATCGGAGCTCACAATCTCTGGAATCAGAATCCTAACGACCTTCTTGCAACTATTCTCCGCATGCCGGAGGTCATGGATGCAAAGAAGCAGGACATCATCACCTACGATAACTGGCCTGTAGTGGAAGACTGTATCGACAGGGCGATCGCAGACATCAACGCATTCCGCGTACAGGAAGGTGAGGTTCTTTACAAGGATGTTACAGAAAAGGTTGTAAGGATCATGTCGCTTTCAGATCAGGTCGAGACATTCGAGAAGGAACGCGTTGAAGCAATAAGAGAAAAGATACTTAACAGATTTGCCGAACTCATGGCTGAGCCTGACCAGAGCCGCCTTGAACAGGAGATGATCTTCTACATCGAGAAACTTGACATCAACGAGGAGAAGGTCCGTCTGCGTCAGCACTGCCGTTACTTCCTCGAAACACTTGATTCACAGTCTGATCCGGGAAAGAAGCTTGGATTCATAGCTCAGGAGATGGGACGTGAAATCAATACAACAGGTTCAAAGGCCAATCACACTGAGATTCAGAAGCTTGTGGTCCTTATGAAGGACGAGCTCGAGAAGATCAAGGAGCAGAGTCTCAACATTCTATAAAGAAAAATGACCGGCACGATCCGGTCATTTTTCTTTATAGAACTGGTATGATATATTGTATTCCAAGTGAAATGCGCTGAGTATGCGGCTTTACTGCGTTGATTGCAGCAGCATTGGAAGTCAGTTCAAAACCTTTGTACACATAGTGAGCGAACACTTTGAATCCTGCTTCCTCCTCAAACGGGAACCACTCAAGACAACCCTGGGCATTCCATGCAGTCATATATCGTCCTGCCGCGAAGATTCCATTGGTCTCATACACCCCTGCTGTCTCATATGCACCCTTGATATAACCGTTCCATTTGGGATGGAAACGATAGTCCAGATTTGCTATGAAAGTCAGGTACTGAACATTCTGAGCTGTTACGGGATTACTTGAAAGAGTGGTTATACGATGCTGATTATCAAGGCCGGAGCGCTGATAAAGCACATCAAGGTATGCAAGTACTGGACCCTTCTCATATATATTTCCGCACATCAGATAGTAGATGTTCTTTCCCTTTGCCAGCTGTCCGGCAGAAGCTGAATACATGAGCATCAACGCCTTATCCGCAAACCAGCCTGTCCAGTTTGCCGTTGCCAGAAGCGGGAATCTTGTACTTTCGACTCCCACAGGGAGACCGTGGATATAAGTGTCATTGTCAGTACCTGTCCTATGGTTCACGACCTGGAAATAAAGATGCTGGTCAGGCGTAAGATAGACAGAACCCTTGAGACCAGTCTGAAATATCTCAAAGTTATTATTAAACTCACTGAACTCCCTGACTTTCAATCCATTTACATATCCCTCATAGCCAGCTACCGCAAGAAACTGCTTTCCTGCAACGAGATCGAACTTATCACCGACCTGCCATTTAAGGTTTGCATATTCTATTGATGAAGACATATTTTCAACAGAATAAGGATTGCTGTATCTGTTATAGGACTGACGGAAATGATATGACAGGCGGTCAGTCAGTCTGCCGTAGATCTCAAGTCTCACACGATTCATCTTGAATGACACCTCATCAAGTTCACCTGCTGTGAAATATGCATTGGCAGACGAGGCAAACTCAAGATTTATATGCGACTTGATGTGGCGCATATTC
>JAFZGK010000126.1 GCA_017555445.1 Bacteroidales bacterium
AAGGATGGAATTATGGATTTCAGTCCACTGACCGAGCTTGAAGTTCTTTGACTGGGCGCCTGCATCGAAAGCGAAAACGGCTGCCAGAATTATCAGATATATGTATCGTTTCATAGTCATGCATAAATTTTGCAACGTCCGAATGCTGCAAATACAATTCCACAAAATTAAGAAAAATATTTATACCTTTGCAGCTGTCAATTAATAGAAAAAGAATATGAAAATCGTTTTTGCAACGGGCAATAGCGGAAAATTAAGAGAAGCATCAGAAATTCTAGGCGAGGGATTTGAGCTCGTTACCCCCGCAGATCTTGGAATCACAGAAGACATTCCTGAAACAGGAACAACATTGAGAGCCAACTCATTGCAGAAAGCTCAGTATCTTTATGAAAAATGCGGCTGCGACTGTTTCGCAGATGACACAGGACTAGAAGTAGACGCACTTGGAGGTGCTCCCGGAGTATATACGGCGCGATATGCCGGCGACGACAAGGATTTCAACAAGAACATGGACAAGGTCCTTTATGAACTCAGCGTCATCGAGTCTGAAGGTCATACAGCCAGAGCATTCGGTCTCAAGACAAAGCCGGTATCAAGAAGAGCAAGATTCAAGAGTGTCGTGACCTTGATGATTGATGGTCAGCCACATCTGTTCGAGGGAACTCTTGAAGGAACAATAGCAAGAGAGAAGTCTGGCAACGGCGGATTCGGATACGACCCTATCTTCATCGCCGACGAGTATCCCGGAATGACTCTCGCAGACATCACTGAAGAGCAGAAGAATGAGATCTCACACAGAGGCAAGGCTCTTCGAGCAATGGCTAAATGGCTTAAGGAAAACAGATAATGACTACTGCTGCCGAACTTATAGTTCTACATACCACCAAGTTCGGTGAGAATTCAATAGTTCTTCATACTCTCAGCAAGGAGTACGGAAGACGAGGTTTTTTAGTGCGAGGTGTCGGCAAGAAGTCGATGACCTCGCTTTTTCTTCCTCTTACCGTCCTGGAAGCGGACATCATCGAATCATCCAGGTCAAAGCTCTTTACAGCACGCAACCTCAGCGCGAAATATCCTCTGAACGGCATCAGAAGCAATATGTTCAAGAACTCCATGACCCTTTTCATGAGCGAAGTGCTCTACAGAGTAGTAAAGGAAGGAGGAAATGAACAAGGTCTGTATGAATGGTGCGAGAAGAGCATACAACTGCTGGACTCCATCGGAAGCGACTTCAGCAACTTCCACATCAGATTTCTTCTTGAGCTCGCCATAGCCCTCGGATTCAGCCCTGAGGCGCAGGACCTGAGACCATTCACAGGAGACCACTTCCCTATCGTTGAAAAATTCATACAGGAATCTTTTGCAGAATCCATGCTCATTCCTCTCACCGGACAGGTGAGAAATGAAATAGCGGAGGAAATCCTCCGCTATATCGAATTCCACAGCGAGTCTGCCGTGAATGTCAATTCTCTGAAAGTCCTGCGCGAACTGTTCGCATAAGATCAAGCGCGTCAGAGTTTATTAATCTCAGTGGTGAGCCACTGAAGGCGCTCTGTATAGAATTTCTTGAGATAGTCCAGCTCAGCTTCGTATGAACCGAGGGATGGGAAATAAACCCAGAACACCGATTCATTGATATCCCACACCTTGAAGTTTCGCTCACGTGCCGGCTCGATGATAAATGCCTGTTCATCAATAAACTCCGGAATTTTCTCAAGTTCCGGAAGAAGCTCGTTCCATCTTGCCTGGACAGCATCCACAAATGCAGGATCCTGGAACAGGCGATAGAACCATCCGCCTTTATACCTGTCACCCTGGCCATAATTCTTTACCCAGAAGCCCTCCAGACCATTGCCGACAGCATGAGGGAAATATCCGCAGTTACCGAGGGTAAGGTCGAAATCCCAGAGATGATACATCTCCATCTTTTTTCCGCGCTCCTTGGTGATGAAGGAGCTCTTACGGAGGTTGCCGTCAGGATTTTTGGTAAGTTCCTGAACGATGAAATAATCAATAAAGGAATCCACATCAATATATGCCGCATATCCTATAGCAGGATCAGCAAAATTATCGCTCTGAAGCGCTTCCTCAAACTCAGCAAAAAGACTTGTGACATACTCGTACTGCTCATCTGTCGGCTCCTCAGGATCGCTGAACATCATAGGTACGCCCATGCCTGTCCACCAGCATGTTGTCTCATCTTGCTGCTCCTCGATCTCGAGATAGTATCCGCCGGTGACAGCATCACCGGAATTGTCGTCCTCTCCGACAACTTCGATGTTTACCCTGTCCTTGGAAACTTTCTTGTGTTCGCAGAGCGTATATACTCCCTGATATTTGCCATTGAGATAAACCTCGACACTACACATACGCGGAGTCCATGAAAAACCGCAGATTTCTGAGAGTTTCATGGCCACGATGTTACGCAGAAGGGTTCTGTCAGCATAGTTGGCAAGCAGAGCCCACTCCTTATCTGCAGGCATACCGAGAAGGGAAGCCTTCTCATCAAGCTTGACCTTCCAAGGCTTCTTAGGAAATCCCCATGTCGAGTTGCCTCGTCCACGGATACCCATGTCAGCTGTGAACTCGGTCACATCACTGTACATCTTTTCTGGATCTGTGATAGTGATGGTACCATCGACATAATTCTTCTTGTCATAGATACCTGCACCGCCGGTTGTCGTGATGCGGACCACCGGAATATTCTGCAGTTTTGCATTCTCCTTTTCCTGCTCCTCCTGTTCCTTCTTCTCCTCTTCTTCCTTCTGTTTCTGCTCTTCGAGAGCTGTACTCCAGAATTCAAGAACCTTTCCGTTGCTCACATGAACGTAAAGCGTCATGGTATCAAAATAGACATAGACAGGAAAGGCCTGGGCTGAAGGAAGGGATGTATCGACCTTGATAGGAAGAGTAAGTCCTCCTACCGTCCACCACTCACCATTTTTAGATACGGTCTTAGGATACAGAAGCGTACAGTCATTGATTTCGAATTCAGTGATGGAAAGCGAGTAGCCATCTTCAAAACGAAGCAGGCAGGCATCTCCCTGATGAGTTGCAGAAGAGAAAACCCTGCCGGCCTCATGGGCTTTTACAAGCTCCATGAAGCCGGCAGGCTGTTCTGTCTCATAAGCAGAAGGCTCTTCTTCGCATCCTAAAAGAAAAGAGAAAACGCTGACTATCAAGATGTAAAGAAACGGTCTTCTATTCATGATATTTATTTTACTTCAAATGAAACTTCTGAACGGATATCCTTTGAAGATGAGCCCACATATGCAGTGAACTTACCCTTCTCAAGCACCCACTCGTGCTTTGCGTCATCAAAGAACTTGAGCATATCAGGCTCGATGACGAACTCTACTGTCTTTGTCTCACCTGGCTCGAGGTGTACCTTCTTGAAGCCCTTGAGTTCCTTTACAGGTCTGTCAAGATATGCTTCCTCATCACCGATATAGAGCTGTACGACTTCCTTACCTGCCACCTTGCCGGAGTTGGTAACGTCGATAGAAACCTTGAGGTCGGCACCAGCCTTGACAGAAGCCTTGGCCTTTGCATCACCATATGTGAAGTCAGTGTAGCTGAGACCATGTCCGAATGCGAAGAGAGGCTCCACATCATACTTGTCAGCCCAGCGGTAACCTACATAAAGGCCTTCTTTATACTCTACTGAAAGATCCTGAGGATCGTATGCACCTGCAGCGTGAGCACCAAGATCGTTGAGCTTTACAGGGAATGTAAAAGGAAGCTTTCCTGAAGGGTTCACCTTACCGAAGACTACGTCAGCGATTGCATGACCTGCCTGTGAACCTGAATACCAAGCCTCAAGAATCGCATTCACATTGTCAACCCATGGCATAGCCACTGCATTACCTGAGATAATGATTACAGCTACATTGTCATTTACCTTTGAGATAGCCTCGATCACCTTGTCCTGAGCGTATGGAAGCTCAAGACCATAACGGTCCGAATCCTCGCAGTCCTGATGAGAAGCCTTGTTGAGACCTCCGAAGAAAAGGACTACGTCAGCTTCCTTCGCAAGCTTCACAGCGTCAGCGATAAGCTGCTCCTCTGTTCTGTTTTCAGAAAGGTCCTGTCCTGTGACAACACCGTTGTAGTTACCTGTAACGTCACCTACATAACCTCTTTCATAAACTACCTCTGCCTGATTGCCTACTGCAGCAAGGATACCCTCCATAGGAGTGCACTCGTGCTGTGCCTTAAGTGATGAAGAACCACCGCCGACAGTCATCATCTTGATTGCATTCTCACCGATCACTGCAATCTTCTTTGTCGAAGCAAGGTCTACAGGAAGAACATCGTTATCATTCTTGAGGAGAACGATACCTTCACCTGCAATCTTGCGAGCAGCATCATAATGCTCTGGAGAGCAGATGGATCCGAAAGGCTTGTCAGGGTTCATTGCAGTTCTGAAATTGAGTCTGAGGACTCTGCGCACCTTCTCATTGAGAACATCTTCTGATGCTCTACCGTCACGAAGGCGCTCGAGATAAGAATTTGCAAGATGGTATGCATCATAACCGTCAGTGGCTCCCATTGTGAGGCCGTCTGTCCATGTGCCGAACTCAAGATCGAGGCCGTTTGTGATGGCCTGGTCAGTGTCATGGGTTCCGCCCCAGTCTGAAATCACTACGCCGTCAAAGCCCCATTCGCCCTTGAGGATATCATTGAGGAGATACTCGTTATGGCAGGCATGCTGTCCTTTATAAAGGTTGTATGCACCCATGATAGACCATGCGCCACCTTCCTGTACCGCAGCCTTGAAAGCCGGGAGATAGATTTCGTAGAGAGTTCTGTCATCAAGAACTGCATCATACTGATGGCGGAAAGTCTCCTGATTGTTGAGAGCATAATGCTTTACGCACACTGCAACACCGTTCTTCTGAACCTCGACTACATAAGGAACAACCATCTTCGATGCGAGGAAAGGATCCTCACCCATATACTCGAAGTTACGTCCGTTGAGCGGAGTACGATAGATGTTCACTCCAGGTCCGAGAAGCACGTCCTTCTCACGGAAGCGGGCCTCTTCTCCGATAACTTTTCCATAAAGAGCCGACATATCCTCATTCCATGTAGCGGCAAGAGCTGTCAATGCAGGGAAGGCCACGATCGAGTCATTTGTCCATCCTGCCTGCTCCCACTCATCCCAAAGCACCTCTGTACGGATGCCGTGAGGGCCGTCAGTTGTCCAGAGCTCAGGAATACCGAGACGAGGGACACCTGCAGACGAGAATTTCGACTGAGCGTGAAGAATCTTCACTTTCTCTTCGAGAGTCATGCGTGAAAGAGCATCCTCTACGCGCTCCTCAAGAGGTTTTTCCAGGTCAAGGTAGACTGGAAGATTGGATTCAGTGCTCTTGCAGCCTACAAATGCCATGGCAGAGAGCACGAACAGTGTAATAAGCGATCTTTTCATAATATTTAGGGTTTATTCTTTCCAGCTGAGCGAAACAAGTGATTTTGCAGGAACCATATACTTCACAGAGAACTCTTCATTGACAAAAGCCACCTGCTGCGCATCGTTACGGCTGTTTCCTATAAGCACACCGATGCTTCCATCAGTATTGAGGAACATCAGGCACTCGAATCCGGATGGGAAGGAGAAGCCTGAAGTCTCTATCATTCTTGCACCCGGCTTAACTACTGATGAAGCATGAGCGACATTGAACCAGTGGCTGTTCTTTGATACCACATCATAACCAGGAGCCTTGATAGTGACACCTCCGAAGCAGGTCTTGCATGATCCGTCCTGAGGGCTGTATGGTCCGTTCTTGTCATCAAGCATGAGATTCCACAAGGTCACTCCGGAACCACCTCTCTTCAAAGTACCGAGGAAAAGGTCCGAATAGTCCTGGAGGAGACATTTTGCAAAATCATAATTCCACTCTCCGATAGAAGCCTCAGTGAAATAAATGTCCTTGTCTGGATATGCTGCCTGAATCTCGTCAAGTTCGCGTACATTACCGCCATAGGAATGCCATGCAGAACCGTCAGACCATTTTGAAGCCTCATCATCAGCATAGATGTTGAGAGGATAATTATCCTGACCATCCTTGTCATCATAATTGAAATTATGATCGAAAAGAAGGATCTTCACATCCCCAAGACCGGCCTTTTCCATAGCAGGTCCAAGAACCTTTACGAACTCCTTCTGATCCTGCCAAGGCATTACCAGAGACATGGAATTGCCAGGATTGAGAGGCTCATTCTGCATGGTAAGCGCATGAATGTCAAAGCCTTCCTTCTCCATCACCTGTACCCACTTCACGAAATACTCCGCGTACTCATCATAGCATGACGGCTTCAGACGGCCTCCGGTCCATGAATTATTATCAATCTCTTCTGTAACCGGCTTGTTGAAATTCTTTACATCCCAGTCATTGCCGCCTGGCATCTTGCACTTCATCCATCTTGGACAAGACCAAGGAGAAGCAATGATCTTCACATCAGGATTGATGGCATAGACCTCCTTGAGGATAGGGAACAGGAAATCCCTGTCCTCTGGATGAACCTGGAAGTTCTCAAGACCTTCCTTGTCACACCATGTATATTCCTCGCTGAGGCAGAAGTCTGATGCACCGATAGAAACTCTTATGAGGCTCGAACCCACTCCCTCTGTAGGAGAGAACATCTCCTTGAGGAAGGCAGTACGGCTCTCCTTGTCCATCTGCATGAGATTGTAGCAGCTCGCTGTAGTAAGAGCGAGACCGAATCCGTCGACTTCCTTTCCTAAGACAGATTTATCATATCGGATGGCCTGTGAAGCCAGGACTTCAGGTCCGGCAAAGTCAAAAGAAGTCTTCTTGAAGAATGATTTGAGGTCGGCTGTTGTCTCATATGCAGTCACGGCCTTGGCGTCAACAAGCCCTCCGGGTTCTTCTCCGGAAGGCTTTTCATTGCATGCACAAGCTGTCAGGCACAAAAGCACTGACAGTATATATAATCTGAACATATAGTTTTAGTTTATCTGAGTGCTCACACGGGGTGAGGACGTAAAGTGGTTATAAAACTGCAAAGTTAACAGGATTTCCCGAATCGGAGTCACCTGCAACCCATAATCTGAAGTCACCCGGTTCAACCACATATTCCATGTCGATGTTCCAGAATGCAAGCTCTGCAACCGGAAGTTCGAATGTTACAGTCTTGGTCTCGCCTGCAGCAAGTTCCACTCTCTGGAATCTCTTGAGCTCCTTCACCGGACGTACTACTGATCCTACACAATCCTGAACATAAAGCTGAGCCACTTCTGTAGCTGCCCTCTTGCCGGTATTCTTGAGCTCGAAGCTTACACGAAGCACATCATTGCGTCCGAGCTCAGACTTCTCGAGAACAGGAGCACCATACTCGAAAGTAGTGTAGCTGAGACCATATCCGAATGGGAAGAGCGGACCATATCCTGTATCAAGATAGAATGAAGTACATCCGAGAGATGTCTGTCCCGCCTCGATAGGAATATCGTTGAGAAGGGTCTCTGAACCATTGTTCGGACGACCTGTATTATTGTGATTGTAATAGAACGGAGCCTGTCCAGCATCACGAAGGAAGGTCATAGGAGACTTACCTGAAGGAACAGCCTTACCCTTGATCAGATCGGCAAGAGCAGGGCCTCCCATTGTACCCGGATGATATGAATAAAGCATTGCATCACAGTTTGCAAGGTCACGCTCGATTGTAAGAGGACGACCTGCCATCACTACAACGACTACTGGCTTTCCACTCTTCTTTGCCTCTGCGATAAGTTCACTCTGCGCACCCTGAAGATTGAGATTTGAAAGCGAATGAGCCTCACCTGAAAGGATCGCCTCCTCACCTACGAATACAACGACCGCATCAGCCTTGGCTGCAGCCGAGCGCACTTTTGAGAACTGAGCATGAGACTTGTCACGGCTGTAATCGAGACCAGGTACCCAGATCACGTCATATTCCTCACGGAGAGCTGTAAGAGGAGTCACAGTATGCTCCTTCTGTCCGTCGAATGTCCATGTACCCATCTGCTCATAAGGGGCATCAGCCATCGGGCCTGTCACGAGGATTGTCTTTGCCTTGTCGAGAGGAAGCACGTTATTCTTGTTCTGGAGGAGGATAGCTGACTCAAGAGCAGCCTGCTTTGCAGCTGCAAGGTGTTCAGGAGCGTAATCCACCTTTGCAGAAAGAGTCTCGTCAACATAAGGATTCTCGAAGAGTCCGAGTTCGAACTTGAGCTTGAGGATATTGCGTACGGCCCTGTCGATCTCCTTCTCTGAAACCTTTCCTTCCTTCACCAGCTCCTCTGCATACTGGATGAATCCGTACGACATCATATCCATGTCGACACCGGCATTGATAGCCTGCTCGGCAGTGTGCTTGAGATCTGTAGAGAAACCGTGAGCTATCATCTCGCCCGCTGAGTTCCAGTCGGTCACGACCATGCCATCCCAGCCCCACTCATCACGAAGGATATCCTTGAGAAGCCACTTGTTACCTGTAGAAGGAATTCCGTCGATCTCATTGAACGAAGTCATGAGGGTCGCGGCACCAGCTTCAGCAGTCGCCTTGAATGCAGGGAAATATGTATTGCGAAGCATACGCTCTGTGATTACGGTAGTATTATAATCACGTCCTCCCTCTGCTGCACCATAACCTACGAAATGCTTGATGCAGGCAGCAAGAGCTGTAGGATCGCTGAGGTCATCTCCCTGATAACCGCGTACCATTGCAAGGCCCATCTGCACATCAAGATACGGATCTTCGCCAGAACCCTCGGCTACGCGGCCCCAACGCGGATCGCGTGCAACATCAAGCATTGGAGAGAATGTCCATCTTACACCGCTTGCTGTAGCCTCGACAGCCGCCACACGTGCGCCCTTCTCTACGATGTCAGGATTGAATGTCGCTGCAAGTCCGAGCGGAATAGGAAACATCGTATGGAATCCGTGGATGACGTCACGTGCCACTAGCACAGGGATTCCGAGACGGCTCTGCTCCACTGCAGCCTTCTGAACTGCATTGATTTCCGCAACATCTACACAGTTGAGGATTGAGCCGACCTCACCCTTGGCAGCCTGATCAGCAACCCATGCACCACCTGAAAGCTGGTTCATCTGTCCGATCTTCTCGCGAAGGGTCATCTGCTTGAGAAGGTCATCCACCTTCTTATCGATTTCCGACTGTACTGTACATCCGATCGAAGCCAGAAGCACAGCAACGCTGAGAACAAGTCTTAGTCTTTTCATATCTTGATAATTTAATGATTATTGCTTTTTCTGGAACACGCGCACATAATCTATCTCCATCTGCGCAGGTCCGTCATTCAAGGCAGTCACCTTATCTATATCCCATATACCAGGGAAATTTCCTCCTACTGCGAGGTTGAGCAGGATGAAATTATCCTTCCTGAATTCACCGTTGCCGAAATCCTCGATCTTCATCTCGAAATAAGGTTCGACAGAAGGGTACTTTTCTTTGTCTATATATGTCCTGACATATTCCTCGTCCCATATGCAGGTGAAGGTATGGAATTCACCGTCCTGCACGGAATAAGGATTGGTGATGTCGTGTGCATAATACTGGTGATGCGGAACACCCCAGTGGCATGCTCCGTTGAGGAACTGTTCTGAAGTGCCGTCGGTGATGCCGTTCGAATGTCCCATCTCGAGGATGTCTATCTCACCGCAGTTAGGCCATCCCAGGCTCTTGATGTCGTTACCCATCATCCAGAATGCCGGCCAAAGGCCGTTCGCTGTCTTCGGGAGTTTTATAGAAGCGACAACATAGCCATATCTGAATTCGAACTTTCCAAGCGTGATGAGTCTTGCCGATGTGACAGGTGAACCGTTATAATCCTCCTTCTGAGCTGTCATGACAAGCTTGCCGTCCCTGACATCTACATTTTCCTTTCGTCCTGTATAGAACTGGAGTTCATTGTTTCCCCATCCATGTCCGCCATATTCCGGAGTCCAGTTATCAGTATTCAAAGAGTCTCCGTCGAATTCATCGCTCCATATAAGTTCATATCCCTCAGGAACGAACATTTCCTGCTGCACAGTACCTGCACATGCTGCCATCGAGAGAACGACCGCTCCCGACACAATGAGCTTAAGACATCTTTTCATCATTATTCAGGAATTTGGAATACACGTACATAGTCTATTTCAAATGTTGCCGGGAGACAGCTTTCGTCAACGCCATACATTCCGCCCCAGTCACCGCCCCATGCAAGATTGAGCTTAAGCTGGAAAGGCTTGTTGAAAGGCCATGTATCAGCATTGCGGCCCTTAGGATAGTTGTCCGGATTGTAGTAGAAGAGCTGGACACCGTCTACATATGTCTTTATATACTCAGGAGTCCATTCAAGAGCATAAGTATGGAACTCATCCATGACTGAGGCAATCTTCTTTGCCGAGGTCTTCTGAGTGTTTATTGCATGATAATATGCCTTGCAGTGTATAGATGACGACACCTCTGTAGGCACGCAACCCACATGCTCCATGATATCGATCTCACCACCTTCAGGCCATCCTGACCATACGGTAGGCATCATCCAGAATGCCGGCCATGTACCCTTTCCTTTCGGAAGCTTGAGACGGGCCTCAAAGTAACCGTATGTCCATCCTTCGACGGTATTCACTCGTGCTGAATACACTCTGTTTCCATCCTTGATGGCACGGATCTTCAAAGTACCGTCGCTGACATCAGCAGTAACGATATCACCTTTTCTTCCGGCGATATAAGTCTGGAGCTCGTTGTTCACCCAACCGGGCTCAGCTGTCTCATACCACCATTTCTTAGTGTCCGGAAGACCTGTTTCTGTCTCGTTGAACTCTTCCTGAAACACAAGGGCATAACCTGCAGGTGTCGGAATTTCAGGCTCGACATATTCTGCAGTTTCAGGCTTCGAGAAGCCGTCAGGTTCAGTAAATCCGGTCCACACATATATCTTTGTCAGGTTTGGATTACCTGTAGCATTCATTGTCTTCAACTTGAGCATGTTTGTGATGTCAAGCTCCTTGAGGTCATTACCGGAACAATCCAGATATGTGATATCCTTGAAGACCACATTCAGCTCCGGCATTGCCTTTATACCTCTGGATGCCGCCTTGATTTCTACTACAGCAGCAGCCTCCTTTGTGCTGAGAACTCCATCCTTATCCACATCATAAGCCTCAAGAAGACATGCCTTGAATGCCGGATCAGAGATCTCTACTTCGTCAATTTCATAGTTCTGTGTTACAGGTAGCGACTTCTTTCCGCTCTTGGTAGTGAATACCAGTTCAGACTCACGCACATCGCCTGTCTTGTTCTCGGCTATCTTCACCTTTATATCAGAGGTACCTGCAACTCCACCGCTTGGTGATACAGTGAGCCATTCGGTATCTGCCGAATGTACTCCCCAATCACTGTCAGAGGTTACAGTCACCTTTACTTCTGCTGCCGAATACTGTACAGAAACAGCATCTGTACTTAATGAAAGGGACACTTCTGGCACAGGAGCCGGCTCAGGTTCCTGACAACCCGAAAAGGCCATCATGGCCATCAATATTCCAAAAATAATCTTCATTGATCTAAAGTTATAAAAAAGCAGGGGCAAAGCCCATATGGGCTTTTGTCCCTGCTATATTCAGTTTAAGATTATAACTCTACGAGAGTGATATCCTTGATAGTGATTGTTGAACCAGCAACAGCACCACCGAAGTCGAATACGAGCTTCAGGTCAGGAATGTCTGTTCCCTGGACACCTGTAGCTGTGAATACACATTCCTCGTCAGCAGTAAGCTTAAGGTCAGCCTTGAAGAAAAGTTCGTTCACATCGGCAGGATTGCCATTTCCGTCCTTCTCTGTAGGGTGCTGATAGCATGGCTTGATAGTTACATGAGGGTGATCCTCGTCTGAAAGGAATGTAACCTTGAAGGTATACTTCTTCTCAGGAGAAACAACAAGTCCTGTGTGGTTGAACACCATCTGACCCTGCCACTGGCTTGCACCGATGCCTTCAGGTACTACGATAGTGTGAGCCTTGCCCTCAGCTTCATACTCAGGATTTGCGATCTGTGACCAACCGTCGTTTGCGAACCAGAAAGACACATCTATAGCTGCATTGTCCCACATGTTTGGAAGACCTGTGATATCTGATGGATCACGATACTTGTCAACAGTCATGTCAAGAACACCATCGTTGTCAGTCACTGTAAATACATAGTATCCTGCAGGAGATCCGTCATGATAGATATTACCGTCGTCGCCGTCAGTACCGTTACCGAGCTTGAAGAGACCATTGCCATTGAATGTACCATAGTTAGCACTCTTCCACTCTACACCCCAGTCAGACTGACCGAACACCTTCACAGAGCCGCCTTCGCCCTTCATGGCAAGAGTTATCTGATATGTATTCTCAGAAATCTGTGCCATCGGAAGCGGAGCATCTCCTGTATTCCAGCCGATCGCGTTGTCAACAGTTGGCTTTCCACCACCGTCACCGATGATCCAGAGAGCCTTGCCATTTTCATAAGTAGCCTTTGCGTCACCTGACATAGGAACAACCTTGATCCACTTTGCAGTCTTGTCATACTGGAACTGGTAGTCTCCGTCAACTGCCAGGAACTTGAGACCTGCACCGTCAACAGCGAAGAAGTCAGGGTCAACCCAGATGTCAGCAGGAGTTATATTACCAAGGGCAAGTACCTCGTTCTGCTTTACAGACATTGTTGCAGGTAGTTCCTGACCGTTGATGGTAGGTCCTGTAGGAGCCTTGATGTCACGAGCCTTGAAGATCATCTGCCAAGCAATACCGTCAGGGTTACCTACAGTCTGCTTGAACGTAACGACCTTGAGAGTTGTCTCAGTAAGTTCAGTCACGAAGAACTCCGGGCTATCCCAGATTGCATCAGAAGAAACGTAAACCATAGGTGTACCCTCAGGAAGAACGATCTTCTCACCGTCGAATGTGAATGTCGTCTCGATTCCTGGATATTCAACATCTATATCCGCCTCTGCGCCACCAGGACCAACCTTTGTCACTTCCTTATTGATATACATCTTACCGTCAGCACCAGTCTCATATTTGTACTTGCCATCAGGGAAGAATGTGACAACGTCGTCATACATACCGAAGTCAGCCTTTTCATCAGGACCTGCAGCCCACCATTCAGAAGGATTATCAGCATTAGAACCGCAACCTACATGGCCTTTGACAGCAGAATCGATAACCCATGCCTTACCTGTAGCTGCAGTACCAGCGAGAATGTCGATAGGAGAAGCACCCGCAGGTACGAAGTTGTAGAACCATGAAATGGTACCTTCACCGTTCGGAGCGTTCTGAGCAGAAAGCTTCACTTCCTTAGAAGAAAGTTCTGTCACGAGGAAACGTGGGTCATCATAAATGGTCTGGTTAGGGATGTAAGAAAGGTTCTTATGCTCAGGAAGCACAAGCCAGATCTCCTCGATACCAGCGTCATTCCAGTTGTTCTCGATCTTGTAAGTAGTCTCATAAGCAGGAATCTCTACGCAGAAGTCATTACCGTCAGGTGAAGTTCCGAGAGCTGTGAAACCGGCGTTTACATAAACGAGATTATCCTTACCCGGATCGAAGCTGTACTTGCCGTCAGCAGTGAAAGTCATGATATCATCATAAATTCCCCAATCAGCCTTCTCATTAGCCTTTGCAGACCACCACTCGGTTGGAACACCTGTGTTGGAACCGCAACCGAAGTGACCGTCCTTCTCATAGTTCCACTGCCATCTTGTAGCAAGCTTCTTCATATAAGGAGAAGGATCGAACGGATCGCGATATGTGTTCTCAAGACTGTAGGTAACGATCTTCGAACCCACAGAGATACCGTTTGCATTATATGCCTTCACCTCCACCTGGTGCTCACCTGCGTCACGTACGCGAAGCTTGAGACCATTGACTGTGTATGCATACTTCTTTGAAACCTTACCATCTTCAACCTTGTCAACTTCGCCGAAGATCCACATAGGAACGACGCCTTCATTGGTTACTGAGAAGGTAACATAGTTTGTAGCCTGATCAACTTCAATGACCACATCAAGAGCTGAAGCTTCAGGAAGCTGGCTCTGATCCGGCGTAAGAACTTCCGGATAACAACCGAAAGCCATTACAGAAGCCGCAAGCGCTGCAATATATTTAAATACCTTTTTCATAATGTTCTGAGATTTTAGTAGTTGTTCTGAACGATAGGATGCTCTGTGCTGGCTGTCTTATCGATCTCTGCCTGAGGGATTGGCCAGTACTTCTTGTTCTCTGTCCAGTCGATAGGCTGGCTCTTGTCGAATGTTCTCTTCGCAGCAGTAAGAACCTGAGCAGCCTTTCCTGTACGAACGAGATCCCAGTAACGCTTACCTTCACCTACGAACTCCTTGTGACGCTCTTCGATGATGCCGTCGATTGAAGTATCAGTGTCAGTACATCCTCTGATGTCGCGAACATGCTTGAGATATGCAGAACCGTCACTACCTGTGCGTGCAGCAAGCTCGGCAGCATTGAGAAGAGTCTCGGCGAAACGATAAACTCGCTTGTTGTTGCCGTAGTTCATTGTGTTGGCTGCCTTGTAACCGTGGTTACCGTTTGTTCTTGCTATGTACTTGAGGAGGAAGTAACCTGTTGACTGCCAACGGCCACCATTGATACCGTTGCCATATTCGCCAACTACTGCAAGGTGATTGTAGATACCACCGTCTCTTCTCAAGTCACCGTCATTATACATCTCGTATGCACTTGCAGCAACAGGGCTGAATCCCCAACCGTCATCGAACTGACCGCTTACACCGCCAGGGATACCGATAAGAGTTGAGTATACGTTACCACCGGTAGCGATAGGTGCACCCCAGTCGCGTACACCGCCTTCAGACACGTAGTTGATCTCCCAGATAGACTCATTGCCCCACTCGCCTGTCTCTGCCCAGATACCGGCATAGTCAGCCACGAGAGCGTACTGTCCAGACTCGATGATCTCCTTCATGTAACCTAAAGCTGTAGAATAACGGCTCTCATCATTCTGATACATTACAACCTCAGCATAAAGCATGTACGCCATAGCCTTTGTAACACGACCGTAGTTCTCAGGTGTCTGCTTCATAGGAAGCACGTTCATCTTGATTACATCCTCGATCTTAGTCACTATGTTGTTGTAAACCTCGTCTGCAGTGAGCTGCGGAGTAGTATATGGAGCCTGGAGGTTCTCATCATAATAAGGAACGTTACCCCAGAATTTCCAGAGGATTGTGTAATAGAAAGCCTTGAGGAGAGTAGCCTCAGCCTTGAAAAGATTCTTTGATGCATCCGACATGCCCGGAACATTATCCACATTTTCAAGGACGTGGCAGCAGCGGTTGATACCCGAATATGACACAGTCCATGGAACGTCGATGATCTCTGTAGGAGTAGAAGTGTAATAATGGATCTTCACGAGACTCGGCTGGTCACCGTCGTTCGAACCACCACAGTAGATGTCGTCTGACATGATGTCTGACATCATCTGGAAATCAGTATACTGGTAAAAATAGTCATACCACTTGAGAGGGTCGTATGCGGCAACGAGACCCTCGAACATGCGCGCTTCACTGAGATAGTACTCTGACTGTGGCTCAGATGAGTTGTGCTTCACGGTGACGAACTCCTTTGTACAAGAAGACATCAGAAGGACAGCCAATGCGCTTATTGCAATAATTATCTTTTTCATAATATCATCCTGTTAAATTAGAAAGTAAGGTTAACACCTACTGAGAATGTACGGTTCTGCGGATATACACCACGGTCGATACCGAGCTCTGTTCCGAATCCGTTACCACCTGTCACCTCAGGGTCGCAGCCTGAATATCTGGTGAGAGTGAAGAGGTTCTCAGCCTGAGCATATACTCTGAGGCGCTGAACGAAGATCTTCTTGGTGAGGTTCTGTGGAAGAGTGTATCCGAGCTGGACATTACGTGCGCGGATGAAAGATGCATCCTCTACCCAATAGTCAGAAACGCGGTAGTTCTCGTTTGCTGAAGTGAACTCGAACTTAGGAGCTGAATCTGTAGAGCCGGCACCAGTCCAACGGTTGAGGATAGTTCTAGGAAGGTTGATATAGTAAAGGTCTGTACGACGGCTTACGTTGAATGCCTGTACACCTGCCTGACCCTGAACGAGCATGCTGAAGTCGATGCCCTTCCATTCGAAACCGAGGTTAAGACCGAATGTCCAGTCAGGAATACCCTTACCGATATAAGTACGGTCTGAGTCGTCGAGCTTGCCGTCACCGTTAACATCCTTGAAACGGAAGTCACCAGGAGTTGCATTAGGCTGATAAAGAACGCCGTCAGCATTTGTGTAGGCAGCTACATCCTCAGGAGTCTGGAATACACCGTCCGTCACATAACCATAGAAGAATGGGAACGGCATTCCTACCTCACCACGGGTGAGCTGACCGATCTTGTGGCTTGAACCATAGAGGTCAGTAGCGTCGTCACCAAGATAAAGGAGCTCGTTCTTGTTGTAAGTTGCATTCACTGAAATGTTCCAGCTGAAATCACCGTAAGTGTCACGGTATCCGAGATCTACCTCGACACCGGTATTTGCCATATCACCGAGGTTACCTGTTGGAGAAGAGTCTCCAGAGTAGCCAGGAACAGGCATTGAGAGAAGCATACCTGTAGTCTTCTTTCTGTACCAGTCTACAGTTGCTGTGAGACGGTTGCCAAGGAACATAGCGTCAACTCCGATGTCGGTCTGAGCTGTCTGCTCCCACTTCACGTCTGGGTTTGCAAGTCCTGAAGGCTTTGCACCTACGTTGATCACCTCAGATCCGTTCGCACCTGAACCGAATACGTAATTGTTGCCTGAGTTCATGTAGACTGCATAGGTGAAGTTACCGATGTTATCGTTACCGTTCACACCCCATGATCCACGGAGCTTCAAGCCTGAGAGCCATCTTACGTCTTTGAGGAAAGCCTCGTTCTTAAGGTTCCAACCGAGTGAGAATGAAGGGAATGTACCCCACTTGTTGTTGTCACCGAAACGGCTTGATGCATCGCGACGTACTGTAACCTCAGCCATGTAACGCTCACCGTAGTTGTAAGAAACTCGACCGAAGTAAGAAGCGAGTCTGTAAGGGATAGAGTTCCAAGAACCCCAGCCGTTACGGTCACCGTTTACAGTCTGACCTACTGTGTTGTTTACTGAGATCTTGTAAGGGTCATATGGATACATGAGACCGTTTGCAGAAGCACCTACGTTCATACCCTGCTGTGAGAGGGCTGACTGACCGAGGATTACAGAGATGGTATTGTTACCGAAGCTCTTGTCATAAGAGAGAATGTTTTCAACCTGCCATGAAAGCGAACGGTTCATTTCCTGTGAAGCACCGTCAGCATAGTTGACCTTAGTTGTCACGACCTCATTTCCATCCTTGTCGTAAGAGATTGTATCAGAAGTAGTCTGGTAGCTGTAGCTCTTCGATGAAAGGAAGTAAGGCTCCCAATATCCGTGATTGCCCCAGAATGCCATATCGATACCTACCTGTGTACGGAACTTGAGACCGTCCCAGATGTGAAGCTCGATATTGCCGTTTGCAACGAACTTGTCAGTCCAGTACTTTCTACCTGGCTGCTCGAGCATTGCAAGAGGGTTGCTCTGTTCGTTGTAGACTGTACCGTCAACGATTGTATAAGCCTGACCTGCAGAGTTTCTCATGATATAAGGATAACCTGCAGGATAGAGTGTCTTGTAAGTCTCTTCCATCTCAGGAGTTGCGAAGATAGGCTCAAGAGGAGAGATGCTCATTGCAGATCCGAGTGGAGAACCGAACTCAGAGTTGGTAGAGATACCTGTAGAATTGATGTGAGCATAAGAAACGCTTGTCTGAACTGTAGCCTTGTTGAGCCAGTTTCTGTCCTCTGTATTGTCGAAGAGGGTTGCGTTCACAGCCTGACGGAGAGTGAAACGGTCATAGTTTGCACGGCCGTAGTTACCACCGATTGTTCCCTCGCGAGAGAGGAAACCTGCTGAAGTCGAATACTGCACGCGTTCATTACCACCGTTGATGTTGATATCATGCTTCTGTACTGGTGCATTGTAGTTGAAGATTGCATCAACCCAGTCAGTTCCCTTGCCATATGAATATGGATCGGCATACTTAGGAGCCTGGCCGTTGTTGAGATAACCCTCGTTCATCATGATTGCATACTCAGTAGCATTGAGCACCTGTGGCTTGCGCCAAGGGTTCTGGAAACCATACGAGAAGTCGTAGTTCACAGTTGTCTTGCCCTTCGAACCCTGACGAGTAGTCACGAGGATGACACCGTTCGCTGCACGAGCACCGTAGACAGCTCCTGAAGCGGCATCCTTGAGGACCTCGATACGCTCGATATCAGCTGGGTTGAGGTAGTCGATTCCGCCTACAGGCATACCGTCAACGATGTAAAGAGGATCTGAGTTGTTGATGGTACCGATACCACGGATACGGATCTGTGATCCTGAATCCGGAGCACCTGATGTCGATGTGACAGTCACACCGGAAGTCATACCCTGGAGGAGGTTATCCACACGTGAAGCGGCTGTCTTCTTGAGATCTTCAGAAGTGATTGAAGAAATCGCAGCTGTCACGACGCTCTTCTTCTGGACGCCGTAACCGATTACGACTGTCTCTTCGAGCATTTCTGTATCTTCTTCAAGAACGATATTAAGGCTGCCCCCCCCTACAGGAACGCGGGCAGTCTTGTAACCGATTGAAGAAACAACGAGGATGGCGTCTGAAGGCACTGCCTGGTTGAAGGCGAATGCACCATCCAAGTCAACTGTTGTACCTATGGAAGTTCCTTCCACGATGACGGCAGCGCCGATCACCGGATAGCCGGAACCATCCACAACTGTACCTTTCACTTGCTGAGCGAACGCACTTGCGCAGCCCAATACCATAGTCACGAAGACCATGATGAGTTTACGAGTAAGGTGTTTCATGTGGTTAGTATTTGTGTGTTAAGTGTTGTTGGCGATTCAAATCTATCGCAACCCAAATTTAGGAAACTTTTCAGTCCGTTATACCACTCCCGTCCGTGCTCGCCTGCATAAAGTGGAGAAATATATTTAATAGTACTGATTATCAATTATTTAATCCACTTTTAAAGAGGTAAAAAGTGGACGATTGAGTAAAATTTTTAACACATGGTTGAAAGCATAAAAAAGAGTGTGGACTCTCATAAAAACCAAACACTTGATTTTCAACAGAATACACACTCTTGAATCTTCAAAGAAAGTGGAAATCAGAGTCTTTTTGAACCTATTTTTCGTACAGAATCCTCAAAATTTTCACGATCGGAGAGGGCCGCATTCTTCACCTGAGCCCTATAGTTATAAATGGTATTCACGGAGTACCTCAGAAGCGAAGCGATATGCGAGGACTGGGTGATTCCAAGCTTTATCAGAGCGAAGATCCTGAGCTCGGTATTGAGATTCTCTCCCTCCTTGAGGACTATCCTGTCATCCTCATTCAGGAGCGAATTGAACTCCTCCACGAAGGTAGGATACAGCTGCACGAATGATGTATCGAAAGTCCTGTAGAAATTCTTCAGTTCAGACTCATACTGCTCACGAGGCAAGGTCTTCTTGAGCTTATCAAGATAGCCTGAACACATGGAAAGGAAGAGACCGAGATACTCCTCTTTTGCAGCATTCGCCTCTATCAGTTCAAGATTCGTCATCTTGAGGTCATTCTCCGCAGCCTCTATTGAATTGTAGTACTCTGCAAGCTGATCATTCTTCTTCTTTATCTCACGGGCGTTCATCTGCCCCTTTGAATAGAAACGGATTGCCACTACACAGATGACAAGCAGCAGGAGTGCAATGGTCGTGATACTGTTGATATATCTTCTCTTTTCCCTGTCCTGAAGTGCCCTGTTGTCGCTATAGGCCTTCTCGATCATAGGCAAGGTTGTGGCAATCTGGACTTTACGCAACTTCGCATTATAGAATATAGCATCATCCAGAGACTGACGTATATAACGGAAAGCCCTATCCGTATCCTGAAGCACGATGAGTCTGGACGCCAGTGTAGAAAGCGATGCATTATCCTTGATAGCACATCTGATATCTGAAACAGCAGAAAGAGACCACCAGTGGATAGCCTCATATGCATTCCCTCTCTGCTCCTCTATGGTTCCCTGCCAATAGGCACGTATTGCATAATCGCGTGAGCTTGGATCCATACCTGCAAGAATTGACGTATTCAGCTTTGAAGCCTTGTCAAAATCCTTGCTGCCGATAAGTCTGAGTACACGGATATGCTGATTTACAGAAGACGATTCAGGAGTATTCTTCAGTATCTGATCCTGATAATATGCAACTTTCTTCACATCCGGGACCTCGACACTTGAACTGCTCACATATTCGTCATAATCGGAAATGAACTTCTGGCGGGCATTGTACCATGCCACCATCTGCTGCTGGTCGAATGAATTGGTATCCAGCTGATCGAAGATATCATGAGTTTCAAGATAAAGTCCTGCATTTATAAAAAGCATCGCCTTGTCAAGCAAGACATCATTCCTCAGTGAAAGATTGCCGAGATCGTCTGCAATCGCCTCCTGACGTTCCAGCATCTCTTTTGCCTTGTCGAACTGATAGGCTTCGTACTCATCAAAGAGCTGACCATATATATGGTATTTCTGCAGATCATTCACACCACGGGAATTAAGCATATTCTCTATAGTGCTTATTTTCTGATCCTTCGCATGATCATACTCATAAGCCATTTTCAAAGCATCATCGATTCTTTCCAGATCTTCCCCAAAAGGACTATTATCAACGATAGTACATGAAAATGCTCCAAAAAGAACAATCACATATAAAAAACGACGTATAATTATTTCTGCAAAATGCATGATTTGAATTTTTAAGTATCGTCCACAAATTTATATCATTTTTTCAGATTATTGCTTTTTCAAATGACAAACAGAATGTCGTTTTGCCGATTATATTTATATTTGTCTGATTTGAAAACAATTTGATATGAGAACTATAATTGCTGCTTTGACAATATTCATCAGCATAGCAGGATCTGCCAAAGATCAGCGCACAGAGACATTGCTGAAGGAATGGGAATTCCGCAGAGGCCATGACATCGAAGCGACAGATGGATGGGAAAAGGTCACAGTTCCGCATGACTGGGCGATATACGGACCTTTTGACCGTAGCAATGACCTGCAGGTGGTCGCTGTAGTACAGAACGGAGAGGATGTGGCGACAGAAAAGACAGGCCGCACCGGAGGACTTCCCTACATGGGCAAGGGAGCATACAGACGTAACCTTGAAATAAGTGCAGGTGAACTCGACGGACGCAGACATATACTTCTTTTTGACGGAGCCATGAGCGAAGCACAGGTTTTCGTAAATGATGAGAAGGTATGCTTCTGGCCTTATGGCTATAATTCCTTTTCAATTGATGTCACCTCTCAGCTGAAAGCTGGAGACAATGATATTGTCGTGCTTCTCGAAAACAGACCTCAGTCCAGCCGATGGTATCCCGGAGCCGGCCTGTACAGAAAGGTGAGACATATCACAGTCCCTGCTGTGCATATACCTGTATGGGGCACTTATATCACGACTCCATATGTAGGTTCCGATTATGCGACAGTAAGCGTACGCACTGAAATAGAAGGACTTGAGGATGGTACTCCTGTCACTTTGAAGACCTCAATAATCGACTCAGAGGGAAGGACTGTTGCAGAAGACGTCGACACAAGACGAATCATCAAAGGAGAGGTGGAGCAGATTCTTACTGTCGACACCCCTTCTCTCTGGTCTCCTGAATCCCCTACACTATATTATGCTGAGACTGAAATTCTTACAGGAGGAAAAATAGAGACAGACTGGAATATGGCAAGACCTGAAATCACCATAAGCCATGGTGCGGACTTCCAGGACAAGGTCAGGACCAGATTCGGAATAAGATCCATCGAGATACGCCCCGACAAGGGATTCTTCCTCAACGGACAGAACAGGAAATTCCGCGGAGTATGTCTCCATCATGACCTTGGTCCTCTCGGCGCAGCAGTGAACAAGGCTGCCATCCGACGACAGCTCACCATGCTCAAGGACATGGGCTGCGATGCTATAAGAACATCTCACAACATGCCGGCAGAAGAGCTTGTGGAGCTGTGCGATGAAATGGGTCTGATGGTAATGTGCGAAAATTTCGACGAATGGGATGCGGCAAAATGCGAGAACGGATATCACCGTTTCTTCAACGAAGACAGCGGCGACGGCATGATCTGGGCAGAAAAGGACATGATCAACATGCTCAGGCATTTCCGCAACAACGCATCTGTTGTAATGTGGAGCATCGGCAACGAAGTTCCTTCACAATGGGCTGAAGGAGGTCTCGAAGTCGCTGCATGGCTTCAGGAGATCTGCCACAGACTCGACCCTACACGTCCCGTGACATGCGGAATGGACCAGTACAACGCAGTGGTGGAGAATGGTTTTGCGGCTCAGCTGGATGTCGTCGGATTCAATTACAAGGTGGATAGATACAAGCCTGCATACGAACTCCTGCCACAGAAGATAATCCTTGGCAGCGAGACAGCGTCGACTGTAAGTTCACGCGGAGTATATCACTTCCCTGTAACATTGGGCAATGACATCCTCAACGATGACCATCAGTCGTCATCATACGACACCGAATTCTGTTTCTGGTCTAACATTCCCGACAATGACTTCGCAGCTGACGAAGATTACGACTGGTGCATCGGTCAGTTCGTATGGACCGGATTCGATTATCTTGGAGAGCCTTCTCCATATGACACTGACGCATGGCCTAACCACTCGTCAGTATTCGGAATAATCGATCTTGCATCGATTCCTAAGGACAGATATTATCTCTACCGAAGTCAGTGGAACAATTCAGACAACACCCTCCACATTCTTCCTCATTGGAACTGGAAGGGACGCGAAGGAGAAACCACACCGGTATTCGTTTACACTTCTTATCCTTCTGCTGAGCTTTTTGTTAACGGAGTTTCGCAAGGAATGCGTACATTTGCAGAATCTGACGGCGTGACACCATGCCTCGGACGCAAAGCCATGGAGAGATTCCGTCTTATGTGGGATGATGTAATCTACGAACCTGGAGAGCTTCGAGTTGTTGCATATAATGCTGACAACCAGCCGGTTGAAGAAAAAGTGATACAGACTTCCGGCTCAGCTGCAGCAATAAAGCTGACTCCTGACCGCAAGGTACTTAAAGCAGACGGAGAGGACTTATGTTATGTAAATGTAAGTCTTGTGGACAAGGACGGAAACCCGGTACCATGCGATGACAGACTGATCAAGGTGAAAGTAAGCGGTGCAGGCTCGTTCAGAGCCATCGCAAACGGAGACCCGACATGCCTTGAACCGTTCCATGAACCACAGATGCATCTTTTCAGCGGACAGCTTACTGTGCTTGTGCAAAGCGGCATGACACCGGGAGATATCAAGGTGGAAGTGTCAGGAAAGGGTGTCAGAAAAAATGAAATAACAATTAAGACAGAATAAACGATGAAAAGACTTTTAATCATGTCAGCCGTCGTGCTCAGCATCGGCGTCTCATGTACAAAGGAGATCGAGGAACATCCTTTGACTCTCGAGGAGCAGACGCTGATGACCAAGCTTGTCGGCGATGTACAAGGCGAATTCGAGCAGGGTTCGCTGCTGGTAAAGGTCGACGAGGCACTTGCTGCAGACTTGTCTTCAGGCACCGTAGCCCTCACTCTGGCTGACGCCCAGGTTACATTTTCACCCGCATTGCCTATCCGTCCAAAGAACGTGGAAGTGGCAAGAAAATATGGCCTCGACAGATGGTTCGTGATGAACTTCGACGAGACAAGACCGGTGGAGACAATGGCAAAGGCTATAGCTCAGAACCCATCTGTGGTCTCTATCCAGTATAATTCATTCCTCAAACCTATTGTTTCCGAGAAGGTCGAACAATTCGTTCCGGTTCTCAAGACATTCAACAATCCCGTACCTGCTCCTGCAGTCGGATGGAATGACGAATATATCGCACATCAGTGGAACCTGATCAACACCGGTGACAAGAATATCGCTGACAATGCAGTTGAAGGAGCTGATGTAGGAGTAAAGGATGCATGGAGACTTACAGGAGGCGATCCGAGCGTAGTTGTTGCAGTGTTCGACTGTGCCGTGAACAGCCTTCACGAAGACCTCAAGGATGCACTTTGGATCAATCAGGCCGAGGTTGACGGAGAGGCAGGAAAGGATGATGACGGAAACGGATATGTTGATGACAGATACGGATTCAATTTCGTAGGCTGTAAGATTTCTGAAGGAAAGCCTACAACAGGAAGCGCACTCAATTGGAGCAAGGGCAGCGGACACGGAACTCATGTGGCTGGTATCATCGGTGCGACCAACAACAACGGCAAGGGTGTGAGCTCTATTGCAGGAGGTACAGGTAACGGAGACGGAGTAAGGCTCATGTCATGCCAGATATTCAATGGTAGTGCCTCCGCATCCGATTCTCAGAATGCAGCAGCATACATCTATGCAGCGGACAACGGCGCATGCATAGCACAATGTTCATACGGCACCAGCAACGTCATAACTTCTGACGACATCTACATCAACGGCAACAAGGATATGAAGGTTGACGGCTCTCCTCTCGAGAATGCAGCTCTCCAGTATTTCCTTGACCCTGCCAACAGCAATCATGAGTCTCTTGAAGGAAACATCGCCATATTTGCAGCCGGAAATCACTCGAATCCTTACTCAAGCTATCCCGGAGCACTTCCATACGTGATTTCAGTAACTGCTTTTGGTGCTGATTATCTTCCTGGAGGATATACCAACTACGGTCCAGGATGCAAGATTGCCGCACCTGGAGGCGAATACAAGGGACCGAACACCAGCAATGGAACAATGATTCTTTCTACCGGTGTTTCAAATGCAGCCCAGTCATCACCGGGAGTCACTGACGGCGAAGGAAGGATTGACAAGGATTATGTATATATGCAGGGAACTTCAATGGCATGTCCTCACGTTTCCGGCGTAATCGCCCTCGGTCTTTCATATGCAAAACAGCTTGGAAAGAAGTTCACACGCGAGGATTTCACATCACTCCTCCTCACATCCGTAAATGATATGGACCAGTACCTGACCAAGGGAACAAAGAGATATTACAGCCTCAAAAGCTATTCATATGAAGATCTCTCTCTCTCACGCTTCCACAACCAGATGGGAACAGGCGCTGTAGATGCATGGAAGTTCCTCATGGCCATCGAGGGAACTCCATCAGTAATGGTGAAGGCCGGGGAAAAAGTTGTGATAGATCTTGATGATTATCTTGGAGATGGCGTTGCGGCAAGACTCGGATGCACAGTGACTGTGGATCAGGCTACCACAGCGTCTCTCGGCCTGAGCGGAGAACCTGTAGTGAAGAACGGAAAGCTCGAGCTCACATGTACAAAGGTCGGTTCAGGAAAGATCACCCTTTCTTCAGCGACAAACAGCAACGGCGCTGTAAATGGAGACTCAGCCAAAGACAAGCATTCCATAGGCAACATGAGCTTCTCACGCGAAATTTCAATCGTATCACGTCCTTACGCTTCAGCTAACGGCGGATGGTTCTAAATCAACTGATTATGAGAAATATATTATATATGATCGCAGCAGCCGCATGTCTGCTGACATCCTGCAAGAAGGAAATGACACTTGAGGAGAAATTCACAGGAGACTGGCATTGCACAGCTTCTTCTGTTGATGCAGAAATATATGTGACATTCACTGCCGAAAAGACTTTCACTCTCTATCAGCAGATCGGAGAAGGTGCATACAGAGTCTATAACGGCACCTGGTCTTTGGAAGGAACCAAACTGAGCGGAAAATACAACGACGGCACTGCATGGGCATCAGGATATGAGGTGGCATCGTCTGATGACGACACTCTCATTCTTACTGCAGAAGGCGTTTCGGAAACCTACAGCAGAGTCAGTGGAGGAATCCCTGAGGAAGTGCTCAAGAGCTGTGTTACAGTTGTAAAGTCTGAAGATACAGCAACAGTACCTTTCTTATAAGAACTACTTGACTGAAGATTCGGGGCCGGTTTCATTGCCGGCCTCTTTTCGTATACTGAACTCGCAGCCACAGTAGAGCTGATTATAGAAACCGTATTCCTTGATTATCTGATTCCTGCGTTCCTGAAGTCCTCCCTTGCGCCAGTTCTGCTCCCACCAGACAACTTCATCATGTCCTGAAACTGAGGTTTCCGAAAGCTGGCTGCATGCCCAGCGGCCTGCCTCGTTGATCTGGTCAAGAGATTTCCATCGTGATGAGGCAAGAGTCGTGGTCATGACCTTCAGGCCATTGTCACGTGCATATTGTGCCGTACGCAGAAGTCTGAGTTTGAAGCACTTGAGACATCTTCCTCCTCTTTCAGGCTCCTGTTCATGGCCCCTCACTGCATCAAGCCAGTTCTCATGATCATAATCCGCATCCACTATCTCCAGACCCAGAGCCTGGGCGTAACGGGTACACTCTTCCTTCCTGATAAGATACTCCTCAAGAGGATAGATATTGGGGTTGCAATAATATATTACAGGAGTGATCCCATTCTTCATCATGGCTTCAATGATGGCACTTGAACAAGGGGCACAACAGGTATGGAGAAGAACCTTCGTCTCCCCCATCGGTACTTCCATTATGTCCTTAGGCTTCTTCATTCTTCCTTCCATGACAAATAACATCCGCAAATATAGACGAATTTGTGTAACTTTGCAGCCGAAACAAACAAAAGACCTATGGGAATCATACCTAACAAATACAT
>JAFZGK010000127.1 GCA_017555445.1 Bacteroidales bacterium
CACTCCGGCGATCTCGCTTCCGAGGCCGAATAGCATGCAGCCCACGTAGGCGATTGTCAAAGATGTCTTTGGTTCAAAGCCTGCTGAAATCGCGAATGTAACCAAGGCGGCACCACCGACCATCATTCCCACGAAGATCGAACCCACGAGTCTTACTCCGAATCTGTCGAGAAGGGCACCGCATATGATGAGGCCTCCCCAGATGCAGAGAAATGAGTATCCGCTCGCATAGAATCCGTAGTCCTCCATGTCCCATCCGAGCTCGAGGAGTCCCGGATTCTTGAACAGTTCGGACAGCGACGAGAACATGTCGTCGAAGAAGTACGATGCGAACATAGGAACAACAAGGCATGCCAGCACAAGCCAGCATGCCCATCTGTTGTCCCTAAGCGATTGTTTCAGCTTGGTCATTATTTCTTGATGTTAGGCTCCTCGAGTCCGTAACCCTTCTTCTTGTCCTCCACTTTGAGGAAGAATGACATGATGAATGCGAGGACACCGAATGAAGCGAAGATGCACATTGGAGCTACGTATCCGCCGGTAGACTTGAGAACTACTCCGATGAGGAGAGGTACAAGGCAGAGGCCGATGTTCTGGATCCAGAAGATGAGCGAGTATGCGCTGCCGAGAATGACAGGGTCGATGATCTTCGGAACCGATGGCCAGAGAGCTGCAGGAACGAGTGAGAACGATACTCCGAGAACTACGATGAGAAGGAGTGCGAACCACTTCTGCGGGAACAATGGAAGGAGGAATGCGAAGCTGAGGTGGCATGCGATCATGATGATTGCACCGACCATGAGCATTGTCGCGCCCTTACCCTTGTTGTCAAGGAATGCTCCGAGGAACGGAGTGAGGACCATTGCGAGGATAGGGAACCATCTGAAGAGGTTTGCAGCCTCTGTGTTGCCGATGTTGAGGGTCACCTCAAGGAAATTGGTCGCATATCTCTGGAATGGGAAGATTGCAGAATAATAAAGTACGCAGAGAAGTGCCACGAACCAGAACATCTTGCTGCTGAAGATCTTGCCGAGGTCGCTAACCTTGAACTCCTCTTCAGAGTCACCGCCTGCAACGATACCTTTCTGCTTGTCGAGCTTTGCGTCCATTACAGAGAATACGATGAAGTTGATCAGACCGATGAGAAGGAGCACTACGCAGAAGAGGATAGGAGCCTCTACGCCGCCGAACTTGTCAGCGAGACGTGGTGAAGCCGAGAGGACTGCGAATACGCCGAGGCGTGCAATAGCCATCTCAAGACCCATTGCGAGAGCCATCTCCTTGCCCTCGAACCATTTAGCGATTGCCTTTGATACTGTGATACCTGCCATCTCGCATCCGCATCCGAAGAGCATGAATCCGAGTGAAGCGAGCTTTGCGCTGCCTGGCATTGCAACCCACCATGAGTTGAGCCACTCGCAGAATCCTGTTCCCTGGAACCACTCGGTGATAGCTACATACTTGATTGCAGCTCCCACAACCATGAGGCCTGTTGAAAGGATACCAGTAAATCTCACTCCCATCTTGTCGAGGATGATACCTGCGAGGATGAGGAATCCGAACACGTTAAGCATGTACTCCGATGCTGCATATGTTCCGAACACCGAGCTGTCCCAACCTCTCGATGACTCGATGAGGGACTGGAGCGGAGACATCACATCTACGAACATGTACGCGAAAAACATTGCAAGCGCGATGAGGATCAGCGCTGCCCACCTTGCGGCAAAGTTGTCGTTAAGGTACTTCTTGATAGTTTCTGCCATAATATTTGTTAGTTTATATTGTCATATTCCGTTTGCAAAGATAGCGTTTTTTAGTACCTTCGCAAATTGAAAAAGTATAGAGCGAAATGGACGTAAACACTACGACATACCATATTCTCGACAAGATCGATTCCCCTGCAGACATCAAGAGCTTCTCCATGGATGAGCTCAAGGATCTCTGCAATGAGATCCGTCAGTATATGATCGAGTGCTGTTCGGTCAATCCTGGTCACCTTGGCTCAAGTCTCGGTGCAGTTGAACTGGTCGTGGGTCTTCATTACGTATATGATGCTCCGAAGGACAAGATAGTCTTTGACGTAGGTCATCAGGCTTATGCCCACAAGATCATCACAGGTCGTCGCGAGGCTTTCCGCAAGAACAGGATGAAGGACGGAATCAGCGGATTTCCTAAACGTTCGGAAAGTGAGTATGACGCATTCGGCGTGGGCCATTCCTCTACATCCATCTCAGCGGCTCTCGGTTTCGCGGAAGCAGCCAAGATCAAAGGCACTGACGACAAGACTGTTGCCCTTATCGGTGACGGTTCCCTGACCGGTGGACTTGCATTCGAGGGACTCAACAATGCGGGTGCAAGCCATTCAAACCTGCTTATCATCCTGAATGATAACAATATATCGATTGACCGCAATATCGGCGGACTCCACGAATATCTTCTTCGCATAACCACCAACAGACGATACAATCAGGCTAAGCGCCGCGTCTGGAACTCTCTTGGAGAGGGCTGGTTCAGAAATTCCATACAGAGATTTGTAGCAAACATGAAGTCGAGCATCGTCAGCAAGAGCGGCGGTGACCTCTTCCAGGCCATGGGTCTCCGTTACTTCGGACCTATCGACGGAAACGACATCGAGCAGGTTGTCGAGACCTTGCGCAAGCTCAAGGAGATCGGTGGGCCGCTCATCCTTCATACTCTTACAAAGAAGGGTAAGGGTTATGCTCCGGCAGAGGAGAACCAGACCGTATGGCATGCGCCTGGAATGTTCGATCCTGAGACAGGAGAGAGAATCAAGAACGATGGTGGCGTCAGCCGTTACCAGGATGTGTTCGGTGAGGTTCTTCTCGATCTCGCCAGAAAGAATCCTGCCGTAGTTGGTGTGACTCCTGCCATGGCTTCCGGATGCGGCATGAATGTCCTTGCCAAGGAGATGCCTGACAGATTCTACGATGTGGGTATCGAGGAAGAGCATGCGGTGACCTTCTCTGCAGGACTTGCTGCAGGTGGCCTCAAGCCGTTCTGCAATATCTATTCGTCATTCTCGCAGCGTGCGTACGACCAGATCATCCATGATGTGGCTCTTCAGAATCTTCCTGTGGTTCTCTGTCTTGACAGGGGAGGACTTGTGGGAGAGGACGGAGCTACCCATCACGGATGCTACGATATGGCTGTCTTCAGAACTATTCCAGGAACTGTGGTTGCAGCGCCTAAGGATGAGATAGAACTCAAGGATATGATGTACTCTGCCATGAAGGCTGAGACAGGTCCTTATATAATAAGGTATCCTCGCGGTAACGGCGAAGGTGTGGACTGGAGGAATCATGAGTATTCCGAGGTCGAGACTGGAAAGGGAGAGCTTCTTCTCGAAGGAACTGACGTCGCTGTGATCTGTGCCGGTCCTGTAGCGAACAGAGCAGTCGAGGCTGCGCTGAAGCTCAAGGAAGAAACCGGATGGAATCCTTCTATATATAATATAAGGTATGTAAAGCCTCTTGACACAGATCTTCTCGATAAGGCTGCTGCAGTTCACTCGAGATTTGTGACAGTGGAGGACGGATGTGTGGTCGGCGGACTTCATGCTGCAGTGACGGAATATATTTCTTCCGGCAAGGATCCAAAGCCTGTCCGTGCAGTCGGAATTCCGGATGTGTATGTAAGTCAGGGCACTCAGGAGGAGTTGAGGCGCGAGTGCGGATTGACGTCTGACATGCTTTATGAGATGTTTGCAGAGGAAAATGAAAAAAAATGCAAAAAAGATTAAAAAGTTTTGCAGTTTTCAAAAATATGTCTACCTTTGCAATCCCTTTAGGAAACAAACCTCCTGAACGGGTCAAAACAATATTGCCGATGTAGCTCAGTTGGCCAGAGCACGTGATTTGTAATCTCGGGGTCGTGGGTTCGATTCCCTCCATCGGCTCAAAAGTTCTTAGGAATTTTGGGAGAATACCAGAGTGGCCAAATGGGGCAGACTG
>JAFZGK010000128.1 GCA_017555445.1 Bacteroidales bacterium
ACGTTCGCATTGTTGTGCTGCTTGATGAGCTTGCCGATCTCAACACTCCAGCAGAGTCCTGCGCGGATGCCCTGATGTTTGTTGAGTGCCATCTGCATACCGTTACCGGTGCCGCAGAATGCGATACCGAGCTCGACTTCACCGTTCTCGACAGCCGCAGCAAGAGGATGGGCCACATCCGGATAATCCATGCTTGCAGTTGTGTCGGTGCCGAAGTTCACCATCTCATAACCCTTGCCTGTGAGGTATTCAACAAGCTTTTCCTTGTACTCCACGCCAGCGTGGTCGTTGCAGATTCCGATCTTCATAAATCTATATTTTATTTCGCCTGCAGATTTAGCAGAGTTTGCTTTTGATGTATTCGATTCGCTTTCCGAATTCCTTCTTGCCGATGAGGGCAACCATGTCAGCGATGCCCAGACCGCTTGATGCACCCACGAGAGCGAGTCGGAGACAGTTCATCACCTTACCCATAGGCCACTCGTTACCACGGATGAAAGCCTCAAGAGGCTCACCGAGACCGGTCGGAGTAAGCTCTCCGTCGAATGCCATGATGAAGTCAGCAGCCTGAAGAGCAAGTGTGTAATTCTCTTCCTTCCAGAACTTTGCAGCATCCTTCTCCACGAACTCCACTGGAGCTACGAAAAGGTAGGAAGCGATATCCCAGAAATCAGCCACGAATGTAGCGCGCTCCTGGATGAGGGCCACGATGCGCTCCACATACTGACGTGAGAAGATCTTGTTCTCGAAGTCCGCACCCTGAGCGGTCATCTCAGAACCTGCTGTCAAAGCACATGCAGGGCAGTCAACGATCTTGAGACCCTTCGACTCAAGAACAGGAATATAAAGGTCTGTAAGCTCGGCAGCAGTCTTTGTGCGGAGATACTCCTTGTTGTACCACTTTGCCTTGTCCGCATTGAAACGTGCACCTGACTTGATCACTCTTTCGAGAGAGAATGCAGCCACGAGCTCCTCAAGAGAGAAAAGCTCCTGCTCTGTGCCAGGGTTCCATCCGAGCATCGCAAGAAGATTCACGAATGCCTCAGGGAAATAGCCGTCCTCACGGTATCCGCGTGAAACCTCACCCTCTGAATTGACCCACTGAAGAGGGAATACAGGGAAACCGAGTCTGTCACCGTCACGCTTTGAAAGCTTGCCCTTTCCGTCCGGTTTGAGAAGAAGTGAAAGGTGAGCGAAACGTGGCTGTGTATCAGTCCATCCGAATGCCTCATAAAGGAGGTAGTGGAGCGGAAGTGACGGAAGCCACTCCTCGCCACGGATCACCTCAGTGATCTCCATAAGGTGGTCGTCAACGATGTTTGCAAGGTGATATGTAGGGAGTTCGTCCGCTCTCTTCCAGAGCACCTTGTCGTCAAGAGTCGAAGTATTCACCTCCACATGGCCGCGGATGAGGTCATCCATCTTCACGACCCTGTTCTCAGGCATCTTGAAACGGATTGTCCAGTCTGTGCGTGTCTCGAGAAGTTCCTTCACCTCAGCCTCAGGCATGCAGAGAGAGTTGCGCAGACCCATACGTGTAGTCTGACCGTAGATGAATGTCTGGCCTGCAGCCTCCATCTCAGCTCTCTTTGCTCCGAGCTCCTCAGCTGTATCGAACGCGTAATATGCGAAGCCGTTCTCAACGAGCTGCTCAGCATACTGACGGTAGATAGGCTTTCTCTGGCTCTGACGATATGGAGCGTGCGGATGACGCTCCGAAGCAGTCTCAACTACATTGCCTTCTGCATCCACACCTTCGTCAGGAGTGATGCCGCACCAGTTGAGAGCCTCAATGATATATTTCTCTGCTCCAGGTACAAAACGCTGTGAGTCAGTATCTTCGATTCTGATGATGAAGTCACCTCCGCGCTGCTTTGCGAAGAGATAGTTGTAAAGTGCAGTCCTCACGCCACCCATATGAAGAGGGCCGGTAGGGGACGGTGCAAAACGGACTCTTGTCTTTCTTTCCATATTATTCCGATAATTTTCGGGCGCAAATATACTTAAAATTATTAATCCTCACGCTTCGCTGGCTGAAGTGCCTTTCTTCTGATTGCAGCAGTGTTTTCAAGGTCGCTGCGGTTGTCTCCCTCACCCACGAGGAGAACAGGCTTGCAGCCATCATCGAACACGATTCTCTTACGCGCCGAAGCGTTGTTGTAGCCGATCTTGTAACTCCTTGTCTCAGGAAGCACGAATCCCTCATCAGTCGAAGGAGTATACTTCTTATAAGTAAACGAATTGTCGATGGTGATGATGTTGCCGATCTCCACCTGAGGCTGTACGAGCGGCATGTGGATGCCGGTCACGATCACAGTGATGTTCACCTTGTCGCCGAAATCAGGGTCGTCGTCAAACACGAGACCTGTCTTGAAATTGTTGGCCTTGCCGGTATATGCCTTGATCATTTCGGTCACCTTCGAATACTGGGTTGCCGTCATACCCTGGCCGTTACGTCCTACCGTGATGTTGATCAGAAAGTTCTGTGCTGTCGAGAGGTCATAGTCATTCAGGAGAGGAGATTCCATCGCCATCTTCACAGCGTCCTCGATCCTGTTCTCGCCGGTACCGCTTCCGCATCCCATGAGGGCATATCCGCTGTTCTTCATCATGGTCCTCACGTCCTTGAAGTCGACGTTCATGTAGCCACGCTTCTTGATGATCTCGGTAATGCCTCTTACTGCAGTGGCAAGCACCTCGTCAGCCTTAGGGAACATCTCCTGAAGAAGAAGTTCACCATAGACCTCAAGCAGCTTCTCGTTGTTGATGATAAGGAGACTGTCCACATTCTTCTCAAGTTCGCTGATACCGTCGATAGCCTTGGTCATAGCCTCAGGTCCCTGGCTCTTGAACGGAATTGTCACGACTCCCACTGTAAGGATGCCCTTCTTCTTTGCCATGGAAGCAATTACCGGGGCAGCACCTGTACCGGTACCGCCACCCATTCCGGCAGTGATGAAAAGCATCTCCGTATTGCCTCCGAGCACCTTTTCGGCAATGAGGTCCTGAGAGTTCAGAGCCGCGTTGCGTCCCTCGGTAGGATTGGTACCCGCACCGAGTCCGTCCTCGCCGAGCTGGATCTTTACAGGTACATCACACTGATGGAGCACCTGCGCATCTGTATTGCACACGATGAATGTACAGCCCTCGATGTGCTGGTTGTACATGTAGTTCACGGCATTGCAACCGCCGCCGCCGACACCGATCACCTTGATGATCGAATCACTGCTTACCCAATCTGCAGGGGTTATATCCATATTCTCCATTATACCTGATCTTTTTCAATTTCTTCCTTGACACTCTCGCCGAACTCAAGAATCTTGTCTATCCAGGAAATCTTGTTCCTCTGTTTCTCTCTCTTTGCGGCTTCCTTTGCAGCTTCCTTCAGCTCCTTCTCCTTTCTCTTCAATTCCTTCTTCTGCTCCTTGGTCAGCTCAAGCTCCTTCTTTTCTCCCTCGGAGAAAAGTTCGCCGTTTTCATTTACAGGAACTTCCTCTTCCACCACCTCTTCCTCTTCTTCAACAATCACCTCGCAAGGATGGCAGCAGTTGATATGCTCATTGACAGCTGCATAGATGAGTCCGAGACTTGGAGTCGAGCTTGTCTCATTGATTCCCTCGCAGTTCTGACCTGTGAAGAGCTGTCTAGGATATCCGGTCTTTACATTGTAGCCTGAGATCTCGGATACGAAGCTGTTGAGGTTGGCGATCTGAGCGCTTCCTCCTGTGATCACGATACCGCTGCGGAGCATGTCAGCGAAGCCGCTCTTATGTATTTCATAAAGAATAGCCATCATGATCTCCTCCACACGTGCTGTGATGATCTCCGAAAGGTACTTCACAGGAAGCTGCTTGTCAGGATCGATTGTGTTGCTGCTTATGTGGATAACCTTCTCGCTGAGATTCTGAAGCTTTTCAGGCATACATGCGCCGAAAGCAAGCTTGATGTTCTCTGCAAGTCTGTCGGAGATAAGGCATTCGCTCTTGATGTCGTGTGTGATGCTCTCTCCTCCGAAAGGAATCGAAGCATAATGACGCATGATGTTGCCATGATAGATGGACACCGAGGTACATCCCGCACCGAAGTCGATCAGAGCCACACCGTTCTCCATCTCGGAGTCGCTGAGGATGGCCTTTGCAGTCGAATCTGCTGTAAAGAACTTTCTGGTCGGAACTACGCCTATCTTGTTCATTGCAGTGTCAATGTTGTTGAGGTCCCTCTTCTTGCCGATGAAGATCTTGAAATTACCCTCGAGCACATCGCTGGCCATTCCTATGATCTCGTTCTCGATGATCTGGAAATTCTCACCGTCTGAAAATGACTGGGCCACAGCACCGTAGATCGATTCCTTGTCAGGATGTTCGAGCGGGTAATTGTCCTGAGCAAAAGTCTTAAGCTCTTCTATATCCTCAGCGGTGATGTCAGCGGCATAACCTCTGTCCATGGCTTTTGCCGTGTTGCTTTCCTGGCGTACAGGGAACTTCGGCATACCAACCACTGCCTGAGTGATCTTGATGCCAAGATCCTCTTCCGCCTCCTTGATTGCTCTGCCAAGGCATTCAGCCACTCGACTTACATTGTAGACGCTGCTGTAGCGTATTCCATCCGAGTGACTTTCCTTGTAATAGACGATCTCCACATCGCTGCCTGTCACCTTGGCTACGGTGAGGGCAAGCTTTGATGATCCGAGATCGATCGCAACAATGTGTCTGTCTGTCATTTCCATATATTGTCTTTCTTTTTTATCTGCAAACTATCTGGTCCCTGTACCTTACGTCAACGCTTCTGTAGGTCCCGGCACCTTTTTCCGGTACGATGTGGCTGTAGTACATCTCCATCTTTCCGAACTTTTCCGCAATCTCCTTAGGCTGACCGAACCGGAAGACCTCGTTTCCTTTTCTCGGTACGAGGACTATCTCTCCACTCTGCTCCACATGGATCTGTACGATCTTTCCCTTCCATACCTTGCTGCCGTCAATGAAATTGACCACGTTCATCACATCCATGAACCATTCCTTCTCGCGTGGATTCTCGATCGCTCCCTTGTAACCGCTGTTGGCTGCAAGCGGAATGTCACCATCTATGATCTGCACATGGGAAGCGTAATTGACCTGAAGCGGGAATATATATCCCTCGGCATCAGCATAGAATCCACCGTCCTTCTTCTGGAACCTCACCACCGGCTTGCGCTGGGTCACCTCCACCCTGAGTATGCTGTCCTTAGTGACGTAGGCCTGACTCTTCTTAACCGCGCTGCGTCCGTCGATTATCTTCTCGATCTTTACCAGGTCGATGCTGTCGAGAGTCTCTCCGACATATCGGCCGTACTCCTTGTCAAGATACTTCCTTACATCTGCCTTAGATACGAAACTGTTCTCCAGACTGTCGAGTATGACAACTTCCAATCCTTTGCATACCAGCCCTTTGCGTGATTCCTTTCCGGCAAGGAAAGATATGACAAGGACTGCAGCGATCAGAGCGCCACATATACCTATAAGAACATATTTCAGTACCTTCTTCATCCTTTATTTCAACATTTCAGCAATTTCCGGAACGAATCGGTCGATGTCTCCGGCTCCGAGAGTCACGAGAAGATCAATTTCCTCCTTCTTTATATAGTCCATGAACTCATCCCTTCTCAGAAGAACCTTCTCCGGTGCAGTCACATCCTTGAAGATGATCTCCGAAGTGACACCAGGGATAGGAAGCTCGCGGGCAGGATAGATGTCAAGGAGAATAAGCTTGTCCACCATGCTCAAAGCCTGTGCAAAACCATCCGCAAAGTCACGCGTCCTTGTGTAGAGGTGAGGCTGGAACACTGCAGTAAGCTTCCTGTCAGGATATGACTCCCTGATGGAGCTGAGCGCAGCTGCAATCTCACGTGGATGATGTGCATAATCATCTATATATACATGCTTCTCGTTACGCACCTGCATGTCGAATCTTCTCTTCACGCCCTCGAACGAAGCCAACGCCTCACGCACCCTTGCAGGCTCGAGACCATAGCTCAATGCAATCGCCGCAGCCGCAGTGCCGTTCTCAACATTCACCCAGCCCGGTATGCCCACGACGCAGTCCTCGATGACTCCGCCAGGATAGTGAAGATTGAAATGTCCCTTCTCAAGAGGCTCGGCCCAGAAATCTGCAGCCGGCTCATTGAAACCGTATGTCATGATGCGTGCCTTCGTGTCGGCAGCAGTGATGTCAAGTCCGTATCTTGCTATGACAGTACCGCTGACCTGTGATGCGAATGCCTTGAAAGCCTCGCGGATATGAGCCTCGTCACCATAGATGTCGAGGTGGTCAGGATCCATGGAAGTGATCACGGCAATTTCAGGGAAGAGCTGGAGGAACGAACGGTCAAACTCGTCAGCCTCAGCCACGATCACATCATTTTCACTGATGAGAAGGTTGGTGCCGTAATTCTTGGAAATACCTCCCAGGAAAGCAGAACATCCCTCGCCAGCAGCAGTAAAGATGTGGCTTGTAAGTGTGCTGGTGGTTGTTTTTCCATGAGTTCCAGCCACTGCCATACACCTCTGTCCTTCAGCGATCTCACCGAGCATACGCGAACGCTTGATCACCCTGTAGCCATTCTCCTGCACATATACGAGCTCTCCCATATCCTTAGGCACAGCCGGAGTATAGACCACCAGTGTCTCGGCCACATCCTTCGGGACAAAGTCCACATTATCCTCATAATGCACCTCGATTCCCTCAGACTCAAGCTCATGAGTGAGAGGAGACGGAGTCTTGTCGTATCCGCTCACCTTGAAGCCTTTCGCATTGTAGTACCTGGCAATCGCGCTCATGCCGATTCCGCCGATTCCTATGAAATATATGTTCTTCATACTATTCTGTAAACCTCGTCAGCAATTGTCATGGCTGCATCGCGTAGAGCCAGCTTGCTGATATTACTTTCCAATAGAGCTATCTTTTCAGTATTTTCTATCAGAGCACATGCCTCTGCCATAAGCTTTTCCTTCGCCTCGCTGTCGCGCACGAGAATGGCTGCATCCTTATTTACGAGAGCCATTGCATTATGTGTCTGATGATCTTCCGCCACATTAGGAGAAGGGACGAATATCACAGCCTTTTCAGCAGCACAGAGCTCGGACACCGAACTTGCACCTGAACGTGAGATCACAACGTCTGCAATGGCATATGCGAGATCCATCCTCTTGATGAAGTCGCTGTGCTGGATTCCTTCCAGACACTTGCCGCCGATTCCGTTGTCCCTGGCCTCCTTCATGAACACATCCACACCAGCCTTATAATATTTTCCGCACTGCCAGATCACCTCGATTCCTTCTCCACCCGGACATCCGTCCGCAATCCAGCTTCTCATCGCATTGTTCAGAGTGCCGCTACCGAGACTGCCGCCCACCACGAATATATGCTTCTTCTGCGGATTGAGTCCGTAATATTCACAAGCCTCCTTCTTCAGCTCAGCAGTAGCAGGAACGATATCCTTTCTGATAGGATTGCCGCTGAGCACAATCCTGTCGGCAGGGAAGAATCTTTCCATTCCCTCGTACGCCACACAGATGCTCTTCGCCTTCTTTGCCACAATCTTGTTGGTCAGACCTGCAAATCCGTTCTGTTCCTGGATCAGGGTAGGAATGCCGAGAAGACCAGCTGTCCAGAGAAGGGGAGCGCTGGCATAGCCGCCTACACCGATCACTATCTCAGGCTTGAACTCCTTCAGGGTCTTGCGCGCCATGAGGATGCTCTTCACGATCTTGAAAGGGAGCGCGAGGTTGCTCAACGTGAGCTTTCTCTGCAGACCTGCTATAGGAAGACCGACTATCTCGTATCCGGCTGCCGGCACCTTCTCCATCTCCATTCTTCCCTCTGCACCGACGAAGAGAATCTCAGTCTCAGGATTGAGCTCCTTCAGCTTGTCAGCAATGGAAAGAGCAGGGAAGATATGTCCTCCCGTACCGCCACCGCTGATCATTACCCTTAATTTCTTATATTCCATAACTATAATTGTTCAAGAACATCCATTGTGACCTGAATGTCATCCTTGTCGCTTTCATACAATGGCTTTGCAGCCTCTTCTTCAGCTCTGAGCTTCTTCTGAGCCATTCGGCTGATGGAAAGAATCACGCCGAACGCTATGCAGAACACGATGAATGCAAAGCTTCCGTGGCTGATCAGCGGCAGAGTCTGACCTGTCATAGGCATCAGACCCACATTCACCATCATATGCATGAATGCCTGGCCCGTGATCAGAATGCTGAGTCCGCCCACAGCGATCTTCGCATATTCGTTGCTGCAGTTCTTTGCTATAAGTGCGCCTCTGGCGAGCAAGGTGACATAAAGGAATAGAATTATGATTCCGCCTATAAGTCCATACTCCTCTATGATGAAACTGTACATGTAGTCACCATAGATGTTGGATACAACATATTTCTGTGTACTGTTACCGCTGTGCTTTCCAAGGATTCCTCCCTCGTGTACAGCAATCTTTGCGCTGTAAGGCTGCCTGATCGCGTCAACTGCCTTCTGGAACTCGATGGTTCCCGGTCTCAGACCTTCGAGTCTTCTGGTTGCATCATAATCCGCCTGCACACGGCTGATCAGAGTCTTGACACGCTTGATCTTTGTTCCGCCTGAAGCGAAATGGATACCTATGAGTGCGCCCACCACTGCCAGTCCGAGAAGTCCTGTAAAAACGATCTCCTTTTTCGGAAGGTCGCAGATGAGAAGGACCACGATGAGTATGAATCCTATGAAAAGTGCACTGGAGTTACTTCCAGGCATGATAAGTCCGCATACGATGGCAATAGGAAGATACATGTAGATGAGACGCTTTCCAAGCGGACTTGCAAGTACATGCAGATACTTCGTGCCGGTAAACCAGTTGGCCACCTTCAGGTAATTGCTCTTTTTGCTCTTCTTCAGTGACTCCTGGTCTTTCTTGTAGGCATGCATGGCCCAGGCCAGATACAGCACCATCGCCACCTTCACCACCTCAAAGACATGGAACTGCTGTCCGAGTATCCTCAAGGTTCTCCATGCGCCGTTGATATATTCCGCTACGATGACTCCCGGTATCTTCACATGACAGTCAAGCAGAACGAGGAAGAAGACGGATACGGCAAATCCCAGTTTGGAAAGTGCCCTGAACGCGCCGATCCACGGCACCTTGTACAGGCCGAAGGTGATGGCGAGTCCCAGACCTGTCACCATCACATGCTCTGTGATGAAGTCGATCCTGTCCTTCGATCCCTCGCGTAGCAGGGAAGTGGAAGAAAATATTGCAAGAATGGAGAACATGGACAGCAACAGCACGATTATCCACACCACCTTGTCGCCTTCAATGCTGTCGATGGTGCGCCAGAACCAGTTCTTTTCCGTATCCTTATGCTGTTTGTCTGTCATTAGAGATTCCTCACTGCTTCCTTGAATTTCCTTCCTCTGTCCTCATAGTTCTTGAAGAGGTCGAAGCTTGCGCAGCATGGTGAGAGGAGGACCACATCACCTGAAGCCGAGATCGAGTCGGCAAGCTTTACTGCCTCTTCAGCAGAAGTTACATCATATGTCTGGGCAACGATGCCGTCGAATGCCTCATGAAGCTTCGCATTATCAACACCCATGCAGATGAGGGCCTTCACCTTCTCCTTCACGAGCGGAACGAGTGTGCTGTAGTCATTGCCTTTGTCAGTGCCGCCTGCGATCCATACTATAGGACGGGTCTGGCACTCGAGTGCATACCATGCAGCATCAACGTTAGTTGCCTTCGAGTCGTTGATATAGAGTACATCCCTGATGCTCAATACCTTCTCCAATCTGTGCTCTACAGCCTGGAATGATGCGAGACCGTCACGGATGACTGCATTGTCGATGTCCATGGCCTTTGCAGCTAGAGCAGCAGCCATAGAATTGTATATATTGTGCTTACCGCCGAGAGCAAGTTCCTGGAGGTACATGTCGCATTCCTCTTCCTTGAAGCGGACGATCATTCTGTCACCATCAACATATGCGCCCTGCTCCACGACAGTCTTCTGAGTGAACGGAAGCATCTTTGCCTTCATCACGATCTGGTTGAGATGATTTACAGTGATCTCATCATCCGAACAGAAGATGAAGCAGTCCTCGCTGGACATGTTGCGTGTCACGCGGAACTTAGCCTTCACGTAGTTCTCCATCTTGTAGCTGTATCTGTCGAGATGGTCAGGAGTGATGTTGGTGATGATGGCGATGTCTGCCTTGAAGTCATACATGTTGTCGAGCTGGAAGCTGCTGAGCTCCAGTACATAGATGTCGTATGACTCGGTAGCCACCTGGTAGGCGTAGCTCTTTCCGATGTTACCGCCGAGACCCACGTTGAGACCCGCCTGGCAGAGAAGGTGATAGATGAGGGAAGTGGTAGTGGTCTTTCCGTTGCTTCCGGTGATGCAGATCTTCTTCGCATTGTCATATCTGCCTGCGAATTCAATCTCCGAGATTATGCCGATGCCCTTTTCCTCGATCTTCTTCACCATAGGTGCGGTCGAAGGAATGCCGGGGCTCTTGATCACCTCGTCAGCATTGAGGATGAGTTCCTCTGTATGGCATCCCTGCTCAAAAGGGATCTCCCACTTTTCGAGCATCTGCGCATATTCCTCTGTAATCTTTCCCATATCGGAAAGAAATACATCAAAACCTTTTGTCTTTGCGAGCACAGCGGATCCTACACCGCTTTCTCCACCTCCTAAAATAACGATTCTTGACATATCCGGATCGTCCTTATCTAAGTTTTAACATTGCTATCGTGATGACTGCCAGTATGATTCCGATGATCCAGAATCTTACTGTGATCTTTGCTTCCTGCATAGCCCTTGCAGGCTTCTGTATGAGGGCAGGAATACCCTCCTTCTGGTAATGGTGGTGCAGAGGAGCCATCTTGAAGATTCTCTTGCCCTGTCCATATTTCTTCTTTGTGTACTTGAAATAGAATCTCTGCATGAGCACCGAAAGGCTCTCGACGAAGAAGATTCCGCAGAGGATCGGAAGAAGCAGCTCCTTTCTGATGAGGATCGCACACACTCCGATGATACCTCCGAGCATGAGGCTTCCTGTGTCACCCATGAACACCTGGGCAGGGTAGGCATTGTACCAGAGGAAACCGATAAGGGCTCCCACGAATGCCGCCATGAACACAGCGATCTCACCGCTTCCCGGGATATACATGATGTTGAGGTATTCGGCGTTGAGGATGTTACCCGAAAGCCATGCGAAGATTCCGAGGACCACACCCACAATCGCAGAACTACCGGTCGCAAGTCCGTCGATTCCGTCTGTGAGATTGACACCGTTCGAACATGCAGTGATGACCACGATGATCATGAGGACATAGATGCCCCATTTGCAGTACCATCCCCATGTGCCCTTGAATGGCGAGAGCCAGCTGTAGTCGAACTCATGGTTCTTGATGAACGGAATGGTTGTCTTTGTGCTCTTGATCACGTCATGCTTCTCCACAATCTGCACAGTCTCAGTCACTTCGCTGCCCTCAGCCACAGCGACAGTCTCCTCGACAGTGACCTTTTCTCTCACTACGATATCCTCACTGAAGCATACAGCAAGACCGATTGCCAGTCCGAGAAGGCACTGCGCCATAAGCTTGCTCTTCTCGCTCATTCCCTCCTTGTTCTTCTTGAACACCTTGATGTAGTCGTCGGCGAATCCCACAAGGAAGAACCATACTGCACTGATGAGCAGCAGGATGATGTATATGTTGGTAAGATCTGCGAAAAGAAGCACAGGGATGATGATGCCAAGGAAGATGATGACGCCGCCCATGGTAGGTGTGCCCTTCTTCTGCATCTGTCCCTCAAGTCCGAGGTCACGGATCTCTTCTCCGATCTGCTTCTTCTGTATCCAGCCGATCATCTTCTTACCGGCGATGATCGAGAAGAGCATCGCGATGGTGAAAGAGAGGATCGCCCTGAATGACAGGTAATGGAAAAGTCCCTGTCCCGGTATGTCAAAGTCCTTCAAGAACTCAAAAAGATGATATATCATGTCTCTAAACCACTAAATCGTTAAAAATCTCTGCGACGATTTCCTTCTCGTCGAAATGCACCTTCTCGGTGCCTGTTATCTGATAGGTCTCATGACCCTTTCCGGCAAGCAGGATGGTAGCTCCCTGCCCTGCAAGCATCACAGCTGTGCGGATAGCCTCCCTTCTGTCCTCGATGAAGAGGGACTTTGCTCTTCCGCTCAGGTCCATGCCTCCCTTGATCTCCGCCATGATGTCTGAAGTCTTCTCGGTGCGGCTGTTGTCCGAAGTCACGATGATCCTGTCAGCCATCTTCTGCGCTATCTTTCCCATCTCAGGTCTCTTGGTCCTGTCTCTGTCGCCTCCGCATCCGAAAAGACAGATGAGCTCTCTGTCCGGAGCGATCTCGCGGAGAGTCTTCAGTACATTCTCAAGAGCGTCAGGAGTGTGAGCATAGTCGATGATCACAGAAACATCCTTCGGTCCTCTGATGTTCTCGAGGCGGCCAGGTGCAGGTCTCAATGTGCTGAGAGCCACCAGAACCTCCTCAGGATCGGCGCCGAGGGTAACTGCTGTCGTGTAGATCGCAAGCAGGTTGTATGCATTGTGCTGGCCGATGAGGCAGCTCCATGCTTCGATGCCGTCAAACTTCAGAAGCATTCCCTCGAAGCTCTGCTCCACGACTCTGCAGGTGTGGTCAGCCATGCTTCTGAGCGAATAAGTCACTGGCTGGGCCTTGGTGTTCTGGAGCATCACCATTCCGTTGCGGTCATCGATATTGGTGATTGCATATGCATCGGAAGGGAGTGTGTCAAAGAAAAGCTTCTTGCATCTGAGATACTCCGCGAATGTCTTGTGATAGTCAAGATGGTCGTGAGTGAGGTTCGAGAAGATGCCGGCCTTGAACTTGAGGCCTGCAACTCTTTCCTGCTCGACTCCGATCGAGCTCACTTCCATGAAGCAGTAGCCGCATCCTGCCTCCACCATCTCGTTCATCAGAGAGTTGATGGTGATCGGGTCAGATGTAGTGTTCACTGCCTCTGTTCCCTTTGTGCCCACGTAGTTGGCAATTGTAGAGAGGAGTCCGCAGTTGTATCCCATCGCAGTGAACATCCTGTGAAGGAGGGTCACTGTAGTAGTCTTTCCGTTGGTACCTGTGATTCCCACAAGAGTAAGCTTGTGAGACGGATTGTCATAGAAGTTTGCAGCGATGATGGCGAGAGCATGTCTTGAAGACCCGGCTTTCACGAGTGCAACTCCCTCGGCCTTCTCACCTGCAGCTGCCATCTGAGCCTCTGCGGCCTCCATGTCCTCGCATACGATTGCGGCAGCACCCTTCTCCACAGCCGTAGCTATGAAGCTGTGTCCGTCGCTTGCATATCCCTTCACGGCAACGAACAGAGAGCCTGCAGCCACCTTTCTCGAGTCGTTGCAGACCGATGTGACATCGATTCCCGCGTCACCCTTGACAAGAGTGCATCCGCTGTCGCATATAACTTTTCCTAATATCATTTGAGTACCACTTTTATGGTTTCACCTTTCTTATGTACCTTTCCGGCTGCCGGAGTCTGACTAGTCACATGACCGATTCCTTCAAACTCAAGCTTGTAGCCGTTGTTTTCAGCTGCATAGACTGCATCTGAAAGTCCCATTCCCTTCAGGTCCGGAACAGGAATCTCGCTTCCGCTGATGGTCGCGATGTATTCTGACTTCATCTCCGGCACGCTGCCTCTTCCTGTGTAGGTCTCGCCCCAGCTGCTGTCCATGGACCAGATGTTGTCAACGATCTCCTTGTATGTCAGGGCAGGGAGATTACCTCCTCCGATGCTTGTCTTTCTCAGACCTGAATAGAGTACGACAATCGCAGTATATTTAGGAGCATCTGCAGGGAAGAATCCGACGAATGTCGCCTGATACTTTCTCCTTCCGTCCACAGATTCATATGGCCTGCCTTTCGCAGGGTTGTCGGTGCTGTCGAGCACGACTCTGGCTGTACCTGTCTTTCCTGCCACAACGCATTTCGCGTTTCTGAGCCTTGTCGCTGCAGTACCCTCCAATGTCACCATTGTAAGTGCCCTGGTAAGCGAGTCGGCTGTCTGCTTTGAACAGATGGAACCGTTCAGAATCTCCGGACCAAACTTCTTCACCACCTTTCCGTCCTTTTCATACGCCTCGATGATGTATGGCTTCATCATCTTTCCGTTGTTCGCGATGGCGTTGTAGAACGTCACGATGCTCAGCGGAGTCTCTCTCACGTTATATCCGATCGCAGCAGACACAAGGTCATACTTTCCCATCTTCGGGTCCGGCTTAGGAAGGACAGGCTTCGACTGCGCCCTCTCCCTCAGGTCGAACTCATATCCGTCATGCAGGTTGTACTCATAGAACTTGTCGATGAACTCATCAGGACGATCCATGTAATAGTCTGCAACCAGTCTTCTGAACACATAGTTCGAAGATACCTTCAGTCCGTCCTCGACAGTGATGGTCTTCTTGCCAGTGTTTCTCTCATATCTCCTTGTCTCCTCACATGCGTTCAGCTGCGGGAAGTCCTTCATCAGACCGCCGTTGGTCGGCATTGTGGTGCTGAGGGTGGTCTTTCCTTCCTCAAGCAGAGTCATGAGAGTCGCCGTCTTGAAGATCGAACCAGGCTCGCCCGAGCGTGCGATCGCCATGTTGTAGATCTCTCCCAGCTCGCCTGCCGAATTCTTGAGCAGGTTGACCATCGCTCTCACCGCTCCGGTCTCCACGTCCATCACAACGACACATCCTCCTTCAACCTCAGGGTCCGAGAGTATATTCTTCCTCAGGGCCTTGTCGGCAATCTCCTGGATCTCGATGTCAAGAGTTGTCCTTATGTCAGTGCCGTCAACCGCCTCCACGATAGTGCTGTCCGGATCGACGATGCTGCCCCTGTCTGTCCTTCTCATCCACTGCGAACCCTCCGATCCGCGAAGAATGAAATCATAATAGCCCTCGATACCGATATGTCTGCTGTATGCCGGATTCTCCTTGTTGATCTTCACGTCACCTATCACACGTCCGGCCAGACTTCCATACGGATACTGCCTTGATTCCACGTCCCTTTTTATCATTCCGCTTCTGAACTGCCCCTCATTAAAAAGCGGAAGCGACCTCAGCTTCAGATATGTGCTGTGGTCGATATTCTTTGTGATCGGAACATTCTTTCTGCCGCCTTTTTTCGAATAACGGTTGGTTCGGATCAGGTTGTAGTAATAGTCTGCATCATGCCCGTCCTTGGCAAGAACCTTAGGAAGTTCGTAGCTGAGTCGCCGCGCCTTGTCCATCCAGTCCTTCTCGAGCGAGTCCCTTTCCCTTGGAGTGTCAGCCTTCTCGAAATCCTCGAGCAGCACGGTGCAGTCCATATTGATGTCATACATCGGAGTCGAGATCGCCAGAAGGTTTCCGTTCCTGTCCATGATGGTACCTCTTTCCGGAGCATCCTTCTGTTCATATCGTGAGGGCAGGAAGTACTTTACAAGGTTGTTGTCAGGCTCCCACCTTGCCTGAAGATTGATGATCTGACCGATAATGACAACAGAAAGAAAGAGGAAGAACCAGTACATCCTTCTCAGGAGCCTGCTTATCCTCAGTCCATCGTCTACCTTCTGTATGTCCTTATCCTTCATCATTTCTTCAATTTGTCAGCCGGCTTCTGAGGCGGCTGCACTTTCGATCCCATTTCGTTGAGGATGTCCTCGACCTTGCCCATCCTGTCCATCTGCACCAGTTCATAGGTCATCTGAGTGTTCTGAATCCTCAGTTCCTTCAATATGTCGTTGTTCTTCTCCACCCTGAGCATTGTCTGCTCAGCCATATAGCTCCACCAGATGCTCATGCATCCGAGGAAGAAAAGCCATAATATATAAGGGAAGGCTCTGTCCACCCTCATTCTAAGCACGAGGTCTCCACGTCCGAGGGCAATGATGAACTCCTTCACCGCGCCTGCCGCCGCCTTCCAGCTCCAGTTCCTGAAAATGCTCATCTCCTTAAAGTTTTTCGGCAATTCTCAATTTGGCGCTTCGTGCCCTTGTATTGGAAGCTATCTCACTCTCCTGCGGAAGGATAGGCTTTCGGTTCACCGCAGCAAGAGGTGCTGTGATGTTTCCGTAGAAATCCTTCTCCACCTTTCCTTCGATATTTCCTGTCTTGATGAAGTTCTTCACCATTCTGTCTTCCAGCGAGTGATAAGTTATGACCACCAGCTTTCCACCCTCCTTGAGCGACTTTGCCGCTCCGCTGAGGAACTTCTCAAGCGACTTCATCTCCTGGTTCACTTCGATTCTCAGAGCCTGGTACACCTTTGCAAGGAACTTATGCTCGGCAAACTTCGGAAGAGCGCTCTCGATAGCCTTGCCAAGCTCCGCAGTAGTGTTGATCGGAGCAATCTCACGCGCCTTGCAGATGAGCTGTGCGATCTTTCTGCTGTTGTCCACCTCGCCATAGAGTCTGAGTATCCTTTCGAGATCCTGCTGCTCATAGCTGTTGATGATGTCAGCCGCAGTAGTAGATGCCTCCTGGTTCATTCTCATGTCAAGAGGTGCATCGTATCTGAAAGAGAATCCTCTCTCAGCTGTGTCGAACTGATGTGATGAAACTCCGAGGTCGGCGAGGACTCCGTCGATACCCTCCTTGTATCCCTGATGAAGGATATGGTTGTGAATCCAACGGAAATCACTTCGTATAAGCGTGAGTCTGTCATCGTCGGGACGGTTGGCGATAGCGTCGCTGTCTCTGTCGAACGAGATGACATGACCTTCAGGGGACAACCTTCTGAGAATCTCTCCGGTGTGTCCTCCTCCGCCGAATGTGGCGTCAGCGTATGTTCCTGATTGTGAGCTGATCAAAGCAGAAACGCTTTCATCAAGCAATACTGGAATGTGGTACTCGGACATGTTCAGGCCTCCTATGTTAAATTCGTCCTGCTATCTTCTTTCCCATGGCCTTGAATTCCTCTGCAGAGAGGCAGCCTCCATCTATCTTCTCCTTTGCCCAGATCTCGACCTTGTAATCGACACCGAGGAAAACAACTTCCTTTGTAATTCCTGCAGTCTCAAGTATCTCCTTCGGGATCATGATTCTTCCGAGCTTGGCGTCAGGGGTGACTGTCACCGTATTGCTCATGTAAGTTCTCCAGTATCTGATGTGTTCTTCGTCAAAAGCGAGATCAAGTCTCGACCTTACAGCCTGAGACATCGCCTCCCACTCCGAGTAAGTGAACATCTCAAGGCAGTCTGAATGCATGTCCTTCCTGATGACGAACTTCGGCTGTTCATCAGACACGACAGCCTTGATGGCAGCAGGAATCACAAGTCTTCCTTTGTCATCTACCTTGGCGCTATGTCTTCCGAAAAATCCGTTCATATATCTGCCTATTTTTGAGTGTGGCAAAAGTACAAAACTTTTCCCATTTTCTTCCACAATCTCCCAAAATTTTCCACAAAATTATTAACACCCAGTTTTTTTGTTATATCTTTGCCGCTGATATATAGTGATATGCATAAAAAATTAATAATACTCTTATTCTGCCTTGCGGCAGTTTCATGCGGAAGGAACAAGTCCGCAGCAGAAGCTGACGTTCTCGAATGCTGCGCTGACACGGTCGTGGTCGAGCATCCTCTCGGATTCTGTCCTGATTCCCTCGTGGTCGAGGATGGCAAGGTCAAGAGCGGCCAGTTCTTCGCACCGCTTCTGATGAAGCTCGGACTTTCTGCAAACGAAGCACACAATCTTTCAAATGCAGTGGGCAAGGTCTTCGATGTGAGGGACCTGCGTGTGGGCAATGCCTACCACGCCTACTATCAGCCTGCAGCCACTTCTGGCGGATCAGGCACGCTGCAGTATCTGGTCTATGACAAGTACCGCGGAACACAGGTGGTCTTCAAGTGTCAGCCGCCATACGAGGCATGGGAATATGAAAAGCCGGTGACCATCAGCAGCCGTTATGCGGATGTGACAATCAATAACTCTCTCTGGGTGGATATGACAGATGCCGGAGTATCTCCTCTGCTCGTGGGAGAGCTCTCGGATATATATGCGTGGACAGTTGACTTCTTCGGACTCCAGAAAGGCGACCGCTTCAAGGTGCTCTATGAAGAGAAGGTGTGCGACGGAGAGGTAATAGCCATTGACACAGTGCGTTATGCAGTGTTTACACATGGCAGTCAGGATTTCCCTATGGTCATGTACAATGCCGGAGACGGCGGCAACATCTGGTGGAACGAGAAGGGAGAAAGCATGAGGAAGGCCTTCCTCAAGGCGCCGTTGAAATTCTCGCGCATCAGCTCGGGATTCTCATACGCAAGAAAGCATCCTGTGACCCGCAAGGTCCAGCCGCATACCGGAATCGACTATGCAGCTCCGACGGGAACTCCGGTAATGTCAATCGGTGACGGAGTCGTGACCAGCATGAAGAATGAAGGTGCAGGCGGAAATACAGTCAGAATCACACATAATTCAGTATACAAGACAGCCTACCTCCACCTCTCGAAATATGGTCCGGGACTCAAAGTCGGCCAGAGAGTGCGTCAGGGACAGGTTATCGGATATGTAGGCTCGACAGGACGTTCGACAGGCCCTCACCTTGATTTCCGCGTGTGGAAGAATGGAACTCCGATCAATCCTCAGAAAATGGATTCACCTCCGGCAGAACCGTTGAAGGCCGAATATATGCCTGCCTTTGAACAGGCATATGCGCAGAGCAAGGCTCGTATCGATACGATCCAGGCTGCATCGGCAGTAAGCAAGCTATTCGAATTGTTATAAAGAAAAACGTCGCACCAGTCAGACCGGTGCGACGTTTTTTAGTCTATGCGCTCACACAGGAGCGTGGCTGATGTCACTGAAACTACTCTCACTTCGCAGTAGTCTCCGGCTTTTTCTCCTCGTGAAGGGAAGACGCACATCTTGTTGCTGCTTGCCCTTCCGCAAAGCTCCTCCTGATTTCTCTTCGAAGGACCCTCGACAAGAACCTTGAGAGTCTTTCCGATCTCCTTTTCATTGCTCTTGAGACTCATGCGTCCCTGAAGGGCGATGATCTCGTTGAGTCTTTCTGTCTTGAGCTCCTGAGTGATGTCATCAGGATATTTCTTTGAAGCGAGGGTGCCAGGGCGCTCTGAATAAGCGAACATGAATGCAGAATCGAACACCACCTGCTCCATGAGTGAAAGAGTATCCTGATGGTCCTGCTCTGTCTCGCCGCTGAATCCTGCGATCACGTCTGTAGTAAGTCCGCAGTCAGGGATCACGCTGCGGATCTTCGCGACTCTTTCAAGATACCACTCTCTGTTGTACTTGCGTCTCATCTTCTCAAGCATGATGCTGCTTCCTGACTGTACAGGAAGGTGGATATGCTTGCAGATGTTCTCATACATAGCCATAGTGTAGATGACCTCGTCGCTGATGTCCTTAGGATGTGAAGTAGAGAAACGGACACGAAGCTCAGGACTGATCTTCGCTACCATCTCGAGAAGCTGTGCGAAATTCACGTTCTTGTCAGCAGACTGTGCGTCCTTCCAATAGTAAGAGTCCACATTCTGACCGAGGAGTGTAACCTCCTTGTAGCCGTTCTCGAAAAGGATCTTCGCCTCGTTCACGATAGTATAAGGGTCGCGGCTGCGCTCTGCGCCACGAGTGTAAGGTACCACGCAGTAAGAACATACGTTGTTGCATCCTCTCATGATCGAGATGAATGCAGACACACCGTTCTTGTCAAGTCTCACCGGAGCTATGTCTGCATAAGTCTCCTCATGCGAAAGGAGGACGTTGATCTGCGGACTCTCAGGAGTGATCGCCTTGAGCAGCTCCGGAAGCTGTCTGTAGGCGTCAGGACCTGCCACGAGATCCACCTTCTCAAGAAGCTTGTCCTTGAGTCTCTCCGCCATACATCCCACGATGCCGATCACCACGTTGTCTCTCTTGCGCTTCTGAAGCTTGAACTGGTCGATGCGGCCCCAGATCCTCTGCTCGGCATTGTCTCTGATAGAACATGTGTTGGCAAGGATTACGTTCGCCTCCTCGATGTCTTCAGTAAGGGCATAGCCCGCATCCTGAAGGATAGAGAGGATGACCTCGCTGTCATTCACATTCATCTGACATCCGTATGTCTCTATATATACCTTCGGCCTCGAAGGGTCGATGATAGGTTTGATATTGCTCATTTTCTATAAAATTATATGCTGCCGAAGCAGCTTTTGTCACAATCGGGGCAAAGATAGGATTTTTAAACGGATTTCAGTATCTTTGCATAGATGTAAACGTTTTGAAAGTGGAAAACAGAAGATTTAAAATAGTGGTCCTGGCCTTGTTCTCGGCCCTTCTCCTTTTGTCCGGATGCCAGAAAATCAAGGACATACGTGTTACTTCGACAAAGATCGAGTCGTTGAGCATACGAGGACTCAGAGGAGCTGACATCGTCCTTGAAATAGGGGTGGACAACCCGGCACAGCAGATATCCTTATCAGAAATTGAAGGTGAGTTGAAGCACTCTGGCAAGGTTCTTGGTAGGGTCGCCGTGGCTCCGGTCGTTCTGAAGCCGAAAACACAGGAAACATACCATATAGAAGCCACAGTCACCATCGCGGAAGGAGCAAGCCTCAGAGATCTGATGATGTTCACGGATTTCAGGAAACTCGGCGAATGTACTGTCGATATGTCGGCGGTGGCAAAGATAAAGGGCGCAGGCAAGAAGAAGGTGGCCCTCAATGACATACCTTTGAAAGAACTTTTGGAAAGAGTAAGCAATGAAAAGATCTGAAACTTTAATTCTCATTTTTGTGACATTCATCGCATTGGCATTCTCGACTGAAGCCTCTGCGCAGCAATATGTTCAGGAAATAGTGATCCCTGAAGGATACGAGCTTGTGGACTCTGTGATTTACAGACCTGCAGCAGCCGTAGATACATCCCTTGTCGGAAAGACCATCTATCAGGTCTTGTCTGCAAAGGAGCATGGAAGCAATGCTGAAGTGGTGCTTCACCAGACTGACAGCATCTATTCTGCAATGAGTTCACACCTCAAGGACAATGCGGCCAGAACCCTCAGCGGCTACAGAATCAGAATCTTCTTCGACAACAAGCAGACAGCACGTGTCGCTTCAGAAGAGGCGCTGAAGAAGTTCGAAAGCCTTTTCCATGATGTTTCTGCATATCGCAGCTACGCGAACCCATACTTCAAGGTCACAGTAGGAGACTTCAGGACAAGATCCGAGGCGATGTCATACCTGGAGCGCATCAGAAAGGATTTCCCAAGCGCATTCGTCGTGAAGGAGAACATCGCATTCCCTGTAATCGACAAGAATAATTCGTTCGTGACAGATACGATAAAGGTCCTCAGACCGATTTTATAGTTAGACTAAAGTAGTGTTATGTTAAAGCAAGGATTAGAACTCAAGCAGCAGCAGAAACTGTCCCCGCTTCAGATCCAGACCATCAAGCTCATAGAGCTTCCTATCCAGGAACTCGAGCAGCGGATCAGGAAGGAGCTGGAGGAGAATCCGGTGCTCGACGAGGATCAGCCGAGCGAAAGGGAGGATGACGAGGCTCCAAGAGAGGTGTCTCTTTCCGAATTCAAGGAGGATGATTCAATTCCGAGCTACCGATTGAGGTCGGACAATTACAATTCGAAGGACGAGCGTCCTCAGTACAACACATTCTCGGTGAAGGAAAGCTTCACTGAAAATCTTCAGGAGCAGCTCGGCTACCGCAATCTTACGGAACATCAGTACGCAGTGGCATCATTCATCATCGGAAGTCTTGATGATGACGGATACCTCCGCAGAGATATAGACAGCATCGTGGATGACCTCTCGTTCAGAGCGAATGTGGAGACTACAGAGGAGGAAGTCCTTGAAATGCTCAAGGTCGTGCAGGAATTCGATCCTGCAGGTGTCGGAGCAAGAGACCTTCGCGAATGTCTTCTCCTTCAGATACGTCTTCTCAAGAAGACTCCTGAGGTGGAGCATGCCGTGAAGATCCTTACCAACTACTTCAACGAGTTCACCAACAAGCATTTCACCAAGATAATGACCCGTATGAACATTACGGAGGCTGAACTCAAGGCAGCGATGTCAAAGATCCTCAAGCTCAATCCATCACCAGGAGGCCAGATCGACGGTTCATACGCTGACCAGGCTCAGCAGATCGTTCCGGATTTCGTTCTCGAGTACAGAGACGGCGAACTCAATCTTTCGATGCCTCGTTTCTCGGTGCCGGAGCTCAAGGTCAACAGGAAATATGCTGACATCCTTATCGAGGCAGCCAATTCGTCGGAGCGTGAGAAGAAGGAGGCAGCAGCATTCGTAAAGAAGAAGCTCGATTCGGCAAAATGGTTCGTGGAGGCCATCAAGCAGCGTCACAACACACTTTCAAGCACGATGCAGGCTATCGTGGACTACCAGAGAGATTATTTCATCGATGGTGATGAGACCCACCTCAAGCCTATGGTGCTGAAGGATATCGCAGAGAAGACAGGATTCGACATTTCGACCATCTCAAGAGTCGTAAACTCGAAATATATCGAGACGCATTTCGGAATCTATTCACTCAAGTATTTCTTCTCGGAAGGTCTTGAGAATCAGGATGGAGAGGAAGTTTCGACAAGAGAGTTGAAGAAGGCTCTTCTCGACTGTGTGGAGAATGAGGACAAGCACAAGCCTCTTACAGATGATGAACTCGTGGATGAGATGACACGCAAGGGCTACAAGGTGGCACGCCGCACCATCGCGAAATATCGCGATCAGCTCGGCATCCCGAAGGCCCGTCTTCGCAAGGAACTTTAAGATTTATAAAAATACCGTCGCAATCGATTGATTGCGACGGTTATCTTTTTGGGTAGGGCTATTTCTTTGTGCCGTAGGCGAGATCGCCTGCATCACCGAGTCCCGGAACGATGTAAGAGCGTCCTGTGAGCTCCTCATCGATGGCAGCCACCCAGAGTGTCACATTGTCATCCATCAGATGTTTCTGGAGATACTCCACTGCATAGACGCTGGCGATAGGGCAGACAATGTGGGTATAGCCAGGCTTGCTCTCTTCGCAGAGCTTCTTGTATGCAACCTCGAGTGAAGAACCCGTAGCAAGCATGGTGTCTGCCAGGATCAGGGTCTTGCCTTCGAGGTCAGGGCTGCTGCAGTACTCGATGTTGATGTGGAAGTCCTCCCCCTTGTGATATTTTCTGTAAGCTGCGACAAATGCATTCTGCGCATCATCGAAGTAGTTGAGGATGCCTTCGTGGAGCGGAAGTCCGGCACGGAGGATTGTTGCAACAACTACCTGGTCGTCATAGGTAGGGATGCTGGCGATGCCCAGAGGTGTCTCCACATCCTTTGCGCTATGGTTCATGACCTGGCTGATCTCATATGCGAAGATGTTTCCGATTCTTTCGAGATTCTTGCGGAAACGCATGCTGTCCTTCTGGATCTTCCTGTCACGCAGCTGTGCTATGAAACTGTTGAGAATCGAATTCTTCTCACCAAGGTTAATGACTTTCATTCAACTGTCGTTTTTTTCGTCAGACTCAATTATTTTGTTCCGAAGATTCTGTCACCGGCATCACCCAGACCTGGGAGGATGTAGTTCCTGTCATTCAGACCCTCGTCAAGAGAAGCAAGATAGATGTCTACATCAGGATGCTGCTCCTGCACCTTCTGAACTCCCTTTGGAGACGCTACGAGGCACATCAGTCTGATGTTCTTGTAGCCGTCGTTCTTCAGACGTACGATTGCGTCGCATGCACTTCCTCCTGTTGCAAGCATAGGGTCGGTTACGATCACGAGACGGCTCTTGTCTGCCGGCATCTTATAATAGTAGAATACAGGCTCGCAGGTTACCTCGTCACGATACATTCCGATGTGGCCGATTCTTGCAGAAGGGATGAGGGTTGTGAGGCCGTCGACCATTCCGAGTCCGGCTCTGAGAATAGGAGCGATAACAACTTTCTTTCCAGAAATCTTAGGAGCGCTCATCTTCATCAGAGGAGTTTCGATCTCTTCATATTCGATAGGGAAGTCACGAGTTACCTCGTAGCCCATCAACATTGAAATCTCCTTGAGGAGTTCGCGGAACTTGAGAGTCGAAGTGTCTTTCTTGCGCATAATGCTGAGCTTATGCTGAACGAGCGGATGATCGATAATATGCAATGCCATAATTTCAGATTTAATGATTGGTATGCAAATATAATAATATATTTTCTGGAAAAGGCATGTGTCTCAGGCTTTTTCTGTCTGCTCATCCGCAAAGCTGTAGAATGAATCGTCAGCGACGACCACATGGTCCATCAGACTGATGTCGCAGGTGTCCAGAGCCTTCTTGAGCATGCCGGTCTGCCTTATGTCTGCCTGGCCCGGAAGCGGACTTCCGGAAGGGTGGTTGTGGACAAGGATCACTGAGCTGGCCTTCTTTTCCAAGGCCCGGCGGACGATGGTCTTGCAGTCGATGACGGTGGATTCCAGTCCTCCGGAGCTCATCATTTCCTTTCCAAGCAGGATGTTGGCCCGGTTGAGGAACAGTGCCCAGCATTCTTCGTGGTCCAGACCTCTCATGTGCGGGATCATCAGCTGGTAGACTGTCCTTGGGTGTGAGACAGTGCGGGTGTCTGCCAGAGCGTTCTCGGCGAAGGCGCGGCGGCCGAGCTCGAAGGCTGCGACGACAGTCGCCGCCTTGCTCGGCCCGATGCCGTCGAG
>JAFZGK010000018.1 GCA_017555445.1 Bacteroidales bacterium
CCTGTGGAAGACGCAGTAAAAGCAATAGAGGCTTATGTGCCTTCGAACAACAGATCCCAGCTTACCAAGACTGAGAATAATACCCTTATTGTAGATGCATATAATGCCAATCCGTCCAGCATGACAGTGGCTCTTAATAATCTTGCTTCTGTGGTTGCTGACAAGAAGATTGCTCTCATCGGTGACATGCTCGAATTAGGCGAGGATTCATATCCGCTTCATGCGGAGATAGCTGAACTGGCTTTCGGACTTGACCTTTCACTCGTATGTTTCGTCGGTGCGGAGTTCGGAAAGGTATGGGATGCTCTCCAGGACAAGTGCGGATCACTTTGGTTCGCCAATTCGGATGAGCTTGCAGAATGGATTTCCAAGAATCCTTTGACTGGAGCGTCAGTCCTTGTCAAAGGTTCGCGTGGAACAAGGATGGAGAAAGTTCTTTCAGTGCTTTAGCTACGGTGTCCGATATGTTTTTACGGGCGACTTCGAGACGCATTGCGTACTCGAGGTCGCTTTCGTTTTCCGGTCTTGGTCCGATCTGGAATGTCTTGAAGAAATGACGTCCGAACGTGTCGCTCAAGCATGCTATTTCAGGATTGTCTACAATTCCTCCGATGGCCATTACCGGCACGTCCTTTTTACGGCAGCGTTTAAGGATGCCGTCGATCACTTTACCCCTGCTGCTCTGAGTGTCGATATGACCCTCTCCAGTGATGACCAGTGAGGCATTCTCTATCATGTTGTCAAATCCGGCGGCATCCAATACCATGTCGATGCCGCTCTTGAGCTCAGCTCCAAGGAATGCCTTGAATGCCCCTCCCAGTCCTCCTGCTGCACCGCTTCCAGGAATTTCTTCCAGGTTGATTCCGTAGTGTCTGAGAATCACTTTGCTCAGAGACTTCATTCCAGCTTCCAGAGTGTCGATCATTGAACTGTCAGCTCCTTTCTGCGCAGCGAATACCTTGCTGGCTCCGAATTCTCCGCAGAACGGTGTGTTGACATCGCATGCCACAATGAATTCCGATTTGAGGATTTCCTTTGAGGCCGGCCTGACGTCGATTTCTTTGATTTCGGCAAGCCTTCCTCCGCAGCAACCATTGATTTCATTCCCTTCAGAGTCTCTGAATCTGAAGCCGAGGGCTTCAAGCATGCCTGTGCCACCATCGTTTGTTGCACTGCCTCCGATGCCTACAAGAAATCTCCTGCATCCTTTGTTCATGGCGTCAAGAATCATTTCTCCGGTTCCGTATGTGGAAGTCAGCAGGGGATTGCGTTCATTCTCTTTCAACAAGGTCAGACCACTGGCCTGAGCCATCTCTATGATGGCAGTGCGCTTGGTGTTTCCTGTTGTCTGCGGAACGATTCCGTATTCTGAGTCTATTGTTCTTCCAAGAGGATCTGTAACCTTGCTCATGACAATCTCGCCGCCAAGCAGTCTGGTCAGTATATGTCCTGTCCCTTCACCTCCGTCTGCAACTTCCATTATCGCCACCTCGGTATCAGGCATGACTCTGCAGATGCCTTCTGCAACTGCAGAAGCGACATCTCCGGATTCAAGACATCCTTTAAAGGAGTCACATGCTATGACAATCTTCTGTCTCATGTTGACAAAGATAGGAAAATAAACAAAAAAGGCTCGCAATTCTGCGAGCCTTGGTACTCGGTAGGGGAATCGAACCCCTATTGCAAGATTGAGAATCTTGAGTACTAACCGTTATACGAACCGAGCGTTTTTTCGTTTTGGGATTGCAAAGGTAGACATTATTTTTTACAATCCAAATTTTTCTTTACTTTTTTGTGGAAAATCATCGAAATTCCTTCAAAAACTCTCATTTTATTTCAGGAATACGAAGAATACTGCCATGATGAGGCAGAAGAAAGCGGCGATATGGTTCCACTGCAGGCTCTGTCCTTTGAACATTACCATTGCCACAAGTGTGAATACTGTGAGCGATATCACTTCCTGAATCACCTTCAGCTGCATGAGGTTGAAAGGACCTCCGTTGTCGATGAATCCGATTCTGTTGGCGGGTACCTGAGCGCAGTACTCGAAGAACGCTACTGCCCATGAAAAAAGAATCACTGCTATGAGCGGCCAGCTTGATGATATCTTCATTTCCTGAAGCTTAAGATGACCATACCATGCAAATGTCATGAATACGTTTGATACGATGAGTAGAAGTATTGTCCAGATCGCTTTCATTGTAAGTGTGATTTTCGGGCTGCAAAAGTAATATTAAATTTGTAAATCCTGCCATAAAACTTTAATTTTGCATGATTTGCTAGCTGCTCATATAATCATATGAGTGTCAGCTTCCGGCAGATTGCCAGATAGATAATATTAAATAATTATAACTGATATGACACTGATTAAATCCATTTCCGGTATCCGCGGTACGATCGGAGGAGCTCCGGGCGAGGGACTTTCGCCGCTTGATGTTGTTAAATTCACATATGCATATTGCGAGAAGATGCGTGAGCGTCGTCCGAAGGCAGATGGTGAAAGATACAAGGTCGTTGTAGGTAAAGATGCCCGTCTTTCCGGCGATATGGTTGAGCAACTTGTGTGCGGAACTCTTGTCGCTTGCGGTGTTGATGTAGTAAAGGCCGGTTTTGCTTCGACTCCTACAACAGAGATGGCTGTGGTATTCGAGGAAGCTGACGGTGGAATCATCCTTACAGCTTCACATAATCCTAAGCAGTGGAATGCCCTAAAGCTTCTCAATGAGAAGGGTGAGTTCCTCAATGCTGAGGAGGGTGCTGCAATTCTCGAATGTGCAGAGCAGGAGAATTTCAACTTTGCTGACGTGGACAGCCTTGGTGTCATCGAGGAAAGAGACTTTACTGACGAGCATCTCGATGCTGTTCTTGCGCTCCCGGCAGTGGATGTGGAGGCAGTGCGCAATGCGCATTTCAAGGTAGCTCTCGATGCTGTCAATTCAGTAGGCGGAATCATCATGCCGCGTCTCCTTGAGCGTATGGGAGTTGAGTGTGTATGTGTGAACTGCGAGCCTACAGGCCAGTTCGCGCATAATCCTGAGCCGCTCCCTGCAAATCTTGTGGAGCTCAGTGAAGCTGTAGTTGCCAATGGAGCAGATCTTGGTGTGTCTGTTGACCCGGACGTTGACCGTCTTGCCCTCATCTGTGAGGACGGAAAGCCATTCGGAGAGGAGTATACACTCGTAAGCGTGGCAGACTACCTCCTTTCAAGAGTATATAATGAGGCTCTCGAGACAGGAAAGTCTATGGAGGAGATCGCAGCTCCTTACCAGATGACTACATCTTCAAATCTCTCATCTTCAAGAGCATTGCGTGATGTTACCGAGCAGTATGGCGGCGAGTATGCTGCGGCTGCTGTCGGTGAGGTCAATGTGACAACAAAGATGAAAGAGTGCGGCTGCATCATCGGCGGTGAGGGTAACGGAGGCGTTATCTATCCGGCTCTCCATTATGGACGTGATGCAATGGTCGGTGTAGCACTTTTCCTTACAAATCTCGCATACAAGAAGATGAAGGTGTCTGAGCTTCTTGCCACATACCCTCAGTATGTCATCGCAAAGAACAAGATCGAGCTTTCAGACAGTGCGCTCATCGACAGGATCCTTGACGAGATCAAGACAGTTTATGCAGCAGAGGATATCAACACCATCGACGGTGTGAAGATCTCATTCGAAAGCCGAAAGGAGTGGGTTCATCTTCGTCGCTCGAATACAGAGCCAATCATCAGAATCTATGCTGAGGCTGCAACCAAGGAAGCTGCTGATGCTCTTGCGCAGCAGATTATCGACATTGCTAACAAGATTATCGGATAATGTTCTCATTCAGGACGACATCACTTGAAGAACAGCTTGACAAGGCCCTCCTCGAGGGCCGTGTCGGTTGTTTCTGCACCCAGAACTGCTGGGATACTGAGCGTGGAAGATATATGTACGATATCTTCAGTGAAAGAGGAAACCTCCATACTGTGTTTTCTCCGCGTGATACCGAGCTTACTCCGTTGACAAACCATATCGAGTTCTCGGTGGATGATCTTAAGGATCTCAATGCGGTTGTAGTGGAAATACAGGATGTCGGTGCCAGATACTTCAACTATACCAAGGATGTCTTCAAGCTGATGGATGCATTGAAGTCTCTCAAGGAGGAAGCACCTTCATTATATATAGTCGACCATATCAATCCGGCAGGCAGGGTTGTGGAAGGTACGATGCCTTCAGCCGAGATTGAGGCCAATGTTCCCAAGGTGGCGCATCGCCATGGACTTACCCTTGGAGAGCTTGCCAATCTCTATTACCATGAGATAGGTGCCAAGTTCGCTCTGCACGTGATTTCCGCTCTTGCTACAGAATCCAACAAGCAGCTTATGCCATGGACAATAGCACCAGCCTCGGATATTCCGGGACTTTTCACTTGTGATATGTACAGCGGAGGCGGACTCTGGAACAATACCAATATTTCTCCAGCCATCGGAACGGCACGACCATATGAGTATATCGGTGCACCTTTCGTGAAGACAGCGTCGCATGAGCCGGTTCCGGCAGCAGAAGGCGTACTCATGCGTCCATGTTTATTCACTCCTTCGTGTGGACGATATGAAGGAAAGAAATGTTATGGATATCAGATCATGCTCGAGCCGGGTGTAGAGTACCACTCGCTGATTCATACTCTCCAGCTGATGAGGTATTTCAAGGACAGGTATAGCGAATTCTGTTTCGAGGATGGCTTCGAGGCCAAACTTTCAGATCCTGTGCTTCTCGGATATATCAATGGTGAGGTGTCCTACGAGGATATGCGTGAGCATGTGAAGCTCGAGGAGCAGAAGTGGATCCGCAAGGCAAAGAAGTTCTCTTTGTATGAGGACCTTCCTTATCGTATAAAATAATTTGTATTTAAGAAAAAATGCATTATATTTGCGCCCGCAAAATTAGTTAACTAAATTTTTTAAGCATTATGAAAACAGGAATACATCCCGAAACCTACCGTCTTGTAGCTTTCAAGGATATGTCAAACGACCAGGTCTTCATCACACGCTCATGCGCTAACACTAAGGAGACTATCGTAATCGAGGGCGTTGAGTACCCAGTTGTAAAGCTCGAGATCTCTAACACATCACACCCATTCTACACAGGTAAGATGAAGCTCGTTGACACCGCAGGTCGTGTTGATAAGTTCTACCAGAGATACGCAAAGAAGAAGTAATTCTTTCAAGACATATGGTAAAATCGGTTCACATATATGTGGACCGATTTTTTTATATACTCCTGCACGGTAGTAAAATGCACTTGGTGAAATCAATAGCAGGTAGATTTGCCGGAGAATGTCAACGTAGTGTTTAGAGTTGGATGCTGTAGGGTGATAGATAGAGCGTGAAGGTGGAGGCGTGCTGCAGCGGACTGCTCTGTGTGTCCGCCGTAAAGAAGGTCTCCGACAATAGGTCTGCAGAGTCCCAGAGGGTGAGCAGAGTGGACACGAAGCTGATGTGTGCGGCCGGTATGAGGATGATATATGATGTCTATGGTTCCATCCTCATTGAGAGCAGATACTTCATATCCTGTAAGTGCGGTTTTGCCATGCACCATATCAACTTTCTGACGAGGCCTTTCGTCATAGTCAGCACTTAAAGGAAGTTCGATTGTTCCCTTGGCACCTTGTGCCAGAATCTTATTATTATTTGACATGGCATTGGTGCCAGCCGGACAGAGTCTCGCGATATAAGTTTTCTTGACAGTATGCTCTTCAAACTGTTTACGCAGGTTGACTGCTGCCTCAGGAGTTTTGGCAAATACCATCACGCCGGATGTGTCCATATCCAGGCGATGCACTGCTTCATATGTGCATGACGGCTCAATCGATGACTTATGTCTGTCGGAGTTAAGCCATTCCAGCAAGGACCAGCGTCCATCCAGACCTGGCACCGATGGCATACCCGCTACCTTCTCCACAATCACTATAGCTTCATCTTCGTAAATAATCTCAGAGCCTTCATGGGGTGTAAAAACTAAATCTCTCCCAACTTCGTTGGACCCCTCCCATTCACCAGGCCAGGGGCGGCCAGGGTTTTTATGCCCCTTGCAGCTTCCCGTATAACTAGTGCTTGATATCATGTAACTTAGCAAAGGTCCGCATTTGGAAGTGCAGGAAGGGTAGAAATGTCCCTGAACCCTTACAGCAGTCTCTGAGGGGCGTCCATACCAGAACTCACCCATAGCCAGCGGCTTGAGCCGGTTTCTGAAGGCGTGATTCAGCAGTTTCGGAGCGGCACAGTCGCCTGTGCCGCCTGGTGGAACCAGACCTTGTGCTGCGAAGATGTCCCAGATAGAAGATGATTCACCGGCAGCATTATACACTATATATTGTTCGAAGATCCATCTCTGAAGCCTGTCTGACATCGCAGCTCTTTCTGCCTTAAGAGAAGCTATTCCGGATGTAGTGACTTCAATCTTCTTCCTTATATCAGAAATTCTGTCTCCCCACGATGTCTTCAGCCTTCTGAGCTCAGCTTTCTGAAACTGACTTTCCTTGGTCAGTTCTGCCAGCCTGACCAGATCTCCGTCAAGTTCGCAACGAATCAACTCCCTCTCTTTCTTGGAAATGGCCATTCTGGCTTTCATCAATGTAATCTCTTCATCGCGAGCTGACTCGGCCTTTATGAACTCTTCGCGTAAGACTGCAAGGTCAGATGAATTCTCCAAGGCGGAAATCTTCCTGTTGATCTCGACAATCTCTGCTTCATGTACCTTGTAATGTCCGTGAGGATCCAACAGATCATAGACAGGTGGAACAAATCCTTCCACAAAACTCCTTCCGTCTACGGATCCCGAAAATCCTGCAAGATATCCGATCTGTCCTGCTTCAGTCTCCACTATGAGTGCTCCCAGCATCTTTCCTTCTGCAAATCCGTCAATCGCAAGACTGTCCACATGGGATATCACCTCTCTTGCTGCGAACTGCACGAGAGGGTGAGGGGTATACCTGAAAGGATCTGTGAAATGCTCCGGTATATCCTGGATGATATCCTCTGGAATAGGATGTATCATATGGTGAGATTGTTCATGATGTACTCTCTGCACATTTCCTGAAGACCGCATTCTGCGCACTTGGGTTTGCGGGCTGTACATACGTAACGTCCGTGCAGGATGAGCCAATGGTGAGCCTTTCCTCTGAGTTCTGCAGGGAATCCCTTTGTCAGGTCCTTTTCGACAACTTCCACTGTGGCGCCGTCAGACAGACCTATCCTGCGTGATACTCTGAAAACGTGTGTGTCGACTGCTATGACCGGCTTGTCGTATATGACTGATGCTATCACGTTTGCAGTTTTTCGTCCCACTCCCGGCAAGGTTTCAAGCTGGTCTGTTTCTGAAGGTACGATTCCTCCGAAATCCGAGACCAGGCGTGATGCCATTCCGATCAGATGACGTGCCTTGTTGTTAGGAAAGGAAATGGATTTTATCAGTTCATATACTTCCTCGAATGATGCCGCTGCAAGATCTGCCGGCTCGGGGAAACGTGCGAAGATCTGTGGAGTGTGTATGTTCACTCTCTTGTCCGTGCACTGGGCGGACAGTATCACCGCTATAAGAAGATGAAACGGAGTGTCGTAGTTCAACTCCGTTTCTGCAATTTCCATATTGGCTGAAAACCAATCTGTAACTCTGTGAAATCTTTCAGATCTGTCCATATCAGATGGTCAACTCAAGATCAATTACATCCTCAGCCTGCTGTTCGATGCACCTTTCCTCCTTGCACATCATCACGCGTCCGGGATACTTTTCGAATATCTGTCTGTTGTGAGTCACCATGACGACAGCTGTGCCGTTTTCCTTGTTGATTCCGGTAAGGAGCTTCATGATGCCGTCAGCTGTCTCGTTGTCAAGATTTCCAGTAGGCTCATCAGCTATGATCACTTCAGGATCATTGAGAAGAGATCGCGCAATTGCGATTCTCTGCTGTTCTCCACCGGAAAGCTGATGAGGCATCTTATGAGCCTTGAGCTCCATGCCTACAGCTGTGAGTACAGACTTTATCTTCTCCCTCATTTCCTTTTCCGACTTCCATCCTGTAGCCTTGAGGACGAAGAGAAGATTATCCTCCACGCTTCTGTCCATAAGAAGCTGGAAATCCTGGAATACAACACCCATCTTTCTTCTCAGGTAAGGAATCTCCTTCTCCTTGATGCGTGCCAGGTTGTATCCGCACACGCTTCCTTCTCCCTTTCCCAGCGGGTTCTCTGCGATCATCGCCCTGATGATCGAAGTCTTGCCTGTTCCAACCTTTCCGACGATATATACGAAGTCACCGGCATATACGTCCATGTCGAGTCCGTAAATTACCGTAGCCTCGCCATTTACAATGTCTGCGTTCCTGAACGAAATGAGTGGTTTCTTTTCTTCCATAAGTCTAAATTAAAGGCTTCAAACATACAAATATAGTATAAAAATGACTAAATTTGTAAATTATTTTGTTTGAAAAACTGAAAGGAAATGAGATTGAATATATTATCGGTGCTTGTCATGGTCGCAGCTCTTCTGAACGGTCTTCAGATCAATGCTCAGGAGGTTGTTTCTGAAGGATTTGATAGGCCTCATGCAAAAGAATTCAGGGAAGCTCTGAGACTCCATGACTATGGAATGTACAGCAGCTCGAGACAGGCCTTTGACGAGCTTGCTCGTAAGACCGGCTCAGTGGATCCTGAGGGATATGCTGTCCTCAACTCAGTGAAGATGAATGTTCCTGGCTATGTGCGTGACATGGACTCTTTCTTTGAAAAGAATCCGCATTCCGTACTGGTGCCAAAGATAAGATATGTACATGCCTTGAATCTGTTTGACTCACAGCAGTATAAGGCTGCTTTGGAACAGCTCTCCCTGCTACGCCCGTCTGCTCTATACAAGAGTCAGAAGCCTGAATTCCATTTCAAGAAAGGATATGCTTCACTTGAAACGGGTGATATGGAAGCGGCAATGGCTGATTTCAATGAGGTTGTCGATATGCGCTTTTCTGATTATACAGGTCCGGCGAAATACGCGATAGGTTACATCAACTATGAGCTTAAGGATTTCAAGGAGGCGCTCAAGTGGTTCGAAGAATCAAAGAAGGACGGCCGTTTCAGCGAGATGTCCAGCTTCTATATCATGGAGTGCCGATTCATGTTGGGAGATCACAGATATGTGACAGAGAATGGAGATAAGGTCTATGAGCAGGTTTCTGATGAGAGGAAGCCTCTTATGGCGAGAATCATCTCTGAATCATGGCTTGTGCTCGGCAATGCAGAAAAGGCACGCAAATATCTGGACCTGAATACTGTGTCAGGTGGACAGCCAAGGGGACGTGCCGACTGGTTCTATCGCGGATCAGTACTTTATGCTGTAAAGGATTACAAGGCGGCGATCGAGAATTTCGAGATGATGGGTGAACGCAATGACTCTATCGGACAGGTTGCAAGCTATCACCTCGGATATAGCTATATCCAGACAAAGAACAAAGTGGCTGCTCTTGAAGCATTCAGGTCTGCATCAAGACTTTATTATGATAGTGATATTGCCGAGGATGCGTTCTTCAATTATGCAAAGCTCGCGTTTGACCTCAATAATGACACTTCTGTTTTCTCTGACTATCTGAGAAAGTATTCGGATCTTGAGAAGGGTGACAGAATATATAGCTATATAGCTGTTGCTGCACTTCATAACAGAGATTATGAAGGTGCCGTTGATGCCTACGGAGAGATTGATGAGCTGGATGATGATATGAGGGGTAACTATATGAAAGCCAATTATCTGCGTGCTCATCAGCTTATTTCTAACGGATCATATAGAAAGGCTATCCCTTGCCTGAAGATTGCCGCTTACTATTCTGAAAGAGGCAGTCGTTTCAATCAGCTTGCCCGTTACTGGCTCGCGGAGTCATATTACAGGAATGACCAGTATGCCGAGGCACGCGATACGTATATGGACCTCTATAATGTATCTGCCCTTCATGGCAGTCCGGAGTCATATCTGATCACATATAATATCGCCTACACCTACTACAAGGAAGGAAAGTATGATTCGGCGAGAAAATGGTTCTCAGAGTATCTGACAGAGTCTTCCGTGAGGTATAGGAAGGATGCTCTTGAAAGGAAGGCCGACTGTCATTTCATTTCAAAGGATTACAAGGGAGCTGCTGCCGCATACGACATTGTCCTTAAGGAATATTATAATGTCAACGATATATATCCTTATTATCAGGCTGCGATTTCATACGGTCTTGAAGGTGACTCCAGGAAGAAGATAGACCTTCTCACCCGTGTCATGGATGCAAGTCCCGAGATGCAGTTCTATCCTGAGGCACTTTTCGAGCTTGGACGCTCGTATGCTGTCAGAGAGGACGATGACAATGCCTTCACATGTTTCCGTAAACTTGCTGATACTGTCAAGGACAGTACTTTCGTGGCTAAGGCATATATTGAAATGGGTTCGCTTTCAAGGAATCAGTCCCAGTATAACGAAGCATTGGGCTACTATAAGAAGGTGGTAGAGGAGATGCCTCTTTCCGGCTATGCGGAAGATGCTCTTCTTGCTATCGAGTCCATATATCAGACAAGAAATGAACCGGAAGAATATCTGGCATATATCGAGACCATCGGCAAGGGTGCCACCAAGACTGCTGATGAAAAAGAGACCATGATATTCAATGCTGCCGAGCAGATATTCCTCTCAGAGAACTATCAGAAGGCTTTGGTTTCGCTCCAGTCTTACGAAGAGAAATACCCTGACGGACAATATGTCTACAAGGCTGATTTCTATATTGCGGAGTCATACAAGAGCCTGGGAAAGTATGAGCAGGCATGCGACAGCTACAGGAAGGTGATTTCTGACGGTCAGGGTTCTTTCGTCGAACTCTCGATGCTGAACTTTGCCAATCTGTCTTACCGTCTTGAACGATGGGACGATGCATTCGGGGGATATACTTCGCTTTATAACTCAGCACAGCTCGAGAATAATACTTATGTGGCTCTTACCGGAATGATGCGTTCTGCATTCAAGGGACACGAGTGGTCGCAGGCTCTCGTCAATGCGGAAAGGGTTATGAACGATATCCGTTCGGACGATTCGGTGAAGATAGAGGCGGAATATATCAAAGCAAAGTCGTATCTTGCTACAAGCCGTAGAAATGAGGCCTTCTCGCTTCTTGAAAAGCTTTCAAAGGACGTGAATACTTCTTACGGTGCCGAGGCTGCATATATGATCATTCTTGACAGTTATGACAAGGGTGAGTTCGAGGATGTCGAGACAAAAGTATATGCCTTTGCCGATGCAGGATCAAGCCAGACTTATTGGCTTGCCAAGAGTTTTATAGTCTTGGGTGATTCCTTTGTGGAGAGGGGAGACAACGACCAGGCCAAGGCTACATTTGAAAGTGTACGCGACGGATATAGTGCTGATGGTGAGGCTGATGATGTGGCTGATAATGTGGCGATGAGACTGAAGAAGCTTGATGAACTTATGAATGAACAGACAAATCAGAATGCAGATGAGACTCTATAGAAACATATTCTTGACAATAGCGGCAGCTGCCGCATTCGTGCAGTCATTGCATGCTCAGAACCTGGACCCGACGGTCGAGGTCAACAGGGCATATGAAGGAAAACTCATGGAGGTGCATAAGCCGGTGCTTGATATGGAGGTTCCGGATACTGTCATGCGTTTCGATCTGGACTTCGATTATTCTGTCTTTGAAAGTCCATACAAGGGTTCGTATGAATTCAATCCCTATCTTCTTTCCATGAAGCCAGGAAGTTCCGGTGACAGTTCGCATAAGTTCTACTTGAGGGCAGGAGCCGGATATCAGTTTCATCCACAGCTTGATCTTGTATGGTCTCCCAAGATAGGAAAAGGCTTCAAGATGGATGTCTATGCGAATCATCGCTCTTTTGTGGGAGAATATTGGAATCAGACAGGCAGAAAGGGAGCAAAGGATGTCATGATTCTTGACAGGCTGCCAAAGTCTGATGCAGACAGGTCCTGGAAAGGTCATGATGTGATGAACAAGGCCGGATTTGATGCCCGACATGACTGGAAGAAGGGTCTGTTTACCTTTGGTGCAGATTATTTCGGTATTATCAGAAAAAACATGCTCCACCCTGTGGAATCCTATAATGCCGTTGATGCGTTTATAGGTCTGGCCAACAAGAAAGAGCTGGAGGATTCGTTTCATTATGATTTCAGACTCGACTACCGTTATGGAACTGATCGATATAATGTCCAGAGCTATCATCGTATGAATGAACATATTGCGGGTTTGAAAGGATCCTTCGGACCTGTGATCAAGGATAACCATAAGGTGCTTTTCGATCTTGGAATCGAGTCTGCTTTCTATCGTGACGGAGCTGACGCTACCTTTGGAGGACAGGCTTACCTGCTCCCTCATTATATTCTTGAGAAGGGACCTTTCATGCTCGATCTTGGCGTAAGGATGGCAGTTCTGCTCCATAAGGAGAATTATGATTCGAATTATACGAACAAGGGGCAGTTCATCTATCCGAATGTGAGGATGCATTTTGCCTTGTTGCCGAATGCGATGAGATTTTATATCCATGCTGGCGGCGGAAACAAGATGAATACATATTCTTCGCTTGTTTCTGCAAATCATCACATCAGTCCTAGATATCATACGGTGTCAAATGATGAGCCGCTGCTTGACTATACGGTCGAGAGAGTATCGCTTGTCAGCGGATTTGAGGGCAGGATATCATCACGCTTCAGCTATAATCTGAGGGCAGGATATGTATATTATGACAGGAATATTGTAGATGTGCTCAAGATATCCGAAGCACCATACAGTTCTTCTGCCTATATCGGGTATGGCTCGTATGAAAAATGGTTCGCCGGTCTCGACTGGTGCCTTGACATGGAGGGATTCAGGTTTGACGGCTCTGTGGTTTATGGAAATTCATGGGGAAAAGGTCTGGAAACTGCAGGATTCATCAGGCCTGCAGATTTTCAGGGAAACATTGCTGCAGAGTATAACTGGAAGCGAAGAATCTTTTTGGGAGCGGATTGTGAGTTCGTATCTGCAAGAAAAGGAAATGCATACATTTTTGAACAGGAGTATGCACCTGAATATCTGACGCAGGCAAAGGTTCCCGGTTATGCGGATCTCGGTCTTTATGCTGAATATGTCACAAGCCGCAGCCTTGCTTTCTGGGTGCGTGGAGGAAACCTTCTGAACATGACTGTCCAGCGCAATCTGATGTATGCGGAAAAGGGACCGTACTTCACTGTGGGAATCTGTCTGAACCTGTAAAATTGAATCAATTACAGACTGAAAAAAGAAGCTGCTTGAAGTGTAAAAATTTAAGCAGCTTCTTGCTGTTTTTTCGCTGATTTATGCAATATTTTTACTATATTTGTCCGTTTATTTGTCGCGTTAAATGCGATGATGAAATTGACAATAAAAAGTAAAGATATAATATGAGCGAGGAAGTAGTAAACAGCACTTCTGCGGAGCAGTATTCCGCGAATAGTATCCAGGTTCTTGAAGGCCTTGAGGCCGTAAGAAAGAGACCTTCGATGTACATCGGTGATGTAGGTGAAAGAGGTCTTCATCATCTCGTATATGAGGTTGTAGATAACAGTATTGACGAAGCGCTTGCGGGATATTGTACAGATATCGATGTAAGCATCAATGTGGATAACTCCATCACAGTAAAGGATAACGGACGAGGTATCCCTACCGGAATGCATGAGAAGGAAAACCGCTCTGCACTCGAGGTGGTTCTCACTGTGCTTCATGCCGGTGGTAAGTTCAGCAAGGACAGCTATAAGGTGTCCGGTGGTCTCCACGGTGTGGGTGTGTCCTGTGTGAATGCTCTTTCTGACTATCTCAAGGCGGAGATTCATCGTGAGGGCAAGGTGTTCGTACAGGAGTACTCGCAGGGTAAGCCTTACAAGCCGGTCGAGGTTGTCGGTGATGCTGATGATACGGGTACTATCGTGACTTTCCATCCGGACCCTGAAATATTCCAGGTTACTACAGTCTACAAGTATGACACTCTTGCAGCACGTCTTCGTGAGCTTGCATACCTTAACAAGGGTATAAGACTTTCTCTTACTGACAAGAGAACTCTTGTGAATGATATTGACGAGAATGGTAACGAGCTCGAGACTACTCACTACAGAAGTGACGTGTTCTACTCCAAGGATGGTCTCAAGGAGTTTGTCGATTATCTCGACGGAGGTGCCGAAAAACTCATCGAGTCTCCGATCTATCTTGAGACAGACAAGATCATTCCAATCGAAATCGCTCTCCAGTACAACACAAGCTACACAGAGAAGATATATTCATACGTAAATAACATCAACACCATCGAGGGTGGTACTCACCTTCAGGGCTTCAAGATGGGTCTTACAAGAACCCTCAAGAACTATGCTGACAAGGCAGGCATGCTTGCGAAACTCAAGTTCGACCTCGCAGCAGACGACTTCCGCGAAGGACTTACAGCTGTAGTGTCTGTAAAGGTGGCGGAACCTCAGTTCGAGGGACAGACCAAGACAAAGCTCGGTAATGGTGAAGTTGTATCTGCGGTATCTCAGGCGACAGCAGCTGCACTTGAGCAGTACCTTGAGGAGAATCCTAAGGAAGCTAAGATGATCGTGGAGAAGGTCATTCTCGCTGCGACTGCCCGTCATGCTGCCCGCAAGGCGCGTGAAATGGTACAGAGAAAGACAGTCATGTCAGGTGCCGGAATGCCAGGAAAGCTTGCAGACTGTTCTTCACGCAAGGCAGAGGAGTGTGAACTCTTCCTTGTCGAGGGAGACTCTGCGGGCGGTACTGCAAAGCAGGGACGTGACCGTATGACTCAGGCTATCCTTCCTCTCAGAGGTAAGATCCTCAATGTTGAGAAGGCTATGGAGCACAGAGTGTTCGAGAGTGAGGAGATCCGCAACATCTACACTGCACTCGGCGTTACTGTAGGAACAGAGGAGGACAGCAAGGCACTCAACCTCAGCAAGCTCCGTTACCACAAGATCATCATCATGACCGATGCCGATGTTGACGGTAGCCATATCGCGACGCTTATTCTGACATTCTTCTTCCGTTACATGATCGACCTCATCAAGAACGGATATGTATATCTTGCTACTCCACCGCTCTACCTTGTGAAGAAGGGTAAGGAGGAGATATACTGCTGGACAGAGGCTCAGCGTAAGGAAGCTACTCTCCAGCTTGGCAAGGGTTCTGACAAGGGTGTCTTCGTTCAGCGTTACAAAGGTCTTGGAGAGATGAGTGCAGAGCAGCTTCAGAGCACTACAATGGATCCAGAGAAGAGACTTCTCCGTCAGATCACAATTGAAAATGCAGCTGAGGCTGAGCGTACGTTCTCAATGCTTATGGGCGATGATGTGCCGCCTCGTCGCGAGTTCATCGAGCAGAACGCTCATTACGCAAATATTGATGCATAACAATGCCGCATTCCGGCAGTCAAGGACGATTGAATGGAAAAGATAAATCTTCCGCGCGGCTATAAGGTCTATCTTCCGCTGATAGGACTCTTCCTGTTACTGGTGTTCCTCCTTCCGAGGAACGCCAAGTTCAGTTATGACTACAGGAAGGGGTCGCCATGGATGTATGAGACATTGATTTCTCAGTTTGACTTTCCTGTACTCAAGACCGAGTCCCAGCTGCAGCAGGAGCGCCTCCAGGCATGGTCTGAGGTGATTCCTTATTTCAGACTGGATCTTGAAGCTGTAAGCAATATTGACGAACGACTTTCAGAAAAGGATTTCGGTGAGTATCCTATGCTCAGGGGTGGAGTGGCAAATGCTTTGTCTGATGTGTATGCACATGGCATTGTATCTTTCTCCGGATTTGAAAATCTATCAGAAATTTTTGAGAAAGGTACGGGATATATCTATGTCCAGCAAGATAGAAAGGCTGTTAAACTACCTGTATCTGAGGTGTTTACTGTTGAGCAGGCCTCTGCATACATGCTGCAGTCGCTCAAGTCTGCATTCCCGGATATCGATGTCGATTCTGTATGGAGCAGGGCTGACCTGGCAGATCTCATAAAGCCCGACCTTATCTATGACCAGCAGATGACTCAGATCGTTCATGAGGAATACATTGACAATATATCTCCGACTCAGGGTATTGTAAGGGCTGGACAGGAGATTGTTGCAAACGGTGAGGTTGTGACGACTGAAATCGAACAGCTTCTTGATTCATATAGAGCTGAGTTCAATGTAAGCATCGGATATGAAGCGCCATCAGTATACCAGTGGATATCCAATATACTCATCGCCTTCTCGCTTGTGCTGCTTCTCTTCCTGTCGATATATTACTGCAACTATACGATTTTCAACCACTTCAACAAGTATCTCTATCTGATACTCGTGTTTACTCTGGCAGCGGTAGCATCATGTCTTGTACAGAGGACAGATCCGTCACTCTTCTATATGATGCCGTTCACGCTGATAGCACTTTATCTTCTTGCCTTCTTCAAGAGAAGAATGGTATTTGTGGTTTATCTGATTTCTCTTCTTCCTATGCTTCTGATGGCTCCGGAAGGTGTAGAGCTCTTCTTCATCTTCCTTGTTGCGGGAGGTGTGGGTATTCTTGTGTTCGGATTCTTCAACAAGGGATGGCTTCAGTTTGTGACTGCGCTCATAGTTTTTGTAGTCATGACTCTTGTATGGGGAGCATTCCGTCTGGCAGACGGACCTGAAAGCTTCAATGAATACAGGACAATCACCAAGATGGCTCTAGGAGCTTTCATGTCAGTTGCAGGTTACCCTCTCATCTATCTTTTTGAGAAGATCTTCAAACTCGTATCCAATTCGAAACTTGTAGATCTCAGCGATACAAGCAACAAGCTGCTCCGCGAGCTTGCAGACAAGGCTCCGGGTACGTTTCAGCATTCTCTTCAGGTAATGAATCTTGCAGATGCTGCAGCGAGAGCTATCGATGCAAATGTACTTCTTGTCAGGGCGGGTGCACTCTATCACGACATCGGAAAGATAGCTAATCCTCAGTGCTTTACTGAGAATGCTACACCGGGAGTGAACTATCATGCGGAACTTACCCTCAAGGAGAGCGCACAGGAAATCATACGCCATGTCTCTGACGGTCTTGCCCTTGCTGAAAAGCATGGACTCCCAGGTGTGGTACGTGACTTTATCAAGACACATCATGGAACAACCTCAACAGGATATTTCTACACAAAGTATCTCAATGATGGCGGAGATCCTGATGATGTGGCAGATTTCTTCTATGACGGAGAGAAGCCTGTTACAAAGGAACAGGTGATCCTGATGATATGTGATGCTGTCGAAGCAGCTTCTAGAAGTCTCAGTGACTATTCTCCTGAGCAGATTTCTGCTCTTGTAGACAGGATCATCGACGGAAAAGCTTCAGACGGTCAGCTGACAAATTCGATCATTTCGCTCCATGAGCTCAATGTCGTGCGAGAAGAAGTGAAGACTTATCTGAAGCAGATGTATCACTCACGCATTTCTTACCCTAAGAGAAGGGGCAGCAGGAGGTAGGCCGGTATTTTGAAATGTCCTGCATTTTTCTTACTTTTGCGGACTTTTTGTGGGCGCGTGCGTGTACGCGCGTAGAAACGTTGAAAAAGATTAAAATATTTAGATATGAAAATTGAACAGAACAGAATCGACGATCTCAATCTCGAACTTACCCTTTCTGTAGGAAAGGAGGATTATGCTGAAAGCAAAAAGAAGAGACTCAATGATTTCAGAAAGAAGGCTGAGATCAAGGGTTTCCGTAAGGGTATGGTGCCAATGTCTCTCGTAGAGAAGATGTATGGCCAGCAGGCTCTTGCAGATGCAGTGAACGATGTTATCTCAGAGTCACTTAACAACTTCATCGCAGAGAACAACCTTAAGGTGCTCGGTGAGCCGCTTCCAAGCGAGGACAATCCACAGAACGACTGGAACGACGGTAACGACTTCACTTTCAAGTTCGACATCGCTGAGAATCCAGAAGTAAACTTCGAGCTTTCAAAGGAGGATGAGGTTGTATATTATACAATCACTGTAACTGAGGCTGCAAAGAAGGAGATGAAGCAGAACATGCTCCGTCAGTACGGCTCACTCGAGGAGGGTAAGACTGCCAAGGCTGATGATTTCATCATCGTTGACTTCGAGCAGGGTGAGAACAAGGTAGAGGGTACATATGTAGCTATCCGCAACGTTGCTGAAGCTGTACGTCCTTCATTCGTTGGTGTAAAGGCAGGTGATGTTCTTGATGTAAACGTAAACGAGGCATTCGAGAACGAGACTGACCGTTCATCTATGCTTAAGGTGAAGAAGGATGAACTTGCAGCTCTTGAGCCAGTATGGAAGATGACAGTGAAGAACGTGAAGACTTTCGTTGACGCACCTCTTACTGAGGAGACTTTCGAGAAGATCTTCGGTGTCAAGACTGAGGCTGAGTTCGATGCAAAGATCGAGGAGAGAATCCGCGCTGAGTATGCTCAGGAAGCTGATTTCCGTTTCTCTAAGGACGCAAAGGATTTCCTTGTCGAGAAGGCGAATGTTACAGTTGCTGAGAAGTTCCTCAAGAGATGGATCTATGTCATCAACGAGGGCAAGTTCACTATGGAGGACATCGAGAAGGAGTGGGATCTCTTCATCGCTGACTACAAGTGGCAGATGGTTCGCAGCTACCTCATGAAGAAGTATGATGTAAAGATCGAGGAGGCTGATCTTCTTGCAAGCGCAAAGGGCTTTGCAGCTTACCAGTTTGCAATGTATGGAATGAACAACGTTCCAGATGAGCAGCTCGAGTCATTCGCTAAGAACATCCTTTCTCAGGAGGAGCAGGGCCGCAGAATTCTTGATCAGGTTGAGAATGAGAAGACAGTGGCTGCAGTACGTGAGGTCGTTTCTCTCAAGAAGAAGAAGATCTCAGTTGACAAGTTCCGCGAGTTGAAATAATTTGATATCACGGGTCGGCTCGCAAGCCGACCCTTTTTTATATATGCATATGGATAAGGAATTCTTGAAATATACCCGCCTTGAGCATGGAATCAGTTCTATGACCATGCACAGGTACCAGTCTGCGCTTGACGCATACATCAATCCTACGATCCTTGAGGAAAGAAGACTCAATGTGGCTTCAATGGATGTATTCAGCCGTCTGATGATGGACAGGATCATCTTCCTTGGAGTTCCGATTGATGACGATGTGGCTAATATCGTGACAGCTCAGCTTCTTTTTCTGGCTTCCAACGATTCGTCAAGCGACATCTCTCTTTATCTCAATACCCCAGGAGGTCAGGTTTCATCTGGTCTTGCGATCTATGACACGATGCAGCTCATCGAGCCGGATGTAGCTACTATATGTACTGGAATGGCAGCTTCAATGGGCTCAGTACTTCTTTGTGCAGGAGCAGCAGGAAAGCGATCTGCTCTTCCTCATTCGAGAGTGATGATCCATCAGCCTCTCGGTGGAGCGCATGGTCAGGCGTCTGATATCCTCATCGCTGCACAGGAGATTGAGAAGATAAGAAAGGAACTCTATACTATCATTTCCGAGCACTCGGGACAGTCTCTTGAAAAGATTTATGCTGACGGAGACCGTGATTTCTGGATGAATGCCAAGGAAGCCCTTGAATATGGAATGGTGGACGAGATTCTTACAAAGAGAAGCAGATAATGGCAAAAGGAAAGAATAACAACAGATACTGCATGTTCTGTGGCAGAGGTGAGAACGAGGTCTCTCTTCTTCTTCAGGGCATGGATGCGTGCATCTGCTCGGACTGTGTGAAGCTTGCACAGGAATATCTTGCTGATTACGATGCATCTGCAGGAAAGTCTGCCGGCAGATCTCTTGGCAAGGTTGAAACTGATTATAAGCCTAAGGATATCCATGCATATCTTGATCAGTACATCATCGGTCAGGATAGAGCGAAGAAACTTCTTGCTGTAGCGGTTTACAATCACTACAAGAGACTGAATAATAACCTCTGCGGTGAAAACGATCTTGAACTCGAGAAGTCAAATGTTCTTATGGTAGGTCCTACGGGTACAGGTAAGACCTTGTTGGCCAAGACTATAGCCAAGCTTCTCAATGTGCCGTTCACAATTGTTGATGCAACAGTTCTTACTGAAGCAGGTTATGTAGGAGAGGATGTTGAGAGTATCCTCACACGTCTTCTTCAGGAAGCGGACTTCGATGTAGCCAAGGCTGAGAGAGGTATAGTATTCATTGACGAAATCGATAAGATTGCCCGTAAGAGTGACAATCCATCGATTACCCGTGACGTATCAGGTGAGGGAGTTCAGCAGGCCATGCTCAAGCTCCTTGAAGGCAGCGTGGTGAATGTACCGCCCAAGGGTGGACGTAAGCATCCTGAACAGGAATTCCTTCATGTGAACACCCAGAACATCCTTTTCATCTGCGGAGGTGCTTTTGAGGGTATCGAACGCAGGATAGCTCAGAGACTTAATACTCAGGTGATTGGTTTCGGTGCATCCAACAAGCAGAAGGTGGACAAGGATAACCTTCTTCAATATGTTGAAGCTCAGGACCTTCGTTCATATGGACTCATCCCTGAGATCATAGGACGTCTCCCGGTTATCACATATCTTGACCATCTTGACAGGGATGCACTTAAGAGAATACTTGTAGAGCCTAAGAACGCTCTCATGCGTCAGTATGAGAAGATGTTCGAACTGGATGGCATGAAGCTGACTGTCGAACCGGAAGTCTATGATGTCATTGTGGATACTGCTATAGAGAACAAGCTGGGTGCCCGCGGTCTCCGCTCTATCTGCGAGGCCATCATGACTGATGCCATGTATGACGCTCCTTCTTCAGGCAAGAAGTCATTCCGTCTGACAGCAAAGTATGCAAAAGAAAAACTCACAAAATAATATGAAGAATTACATTGAAACTAATAAGGAAAGATTCTTTGATGAGCTCTTCAGCCTTCTCAGAATCCCGTCTGTAAGCTCGCTTGAGAAGCATAAGCCTGACATGCAGCGCTGTGCAGAGCGCCTTGTTGAACTTCTTCTTGAAGCAGGTGCAGATGAGGCAGCTGTCTACCCGACCACAGGTCATCCTGTAGTGTTTGGTCAGAAGATGGTGGATCCATCTCTGCCGACAGTCCTTGTATATGGCCACTATGATGTCCAGCCTGTAGATCCGATCGAACTCTGGCATTCGGATCCTTTTGAGCCTGAGATCCGTGACGGTGCAATATACGCGCGCGGAGCAAACGATGACAAGGGTCAGCTTTTCATGCATATAAAGGCTTTCGAGTTCCTTGTACGCCAGGGTGCTCTCAAGCATAATGTGAAGTTCATCCTTGAGGGTGAAGAAGAGATAGGCAGTCCTTCTCTCGCAGCGTGGGCAACTGACAACAAGGAGCGTCTTGCTGCTGACATCATCCTCGTTTCTGATACCACAATGCTTTCAGAATCAGTGCCTTCAATCAACTGCGGAATGCGTGGACTCTCATATGTGGAGGTGAAGGTCACAGGTCCTAACAAGGATCTGCACTCAGGCCACTATGGTGGAGCGGTTGCGAATCCTATCAACGTGCTTTGTGATATGATATCTTCACTCATAGATAAGGACGGACATATCACTGTCAAAGGATTTTATGATGATGTTGTGGAGCTTTCTGCAGAGGACAGAGCAAAGCTCTCGCGCGCTCCATTCGATATGCATGAGTATAAGGAATTCCTTGATATCAATGAGGTCAAGGGTGAAGCCGGTTATACTACTCTTGAGCGTACAGGTATCCGTCCGTGTCTTGACGTGAACGGTATCTGGGGCGGCTATACAGGCGAAGGTGCAAAGACAGTACTTCCTTCTGTGGCTCATGCAAAGATTTCCATGAGACTTGTACCTAACCAGGACAGCGAGACCATCACACGTCTTTTCAGCGAGCACTTCAAGGCTATTGCTCCTGACTATGTCAAGGTGGAGGTAATTCCGCATCATGGTGGTAACGGTTTCCTTATACCTATTTCCTCTCCTGCTTACAAGGCAGCTGAGAAAGCAATGACTGAGGTTTATGGCATTGAGCCTGTTCCATCACGTGGAGGTGGTTCGATTCCGATTCTTGCAGATCTTCAGCGTATTCTTGAGATCGACCCGCTTCTCATGGGCTTCGGACTTGAGCGTGATACGATCCATTCACCTAACGAAAGCTATCTTCTCAAACAGCTCTTTGCAGGTATGGAGGCAATAGCATTGTTCTATAAGTATTATTGATTATGAATAGAAAGGAATTATTTGATCAGATTCAGGCGAAGAAAAGCATGCTCTGCGTAGGCCTGGATGTGGATTTTGATAAGATGCCTGAGCATGTCAAGGCTCTGGCACATAAGGGTGAGCTTGCAATCAAGGGTGAACTCTTCAAAGGTAAGGCACGTTCAATCATAGAATTCAACAAGGCTATTGTTGATGCTACTGCTCCTCATTGTGTGGCATATAAGCCTAACCTTGCATTCTATGAGTGCTATGGCATCGACGGCATGCGTGCGCTCGATGCTACAGTTGACTATATCCGCAGCAAGTATCCGGAGATATTCCTTATTGCTGATGCAAAGAGGGGAGATATCGGAAACACAGCCAAGATGTATGCGAAGGCATTCTTTGAGGAGATGGATTTCGACGCTGTGACAATCGCTCCGTACATGGGTGCAGACAGTGTGACACCATTCCTTGAGTATAAGGACAAGTGGGCTATCGTGCTTGCACTTACATCAAATGCTTCTGCATATCAGTTCCAGAATGCAGTAAAGGACGGCAAGCCGCTTTATCAGGCAGTCATGGAGGAAATGATGGAGATTTCGACTCCGGACAACATGATGTTCGTAGTCGGTGCTACCAAGGCAGACAAGCTTCAGGAACTCCGCAGCTTCTGTCCTGACAACTTCTTCCTTGTGCCAGGAGTCGGCGCACAGGGTGGTTCGGCTGAAGAGGTAATAGCACATGGTGCCAACGATCATGGTGGTCTTCTGATCAACTCTTCACGCGGCATCCTCTTCGCAGACAGCACAGAGAACTATGCTAAGGTTGCAGCAGAGGTCGCTGCCCATACTGCAAATCTTTAACGGATTTCAATATAATCATCAGTCCGGGAATCATTAAGATTTCCGGACTGATTTTTTTGTCCTGCCCACAAAAAAAGTGGATGCCCGAACGGACATCCACTATATTAAGTCTTAATCTGTTTCAGATTAGAGTACTGGACCAGCAGCTACGAGAGACTTACCGAGGTCGTTACCAGTGAACTTAGCGAAGTTCTTGATGAAGCGGCCTGCGAGATCCTTAGCCTTCTCCTCCCACTGGCAAGCGCACTCGTAAGTGTCGCGTGGGTCGAGGATAGCTGGGTCAACGCCTGGGAGTTCTGTAGGAACTGTGAAGTTGAAGTAAGGGATCTGCTTTGTAGGAGCCTTGTCGATAGAACCGTCGAGGATTGCGTCGATGATTCCGCGAGTATCCTTGATAGAGATACGCTTACCTGTACCGTTCCAACCAGTGTTTACGAGGTATGCCTTAGCACCAACCTTCTCCATTCTCTTAACGAGCTCCTCACCATACTTGGTTGGGTGGAGTGAAAGGAATGCTGCACCGAAGCAAGCTGAGAAAGTAGGAGTTGGCTCAGTGATACCACGCTCTGTACCTGCAAGCTTAGCTGTGAAGCCTGAGAGGAAGTAGTACTGAGTCTGCTCTGGAGTAAGGATAGAAACTGGAGGGAGAACTCCGAATGCGTCAGCTGAAAGGAAGATAACCTGCTGAGCGTGAGGACCCTTAGAAACTGGCTTAACGATGTTGTCGATGTGGTCGATAGGGTAAGAAACGCGAGTGTTCTCAGTTACGCTCTTGTCAGTGAAGTCGATCTTACCGTTCTCATCTACTGTAACGTTCTCGAGGAGAGCGTTGCGGCGGATAGCCTTGTAGATGTCTGGCTCAGAAACTGGGTCAAGGTTGATAACCTTAGCGTAGCAACCACCCTCGTAGTTGAATACACCCTCGTCATCCCAACCATGCTCGTCGTCACCGATGAGGAGACGCTTAGGGTCTGTTGAAAGGGTAGTCTTACCTGTACCAGAAAGACCGAAGAAGATAGCTGTGCTCTTTCCTTCCTTGTCTGTGTTAGCTGAACAGTGCATTGAAGCGATGCCACGGAGTGGGTTGTAGTAGTTCATGAGTGAGAAGATACCCTTCTTCATCTCACCACCATACCAAGTGTTAAGGATTACCTGCTCCTTAGTCTTGAGGTTGAATACAGTTGCAGTCTCAGAGTTGAGGCCGAGCTCCTGATAGTTGTCAACCTTAGCCTTTGATGCGTTGTAGCATACGAAATCAGGCTCACCATAGTTTGCGAGTTCCTCAGCTGTAGGGCGGATGAACATGTTAGTCACGAAGTGTGCCTGCCATGCAACCTCTACGATGAAACGTACCTTAAGGCGTGTAGCCTCGTTAGTACCGCAGAATGTATCAACAACATAAAGCTTCTTGCCTGAGAGCTGCTTTACAGCCTTAGCGCGAAGGTCGTTCCAAGCTTCCTCAGAACATGGCTTGTTGTCGTTCTTGTACTCCTCTGATGTCCACCATACAGTATTCTCGCTAGCCTCGTTCTTTACGAAGAACTTGTCCTTAGGAGAACGACCTGTATAGATACCAGTCATTACGTTAACTGTATCAAGCTCAGTGAGCTGGCCTTTCTCATAGCCCTCGAGCTCAGCCTTAGTCTCCTCAGCGAAGAGAACCTCATAAGACGGGTTGTGAACGATTTCCTTTACATCGGTAATACCGTACTTGGTCAAATCAAGTGTGCTCATAATTTTTTTAAAAATGTTTTATTAGGTTTAACTCAAATTTCCGTTTTCTGCTACTTTGGGACCAGACCCTAGTATACATCGGTGCAAAAATAAACTTTTTTTACGATTATACAAACTCAAAAGATGATAAAATTACTAAATTTGTCCCATAAAATCTGAATATGACAGCGCTTGAGACATTGAAGGAATTTTGGGGTTACGAGTCCTTCCGTCCGAAGCAGGAAGATATAGTAAATTCCGCTTTGGAAGGCAGGGACGCCCTTGCCATTCTTCCTACTGGAGGAGGTAAATCCGTGTGTTTTCAAGTGCCTGCCATGATGCGTGAAGGAATAGCCATTGTAGTTACGCCTCTTATTGCACTTATGAAGGATCAGGTGCAGAACCTGAATGATAGAGGTATCAGAGCTTTGTGTGTGAATGCCGGAATGGGTCGCAGGGAAGTCGATCTCACACTCAATAATGCTGCATATGGTGATTTCAAGTTCTTGTATGTATCTCCAGAACGATTAGGCACATCGCTATTCCGTCAATATGTGCGGGAGATGAATGTCAGCTTCATAGTAGTTGACGAAGCACATTGTATATCTCAGTGGGGCTATGATTTTCGTCCCGATTATCTTCAGATCGGCAAGCTGCGTGAATTAGTTGATGCGCCTGTTATTGCTCTTACAGCAACAGCTACACCTCAAGTTGCAGAGGATATAATGGAGCGTCTCGGTTTCAAGGAGAGATGTCTGATAAAAACAGGTTTCGAACGTCCGAATCTTTCATATATAGTACGTATGTGTGAAGATAAGCTAGGGCAGCTTCTGAACATCTGCAGCAGTGTCAAAGGAACCGGAATAGTATATGTACGTAGCCGTGCGAAGACAGAAGAATTAGCCTCGTTTCTGAATGCGAACGGAGTGCAGGCTTCGTTCTACCATGCCGGCCTCGGTCAGGAATCCAGGACGGACAGACAGGTCAGGTGGAAGTCGGGAAATATAAGGGTAATGGTCTGCACTAATGCGTTCGGTATGGGGATCGATAAACCCGACGTACGTTTCGTTGTACATTTTGATGTTCCGGATAGCCCTGAAGCGTATTTTCAGGAAGCGGGTCGTGGAGGACGCGACGGAAAGAGAAGTTATGCTGTCCTGCTCTGGAATTCTACGGATCTAAAGAGACTGCGTCAGATTGCTACAGTCTCATTCCCTTCGCTCGAATATATCGAAGACATATACCACAAGGTTCATATCTTTTATGACATTCCATATGAAGCAGGTGAAGGCCGTCAGCTGAAATTTGATCTTGATGAGTTTAGTCGTCATTTCAAGCTTCAGCGCCAATCAGCATATTATGCTCTCATCTATATAGAAAGGACAGGGCATTGGACACTTTCAGAAGATGTCGATATTTCTACGAAAGTACAGATGATGGTAGATCGTAATGATCTGTATGATATAGAGTTGGAGGATCCTAGACTGGTGTATCTTCTGGAACTGCTTATGCGCAGGTATACAGGCTTGTTCTCTTATCCTGTAGCAGTGGATGAGGACTATCTAGCTTCTCAGATAGGGGTTCAGGTGCCTATGCTCCGACAACTGTTATATAAACTTTCTCTTGAACATATCATCAGATATATCCCATGCGATCACGCGACCGTTCTTTATCTTCACCATGACAGGTTGCGCCCGAAAAATGTGAACCTGGATCCTGAAAGATATGAGATGCTTAAGAACTCATACGTCGATCGTATGCAGAAGATGATAGACTATGTCAGCGAAGAAGATGTATGTCGTAGCTCATATCTGCTTGAATATTTCGGTCAGAATGAATCTCCTGATTGTGGCACTTGCGATATCTGCCGTGCAGGCAAAACAAAATCCGCAAAGTCGTCTGACCTTGCGGATGAAATTGTTTCATATGTAAATGGTGAAATGTCCGGCAATTATTCCTTGGAGGATTTTCTCCGTCATTTCGGACATACTTCTTCAGAATCATCATCTGAGGACTATGTTGCCACCCTTCGCCGTCTTATCGATAGGGGTACCATTCCACCACCTCAAATCTGATTTCTTAGTTCGCTTTGAACACTATTGGAATTGTGAATGACACAGGAACTGCCTTTCCTTCATGCATACCTGGTGTCCAATCTGGTGACATACTGATGATGCGTGCCGCTTCTGCGTCAAGCTTTTCGTGAACACCTCTGAGTACTTTTACATCAGAAACCTTTCCGTCAACACCGATTGTGAAGCTTAGGACCACTCTTCCGGAAATTCCTTCTTCCTTGCACTCTTCAGGATATGTAAGCTGTGATCCGATCCACTGAGCAAATGTGTTGGCATCACCTCCGTTGAAGGTAGGCTTGATCTCTACCGTACCGAAATCCTGAGCTTCCTGAGTGCTCTGGTCGACAGTCTCTGCTGCTACCTCGGCTTTATTCTGCTTGTTATTAGGCTGGGCGCAGAAACACATTGTAAAAGCCATGAAAGGGATGCAGACAAGATATCCGAGTCTCATCCACTTGTTTGTTTTTTCTTTGTACATCATAGTAATACGGTTTTTGAGTTTTGAGTGATTGAATCCGTTTGCAAGTTGGAAACGCTTTACTCCAACAGCTTTCTTTACAAGAAGCAGTTGATATTGAGTAGCGTCTATACCTTCTTTTATTGTAAGGGCATCAGCCTCATATTCGTGAAGCATCTTGAGCTCCGTACGTGCTATCCATACGAGCGGATTGAACCAGTGGAGGATAGTGATTGCTGAGTAAATGAACAGGTCAATGGAATGACGGCATTTCACATGCATTCTTTCATGTGTCAAGATCGCCGGATTTTCTTCAAGATCCGTTCTGCTCATGACTATGTTTCTGCCACAACTGAATGACGGAGTGTCTTTGTCAATTATTCTTACAATGATTCCGTCTTTTTCTGTCTTTGCCGCTGACTTTATGACCTGTAACATCTGATAGTATGATCTGATTGTCAGTGAAAGTGAAATCAGAGCCCCTGATATGAAGATAAGGTCCAAGATGCTTAAAGGGAATGTTCTGTCCGATGCTCCATCCACTGTAATTTCTTCCAATTGTTCAGTGTAGGAACTATTCAACATATTCTCGATGATAGACATCGGCGTTTCGATACCTTGTCCGAATGGCATCTGAATATCGACTATAGGCAATGCTAGACATGTAAACATACCTGCCATGAACATTATCCTGTTGAGACGGAAGAACGTAGTCCTTCTCATCAACAACATATAGAATGCGATGAATACAGAAAGGTAGATTGTACTTTCAATCAAATATAATATCACGCTGGTCATAGTTAACATTTACGACGGCTTTCTATTTCTGCTATCAGAGCCTTCAATTCTTCAAGGTCAATCTTTTCTTCTTCGACGAACTGCGAAACAACGCTTGAGTACGAATTGTTATAATACTGCTCCACTACGGACTTGATAGTGTTTCCGCTGTATTCCTTTTCGGAGATTACAGGAACATAAAGGAAGGTATTGGCGATAGGCTTGCGTGTCACGAATCCTTTTTCTTCCAGGAACTTCACCTGAGTAGCCACTGTATTATAATTTGGCTTTGGCTCTGGAATGTAATTAAGGATATCTCTGATGAACATTTCTCCATGTTCCCAGAAGATTGTCATGATCTCTTCCTCTTTTATAGTAAGTTTCATAAACTTTTTATTTACTCCAATGCAAAATTAGTGAAAAAAATAAAACTCCTAATAAATTTAGGAGTTTTACTAAATCTTTTCGGATATCATCCTAAAAAGACTATTTTTCCTGCAACGATTATTCGATAACAAGCCCGTCGTAGGCTGGACGGATTCCTTCAGGGAGTTCTGCGAGCAACTCTTCGTAACATGGAAGCTGATGCGATAGGTGAGTGAGCCACGTATTTTTTGCTCCGACTCTCTTTGCAACTTCGATAGCTTCTTCAAGTGAATAGTGGGAGATATGCTTTCCGTGTTTCACGCAGTTGATTACAAAATGCTTAAGTCCTTGGAGTTTATCAAATTCTTCTTCTGGGATGTAGTTCATATCTGTGCAGTATGCTATATCGCCGAATCGATAGCCAAGTACTGGTAATTTATAATGCATACCTCTGATAGGAATGATATCGGCTGACTTTACCTCTTCTGCAAGATCGACTACTGAGTATGAATATCCCTTGCCGGATTCCCATGAAAGCACTTTGGTCGGTCCACCGCTTTGTATTGTGAAAGGAGCTGAATCAATATTGTGCACGTGCCATTCCGGAGCACCAGGATATTTAGTTTCAGCAAAAGCGTAGCTGTACTCCAATTTCAAGGCGTCCTCGACATATTTCTCACAATATATCTCTGTCGCCCTTCTTTCAAGGTAGTTGAATGCACGTACATCATCAAGCCCTCCTGTGTGATCCTTATGATTGTGAGTCAATAGGATAGCGTCAAGATGGGTGACTTCCTCCCTAAGCATCTGCTGTCTGAAGTCAGGACCCGCATCAATAAGTATTCTGAGACCGTTGAAATCTACCATAGCGCTGGCCCTGAGTCTTTTATCACGAGGGTCACTGCTTTTGCACACATCACAACCACACCCGATCATAGGTACTCCCTGCGATGTGCCTGTGCCAAGAAATGTCAGTTTAGCCTTACTCATACCGGCGTGTCTTATAAATTACAATCTAAATGGTAACGTCGATGATCTTACCGATAAGTTCCGGGTCAAACTGCTGTGAAATGCGGATATAGTTACCTGTATATCCTTCCATCATTCCCTTCTTGTCTGTACTTTCAAACAGAACCTTTTCTGCTACACCTTTATTTGACTCCACGAATTCATTATGAAGTTTCAAGCAAAGGTCCTCCAACATCTGGACTCTCTTTGTCTTTACGCAGTCCTGCACCTGATCTTTACGGGCAGCAGCTGGGGTTCCTGCACGACGCGAGTATGGGAAAATATGAATGAAAGCAGGTTTGACAACATCCTTAAGAAAGTTATATGTCTCCATGAACAATTCATCAGTCTCGCCAGGGAACCCGACAATCACGTCAATTCCGAAGAATACCTTTGGTCCTCCGGGAACCTCTGAACGCTCCCTTATATATTGTATCTTATGGGCAAAGGCTGCCGTGTCATAGCGACGTCCCATCTCACGAAGAATCGTATCGCATCCGGACTGAAGAGGAATGTGATAGTGTGGGAGGAATTTCGTTCCAGAAGTGATCCAATCTATCATCTCCTCTGTAAGAAGATTAGGTTCTATTGATGATATTCTGTATCTCTCAATGCCTTCTACATCGTTCAGCTGCCTGATCAGATCGAAGAATGTCTCTCCTGTGGACTTGCCGAAATCACCGGTATTGACTCCTGTAAGAACGATTTCCTTGATCCCTTCCGCTGCAATGGCCTCTGCCTGAGGAATGATCTCCGCAATAGGGATGTTCCTGCTTTCACCACGTGCATATGGCACTGTACAATAATGACATTTGTAGTCGCATCCGTCCTGTACCTTGAGGAATGAACGTGTTCTTTCTCCGCTTGAATATGCCGGGAAGAATGTTCCGAGGTCATGCCCACATCCGGCGCATCCATCAACCTTAGCCAGAATCTCCGGCACTACCTGACTTTTTTCAGTTGCGCCGAATACTCGTGCAACACCTTCTATGGACTCGTAGTCACTGCGTCGCAACTGAGCTGAACAGCCGGTAACATATATGAGCGCCTCAGGATTCTGTCTGTGCAGCTTCCTGATGATATTACGGCTTTTCTTGTCGGAATGCTCAGTTACAGTACATGTATTCACAAGGAACACGTCAGCGCCCTTGTTCCATGGTACCGCCTCGAAGCCTTCCTTCAGGAGCTTTCGCTCATACGTGGAAGTCTCAGCGTAGTTCAGCTTACATCCTAATGTTATAAATGCTATCTTCTTCATTGTTGCTCCCTACTGTGATATAATGTGACTCTCGACCATTGTGCTACGCCTTCCACCGGAGGTCTCTTTTTTGAAACCCTTACTGAAAACGAAACGAACTGCGGGAATCTTTTCTCAATTGCCTTGACGATTCTGCCGGCAACATTCTCAAGCAGCTCGGACGGAATGCTCATCTCATCTGCGACAATATCGTAGATTTCGCCATAGTTCACAGTGTGGTTGAGGTTGTCGCTTGCAGCTGCAGCTGAAAGATCCATGTCTCCGCGGAAGTCAACTGTGAATAAATTACCTCTGACCTTTTCCTGCTCAAGACATCCATGATATGCCTTGAACTCCATTCCTTCAAGTTCTATTGTACCTATGTTCTTCATGTTTATGCAAGTATAAGGAAAACGCATGGGCGCTTGCCTATCACAAGGCCCTCCTTCTTCCACTCAGACACCTTCTTGGTCTTTATGTAAGCGTCAGGCATCGTTATGTTCGCAGCTACGCACACCTTTGTTGATGGACCGCATACTGCAAGGATGTCAGCAAAGAGAGAGTCATTTCTGTATGGAGTCTCAATGAGAATCTGAGTCTGATGCAGCTGAGCGGATACTTTTTCCAATGTGCGCAGTTTGCTTCTGCGTTCCTCTGTCTTAGCCGGAATATATCCGCAGAATGCGAAGGACTGACCGTTCAGTCCGGAAGCCATGAGTGAAAGCATGAGTGATGAAGGGCCTACAGCCGGAACCACTTTAATGCCATGCCTGTGGGCCAATGCCACTAACTGAGCACCGGGATCAGCTACTGCCGGGAGGCCGGCTTCTGAAATCAGAGCGACATCATTCCCTCCGTCAAAAAGCTTCACATAACTTTCGACCGTAGCCTGGTCTGTGTGTTCGTTGAGTTCATGAAACTCAAGCTCACCTATATGCCCTTTCAGACCGGCACGTGAGAGATACCTGCGCGCAGTCCTGACTTCTTCCACTACAAATGTCCTGAATCCGCTGAGTGAATTCAAGACAGGGCCCGGAATGACTTCGGCCGGGTCATTTTCCCCGAGCGGGGAAGGAATAAGATAAAGTTTACCTCTTTCTTCTTTCATCTTTCTTCTTGTTATCAGATGCTTCGATCTTCAATTCCACCTTACCTCCATCGATCATTGCCTGTTCTTCTGCCTGCCTTGCTGCCTGTCTTGCTGCCTTGCTCATGAACATGTTTCTGAAGAATTGCCCGAGACTGTTGAACTCGGTCTGGTATGTGAAACCAACGCCGCTTCTCTGTGAGTTGTCAAGATAGTTCGTGTAGGAATCCGCAGAGTGAGAGAACAGGTTGAGTCGGAACGAACCTGATCTGTCGAGCTTTATTTCTATGTCGATGTCGCCCACTACGTCTTGTGTGCCTCCGCTTGCATACTGCTTGTTGCCGACACTTCCGTTTACTACGACCCTGTTGTTGAACAGCTGGGTCGAAACGGCGACGTCGAATATGTCATTTCCCTTTTCATTAGGCTGGTAATTCAGTCCCAGGTCAAGAGGGATATCCAGTTTCTGGAATATGTTGTTCAGCTGATTGGCCATCGCCTCACTCACGTTCGAATAGAGGAGGGTAGTGTTGTTTACGATGCCTGACTGCTCGTCAGGAAGGAAACTGTTGGAAAGCAGGAGCGAAAGGAACTGTTTCTGTACCTTGTCCTCAGTACTTAAAGCGCTCTCAACTCTTGACTTGACCATCGGGTCGAGGTCCGGGATCTCGATCGAGAAACTCAGGCGAGGATTGCTGATCTTCTCAGTGATGTTGATTCCGCATTCCACCGTCCTTCTGTTGGCTACAGAAGTCGTATCTGCAATCAGTGTGGAGAGTGACGCCTTGGTCTTGTAGAGGGCGTCGATATCCAATGTACTTTCAAGGATATCTCCGTTGAAATGTACGGAACTTCCGTCCTGGATTTCAAAGTCCCTGCTGACGAGACCGATTGCTACGAATTTATAGTTACCTCCGGTAAGTGTATAATCACCGTTTATTTCAAAACTGTCATTTCCGATTTCAAGGTCAAGAACTCCGTTTCCTCGGCCGGACAGCACGTTTCCACTTGCCTTGTCAATCTCGACAAATGCTTCTACATCAGGATTTGTATTGATTCTGAGCTTTACGTTCAGATTACTCTGTTCTGCTTCCTTTTCTTCGATCGTCTTGATCATCTCCTCGTAAGGATCAATGAATATCTCTTTTTCCTCCTCCGTAAATTTGAGCAGGTTAGTACCTCTTCCGCCAGCACTTGCCGCATTCATCGGAATGTGCAGTTGTCCGGTCTTTGCGGTGGAAGCATCTACAGAGAGCAGAAGATCGCTTGTCGGACCTGTGATAGATACATTTCCGGTTCCGAAAACATTTCCATAGAACGTCTCGTTCATATCTTCAGTAAGATTGACACCCTCGATTTCATTCACCCTGATTCTGGTGTCGAAATTGAAGTCCTTGAAATTGTTCCAATTTATGCTTCCGCCTATAGTACCGCTTCCGCCGAACCTGTCCGAAAGGGTTATGTCATCGAAATAAACTCCCTTGCTGTCCATATGGAAGGCTCCATCCGCCTTATATGGCACATTAGTGTACGCTATTGTCAGTTCTGCATTGTCAAGCCTTGTGTTTTCGCTGCTGACTGAAAGACTGTCAAACGGGCCTCTTATATCCATAGTTCCGCTTATATATCCGTCCATGTCGCTGAATACAGTCGTAAGGAATGGCTTTGCGTATCCTATGCTGAGTCTGTCGAGCACAGCTCTTGCTTCTACTCTCTTTTGTTTAGGTGCAAGCATACCGTTGAGCGAGAGGCTGTTTCGTCCCTCTATTTCATTGATCAAGGCTATGTCGAAACCGTTCTTTTCCTCATTCAGGCTGCTGCCGATGCTTACGACTCCTAAAGGAATCTCGGCAATATAGGTGGAGTCGCACACCATGTCAATGAATACTCCCTTATCAGATAGAGGAGATGTAAGGCGAGCATGTCCGGTCATGAATCCGCTGATGCCGAAATCTGTGCCGATGACGGAGTTTATCAGTGATATGTCGAATCTCTGAAGCTCGAAGTTGAGATTCGCATGACTGCTCTCAGATGTTTTTCCGTAGAGTCCGATATATTCTTCTCCTGAAATCAGACCGAATGATTCGACATCGACTTCCTTGCCCTTGATAGTTATTGTCGAAGGCATGATCTCCCATTCCTTCGAGTTCATGTAGAGGGATGAAGGACGTATGTCGATTTCTGCGGCAAGTCTTTCATTTTCCCTTGAAAGCCTGCTGTTAAGATATATCTGTCCCTTGTTTTCCAGTTCACTGTGATTGTCGTAAGTGAATCCGATTCCGACCATATCGTCTTCAGCATGCATCTGAAGACTGTTGTCATAAAGTCTGATGGAGGATGCCAGGAGCTCTTCGCAGTCAAGCTCAATGTTGAAGCTGTCATTGTCATTGTTGAAAGCAGCATTCAATCCCTTCAGATAATGCTTGTTGAATGCTATTCTACCGGAATTGAGCAGGGCTTTAAGCAGGCCCTCCGGTGAAACCTCTGCCTTGAATGATGTGCCGGCTTCAATATACATTCCCGGCATTACGAATGAGAGAAGATCCCTCATGTCATGGCATGTGAAATCCAGACTGTATCTGTCATCATTCCAGATATAGTCGGAATCCTTGAACAAAGCAGGAATCTCCTTTCTTGCAGTAATGTCCACAATGTTTCTGATGAAGCTTCCAATCTTGGCCGTACCCGAATATGATGCTGTGGCAAAGCTTGAATTGAGGTTCATGCTGTGTTCCTTGTCATGGCTATATGAGGTCAGGTTGACGTTGCCGACATCATATCTGCCATCTGCATTTTCGAGTATGATGTCAGCGATATCAATGTTTCCGATGATCTCACCTTCACTTGTGCTTGTGAAGTCAGCATCCGTCTGAAGCCTTATCTTTGAGGCTCCGCGCCTGTCGATGTTCATTGCGTGAAGGTCTGCATGGCCGATGTTTGCATAGAACTTATACAGGGTGTTCTGTGTCTTTTGAGAAAGTGCGAATGTTCCTTGGAAGAGGAAGTTCAGACTCGGATCGTTACATATGACTCTTGCGTCGAGAGATTCTTCTGAAAGATCGCCTGCTGCAGCTATGTTGCTGTATTCATATCCGTTGAGGTAGAGTCTGTCCACTACAAGGGAGTCTAGCCTTACTTCAGGGATCTGTCCCTCACGTGAAAGTCTTGCATCAAAACCTGTCTTCAAAGTGGCCCTTCCTATGATCTCCTTATTCAGCAGATGTCCTATATCGAAATCGTCAGTTTTCAATGTGCCTTTTATGCCGAGCGGATGAGCTTTGGCAATGAGGTTGGTGAGCTGGATGTCTGTGCCTGCCTTTCCGATAAGCGAGCTGATACTGATGTCTGCATCAAGACTGTTAAGTCGTCCCTTTACGCTTCCATACATGGAGAACAGGATGCCCTTTGCATATTGTCCCATGTCGAACTTCATCTCGGGGGCCCATACTCCGATGAACCGGTCAAGACTCTGTGTGCTTATCAGGAATCTGCTGAGTCTGGCATCGATCATTGTGTTTTCTATCTCGGGAAGTCCGCTTACACGTCCTGAAACTGTGCCTGAAAATCCGCCATCAGCAATTGTCATCCGCATTTCAGAAAGCTCGAAGTCTGTCAGATATCCTCCGATCTGTCCGGTAAGGGATGCCTTCATGTCCTTTCCGTACAGACCTGGTACGAAATACCATAATGTCTTGAAGTCCAGCTTGGTTCCATCAAGGTCTCCATCAAGCCTTACCCTCTCCGTGAAATATTTGAACTCACGCGAGTTCTTGTATGTCATCATGAACCGGTTCATCCTGATGTCGGACCAGTCATCCTTGATACGCAAGTCATCGATTACTGTCTTTCCGTTTCCTACGGTGACCTTTCCGGTAATGCTTTCACACACCCATCCGCTCTTCTCCCAGAAATTCATTTTGCTCACGATACCGGACATGACGCCTGCGTTGAACCTCATGTCGGAGACGTTGAGATTTATGTCTTCAATATGGAGGTCATTCCAGTTGATGCCCGATCCGTGTCTGATCTCCTCAGCTCTATGGTTCTTCATGGTGAAGGTCATGTCATTGATCTCCACGTCCTTGATGAGGAATATATCCTTTGTCCCCCGTTTAGGTACCTCCTTTCGTGGTATCCTGAATATTCTCGAAAGACTCTGGGTGTAAGAATCGGAGTCTTCAAGTACGAGGTTCATTTCAGCGTTATTGATGTAAGCCTTGTTCAGGTGAAGATGGTCCTTGCGCATCAGGCCGCTCAACGTGAATCTTGCTATGATGTACTGCGCCTTGAAAAGAGTATCGACAGGTGCGGCGATGCTGTCTCTCGGGTTCTCTGATGGAACCCTGTCTACGATTGCGATGTTCTTGAGGACAAGGGTAGTGAAGGGCTTGAAATGGATCTTTTCGAATGTGATATCTCCGTCAAATCGGGCTGAAATGTTTTCCACGACCTTCTCGGAAACGTACGTCTGCACCTGAGGGAGCTGGATAGCTAGAACCCCGGCGAGAAGAACTGACACTACGGCGACAAAGGTCAGCCAGATTATTTTAAGCGCTCTTTTTATGACTCAAATGATTTAGAGTTGTCCAACTTGCAAAAATAATAAAAAATATCGGATATTTTCTGTATTTTTGCAGGCTGAGGGTAACATAAAATATGCCTTTTTCATTTCTTGAGCAGGCTTGATGCCATGCTTCGGAACAGTCCATAAAAATACGAGATTATGTCTGAGATCATATTAGGAATAGAGTCATCTTGCGATGACACATCAGCGGCAGTCATCAAGGATGGCTATCTTCTGTCCAATGTGCTTGCAAGTCAGGAAGTTCACAAGGCCTACGGAGGTGTGATTCCGGAGCTTGCATCGCGAGCGCATCAGGTGAATATAGTACCAGTTGTGAGCGAAGCAATCACAAGGGCAGGAATAAAGCCTGAAGACATCACTGCAATCGCGTTTACAAGAGGCCCGGGATTGTTGGGCTCTCTGCTTGTCGGCACTTCATTCGCAAAGGGACTCGCGATGTCTTTAGACAAACCTCTTGTCGAAGTGAATCACCTGCAGGGGCATATCCTGGCTAATTTCATCAAGCAGTATGACAGCGAGAACAGACAGCCAGAATTCCCTTATCTCTGTCTTCTGGTTTCTGGCGGCAATTCGCAGATCGTGAAAGTCAACAGCCCTCTTGAATACGAGATTCTCGGCCAGACTATCGATGATGCTGTTGGCGAAGCTTTTGACAAATGTTCAAAAATGATGGGACTCGGTTATCCCGGTGGTCCTATTGTAGACCGTCTTGCCAAGGAAGGCGATCCGTTGAAGTACAAGTTCTCAAAACCCCATATTCCTGGCTTCGACTACAGTTTCAGCGGCATCAAGACTTCGCTCCTGTACTTTGTCCGTGACCAGATGGCGATCGACCCTGAATTCATGGAGAAGAACAAGGCTGACATATGTGCAAGTTTCCAGAAGGCCCTTATCGATATCCTCATGGATAAGCTGATCAAGGCTGCAAAGCATACAGGAATCAAGCAGATTACCATAGGAGGTGGTGTTTCAGCCAACAGCGGACTCCGTTCGCGTATAGAGGAAGAGGGAAAGAAGAGGGGCTGGACTACATTCCTTCCTGAATTCAAGTTCACTACTGACAATGCAGCCATGATCGCTATAGCGGGATGGTTCCATTATCGCAACGGCGAACGCTCATCTCTCGATGTAGCCCCGGTAAGTCGCCTGGCAGAATTTTAAATTGTTGAAAATGAAAGAAATAGAAGTAACCACCAAATTGGGCCGCGAGCTCAATCCTGATGAAGTCCAGAATGCCGCGATCAAGGCTCTCGGTATGTCGCCGAAGGCAAAGACCCAGGTACGGTACCGCATCGTCCGCAGATCGATAGACGCCAGAAACGATGTCCTATACAGATATCGTCTCGAAGTGTACAAGCCTGATGAAGTAATGCCGGAATATGTGCTCGACGAGTATCAGGATGTTTCGAATGCGGAGCCTGTCATCATCATAGGTGCAGGTCCTGCAGGTATGTTTGCAGCTCTGAAGCTCCTCATGCGCGGCTTCAAGCCTGTGATTCTGGAAAGGGGAAAGGATGTTCACAAGAGAAAGGTGGACATGGCAAAACTTTCTACTGCAGGAGTGGTGAATCCAGATTCTAACTTCTGTTTCGGTGAAGGTGGTGCAGGTACATTCTCGGACGGAAAGCTTTACACCCGTTCTTCAAAGAGGGGAGATATCAGGGAAGTGCTTCATCAGCTTGTACGTTTCGGTGCTGATCCTACAATCCTTATAGATGCTCATCCTCATATCGGAAGCGACAAGCTCCCGACAGTTGTGGAGAATATCAGGAACTGCATAATCGAGCATGGTGGAGAGTACCATTTCGATTCACGGGTAACTGATATCGAAAAGAGACCGGACGGTTCATTTGATGTCACTGTCGGCGGATATGAGGAATCACCGACTGTATATACTTCACGTAAGGTAATTCTTGCTACAGGTCACTCTGCCCGTGATATCTATGAAATGTTTGACCGGAAAGGATGGGAGATTCAGGCAAAAGGCTTTGCTCTTGGTGTGCGTGTCGAGCATCCGCAGTCGTTAATCAACAAGATCCAGTACCACGGCAAGTATCAGCCTGAAATGCCGACAGCGGAATATTCTTTCGTGACTCAGGTTCTTGACAGGGGAGTCTTCTCATTCTGTATGTGCCCGGGCGGAATTCTGGTGCCTGCAGCTACAGCGGAAGGAGAACTGGTGCTCAACGGTATGTCCAATTCGAAGCGAAATTCGAAGTGGGCTAACTCTGGAGTAGTTGTGCAGATCGAGCCGGAAGATTTTCCTGAATATGCCCAGTACGGTCCTCTTGCCCTTCTCAATTTCCAGAAGGATGTGGAACGCAAGATGTTCGAGTACACAGGTTCGCTCAAGGCTCCTGCACAGCGTATGATGGACTTCTGCAGAAGGATTCCTTCATCTGGACTTCCTCAGACTTCATATCACCCTGGTGCAGTTAACGCGCCGCTTCATGAACTCCTTCCGGAGCATGTGTCGTTGAGACTCAAGTATGCATTCCCGGAGATCGGCAACAAGAAGATGCATGGTTATTATACAAATGACGCTCTTCTTCTTGGAGTCGAGTCACGTACATCATCTCCGGTACGTATACCTCGTGATACGGAGACCCTTGAGCATACGCAGATAGCCGGCCTTTATCCATGTGGTGAAGGTGCTGGATATGCAGGCGGTATCGTTTCATCTGCTCTTGATGGAATTAATTGTGCTTCAAAGATTTAACCTTTATATGAAAAGAATTATAGCAATAATGTCTGCTGTTCTCATGTCCTTCAGCCTCATCGCTCAGGAAAGGACATTGAGGATAGACTACATCTTCTCAGGAACTGACAAGACACAGGAGATTTCTGTGGATGAAATGTCATCATTCGAAGGATGGGCTGGCCGTCGTGTAAACCTTGATGAAGTGCCGGTCAGAGGTAACGGACAGATAACAATGACCGACAAGACAAGCGGCAAGGTCATTTACCGTCAGAGCTTCTCTACTCTTTTCCAGGAGTGGCAGACAACTGAAGAGGCTACCAGAGTACGCAAGTCATTCGAGAATGTCTTCCTTCTTCCTATGCCTTCTTCAAAAGCAGAAGTAAAGGTCGAACTATATGGTTTCAAGGGTGGAATCTCTGCTGAGATCACCCATGACGTGGATCCGACAGACATCCTTATCAGACAGATTGATCCGCAGCCGGCTCCGCATAAGTATATACTTGAAAGCGGAAGTCCTGAGCAGTGCATTGATGTTGCTGTAGTGGCAGAAGGATATACTGAAGCAGAAATGGAACTTTTCTACAAGGATGCTCAGGCGGCAGTAGATGCGATTCTTGCTCATGCCCCGTTCGATGTGTATAAAGACCGTTTCAATTTTGTAGCAGTAGCTCTTCCCTCTGAGGATAGCGGAGTTAGTGTGCCTGGTGAAGGCTTGTGGAAAAAGACAGCTCTAGGCTCTCATTTCAACACCTTCTACATGGACCGTTATCTTACTACACTGAGATTGAGAAACATGCATGACAAGCTCTGCGGCATTCCGTATGAGCATATTGTAATTCTTGCAAATACAGATACTTACGGTGGTGGAGGAATATATAATTCTTATACCTTGACAACTGCTCATCATCCGTCATTCGAGCCTGTCGTGGTTCATGAGTTCGGCCATAGCTTCGGCGCTCTTGCTGACGAGTACTACTACGATGACCAGTATGTGGAGTATTACTATCCTGATGTGGAACCATGGGAACAGAACATCACGACTCTCTTTGATTTCGAGTCAAAGTGGGATGACATGCTTCCTAAGAGAGTCTCAATCCCGACAGAGCCTGTTGATGGCAATATATGGAAATCATTCCATGAAGGAACTGATCCTCATTCTGTTATCGGAGTTTATGAAGGTGCGGGATATCAGTCGAAGGGAGTATATCGTCCTTTCCCTGACTGTCGTATGAAGACCAATGCAGCCGAAAGTTTCTGCCCTGTATGTCAGAGAGCCATAGCAAGAGTGATTGAGTTCAATACTGAAGAAAAATAAGGGTATAAGCAGCTGTTTGCGTGTTTTTTTTGGTAAAGCCGAAAAAATAGCTACCTTTGCATCGGGAAAGTCATACACGACCAGCTCCCTCTGAATTCCCCCAGGGCTTGACCGCAGCAAGGGTAGGAGGTCGTAGCGGTGCGATGTATCAAGCTTTCCCTTTTTTCGTATAATGAAGTCAAATATAAAAGCGATGTCACATCATGGTGACATCGCTTTTATATTTGTGATCGGATGTTCGCGTTTAAATGCTGTCGAACATGAACGGCAGAATATCATCCACCTTTTCAAATTTCCAGATCTTTGAGGCTCCTACGAGAATCACTGATATCGGTTTCCCGCCTTTGATCTGATACTGTGCCATGACCTGGCGGCATGCTCCGCATGGAGTGGTGGGCTGATCTGAAAGCACGCCATTCAAGCCTCCTGCAATTGCAATGGATACCATTGTGGTGTCAGGCCTCTTTGCGCTGGCATAGAACATTGCTGTCCTTTCTGCACATATGCCGGAAGGGTAGGCCGCATTCTCCTGATTACATCCCTTTATAATCTCGCCATCTTCAAACATGACTGCTGCGCCTACATGAAAGTTCGAATATGGTGCATAAGCGTTTTTTTGAGCATCAAGTGCTGCCTGAGCCAGCTTGCAGTCCTGCGCCTCGAGCTGATTAAGTGAATCATACTCCTCAAAGGCGATTTTTATCTCTTTGTTTGCCATAACAGATCAATTAAATTATCTTTGCGTCGCAGCAAAGCATACAAATATATTCAAAAAGAAGGAATAAAGCAAAATTGTAACCATTTTCAGACATGAACAGAGAAAATCATAAGATAAAAGTGTGCATCGGATTGTCTGGTGGAGTCGATTCCAGTGTTGCAGCTTTGATTTTGAAGCAGCAAGGATATGATGTGTTCGGCTTGTTCATGCAGAACTGGCACGATGCTTCCACCACCCTTCATGGAGACTGTGAATGGGAGGAAGACAGATTCGTCGCAGAGATGGTTGCAAGAAAGGTAGGCATTCCATTCTATTTCGTCGATCTCAGCAAGGAGTACCGTCAGAGAGTGGTTGACTATATGTTCGATGAATATGAGAAAGGACGTACTCCGAACCCTGACGTGCTTTGCAACAGAGAGATAAAGTTCGATGCCTTCCTCAAATGTGCTGAAAAGCTCGGTGCGGACTATGTGGCCACGGGACATTATTGCCGCAAGGAAACCATGGTGGATGAAAACGGAAAGGAGATTCATAGAATCCTTGCCGGAGCAGACCCTAACAAGGATCAGAGCTACTTCCTCTGCCAGCTTACCCAGGAACAGCTTTCCAAAGCTATGTTCCCTATCGGTGACATACTCAAGCCGGAAGTGCGCCGTATCGCACATGAGGCGGATCTTCCATCGGCTGACAAGAAGGATTCTCAGGGCATATGCTTTGTCGGAAAGGTTGATCTTCCCACTTTCCTTCAGCAGAAGCTGAAGCCATGCGAAGGTGATATAGTTGAGGTTTTTGATGCTTATTATTCTGAAAATGAGCAGTATGCCTTTATCCGATCAACGCTTGCAGCCATACTTTCTGACTCTTCTGATGAGGTGAAGATGATAACAGACTATGTCTCTGAAGACAAGGCACAACCTGTAAAGAGCACTAAGTGTCCGTACTCTTATGACAAGATTGCTTCTCTCTCTGATGAAGATCTTTATCGTCTTGCCCAACCTGTAACATATGACATCATGTTCGAGACAGAGACATACAGGAGCGGAAGGAAACATATCAAGAAGACCCGATACAAGGAAAATCCATACGGCAAGATCATCGGCCGCCACGATGGAGCTCAATTCTATACCATAGGCCAGCGCAAAGGACTCAATATCGGAGGACATAAGGATTCTGTATTCGTCATAGAGACAGACATTCCGAACAATATCATATATGTGGGAGAGGGACACACACATAAGGGACTTTCCCGCAGCTGTCTTCGTATAGATCCGTCAGAAATACATTGGATAAGAAAGGATCTTCAGATGTCTGTAGGAGAGATGCGACGTTACAGGGTGCGTATCAGATATCGTCAGCCGCTTCAGGATGCGACTCTCATCATGCGTGCGAACGGACTTTACATACTCTTTGATGAACCGCAGCGTGGAATAACTCCAGGCCAGTTTGCAGCATGGTACACGCCTGTCGAGGCGTCTTTGGAAACAGCTGCCAAAGATACATCCGTAGAAATGACAGGCTCCGGAGTCATCTGATTCTGACATACGGAGCCTTATGGTCTTTATAATGATTTCGCTGCTGAAATTCCGGCAAGATAACCGGTAGAGAAGGCTGTCTGCAGGTTATATCCTCCTGTGTCAGCATCCAGATCGAGTATTTCTCCTGCGAAGTATAGACCTGGTATTAGCTTGGATTCCAGCGTCTTAGGTGTTATTTCTTCAAGTGAAACACCTCCTGCTGTCACCACACATCTTTCATATCCTACATATCCGATGATTTCCATCTTCCAACTTTTGAGAGATTTGCCGAGAGTTCTGTGATCAGCATTCGGATTGAGCTTTATAAATCCGGGAATCAATGACATCGGAAGTAGCTTTGTGAGGAGAATTCTGAACTTGTCCTTATACTGCTTGCTGGCATTTCTCCTGTCTTTGGAAATCTCATTCCAGAGCGAATAGATACGATTGTTCAGTTCTTCAAGCTCTACAGCCGGCTTGAGGTCTATCGTTGCATTTACCTTTGAGCCGTTGATGATTGCATTCACGCATTTTCGGCTGACCTTGAACCCTATCGGGCCTTCGATGCCTCCGTCTGTGAAATCCAGGTCTCCGAATTCGTTTGCTGCCTCATTGCCGTCTATATGAATGCTGAGCCCTACATTCTTGAGCTGGTTTCCGCATAATGCCTGTCCTGTTTCTGAGAGAGGAAGGCCTCTGTCGATATGTCCCTTTCCCTCCTTGTAAGTTTTGGGAACTATCGCAGTCAATGAAGGGAACAGAGCTTTTACATCATGTCCCATATCCTTGGCCCATGAGTATCCGTCACCTGTAGAACCGGTCTTAGGATATGAAAGACCTCCGGTACAGATGATGAGCTTGCTGCAGTTGTACTCGCTGTTATCTGAACATCTTATGATGAATCCCTCATCCTGGCGCGATACTTCAATGACTTCTTTTTCACAAAGCACGTCAGCACCTGCATTGACAGCAGCCTTCAACAACGTGTCGACGACCTCGGATGCAAGATGAGATGCAGGGAATGCCCTGTCGCCTCTTTCCACCACAGTTTCAAGACCGTGATATTCAAGAAACGAAATCATCTTCTCAGATGTGAGATTATAGAAGGAAGGCTTGAGGAAGTTTGGCTTGGGATGAATATGACCTGAAAACTCGTTCCAGTCTTTCAGATTTGTGAAATTGCACCTTCCTTTGCCTGTGATCATTATCTTTCGTCCAGGCCTTGCCATCTTTTCCAGTAAGGTCACCTGCCCCTTCCTTCCAAGAATTTCGGCGGCACCTGCTGCGGCCATGAGGCCGGCAGCACCGCCACCGATAATGATGATGTCAGACTTCATTGCTGTCCTTTGTTATTTCTTCAGAAGGAGAGTCTTGATTTCCTCCTCAAACTTTGCCTTGTCGCGAGACCCTACTGTCATTACAGGTTCGCCATCGAGCGGGATGAACATTACTGCAGGAATGGAACTTACATTGAATGATTTTGCAAGTGGCTTGTTCTCATCTACATCCACCTTGTAAATTACGATCTCGCCTTCATATTCCTTTGCAAGTTCCTCAAGGATAGGAGCTATCCTCTGGCATGGTCCACACCATGTAGCTGTAAAGTCAACGATAGCCGGCTTGCCTCCGAGATACTTGAGGTTATCCTTGCTCATGTCATATACCTTGGCATTGAACTGTTCAGTATTAAGCTCAACTACAGCCTTCTTTGACTCGTCTGCCTTCTTGTCGTTCTTTGCACCTGCATTGCCGCATGCTACCAATGATGCGACAGCTATTGCGGCCAAAGCCGCTGCTCTGTAGATTGTCTTCATATCTTATATTGTTTTCTGCGAAATTATAAAAAAATCATATGCATTCAAAATTCCTGCATGATTCCCATCTCAATTCAAATGCCATTTTTACTTATCTTTGCAACGGAATCTATAGATATGAAAAGGTTGTTAGCAGCATCAATACTGATCCTTGCCATGTCATGTACTGGAGGATACCGGCAGCAGTCAGATACTACCTGCCGCTATGCGAGTCATTTCGATATAGTAAAGGTCGATTCTGCTAAAGCTGTCGTGACCATTTCTCCATATGACGGAGATCGTGACACTCTCAAAACAGACGGGCCGGTAGACAATATCATCTGCATGTCTACCTCCCATATCGCCTGTCTGTCCGAAATTGGTGCAGACTCTGTAATAACTGCTGTTTCCGGGCTCGGATACGTTGCAGACCCTGACATTCTTAGACGTCGCGATATCGGGAAGGAAGGAGTAAAGCCTATATACGATATCGGAAATGAGGCTTCACTGGATTATGAAAAGATAGTGACTCTGGGACCTGACCTTGTCGTGGCATACACCGTTTCATCTGCAGAACCTCCATATATATCGAAGTTGCGCAGTCTGGGGGTGCAGGTTCTAGTTCTGCATGATCATATGGAAAACCATCCTCTTGCAAGAGCAGAATACATCAGGCTGTTCGGGGTACTTACCGGAAGGGAGCAAGCTGCAGATTCAATTTTCAATGAGATTGCAGCGCGTTATGAATCGCTTGCATCCGGAGTATCTGTTGCCCAGCCTTGGAAAGTGCTCATCAATATACCATATGCAGATGCATGGTATATTCCAGGCCAGGATAACTATATGTCCAGACTTATACAGGATGCAGGTGGTGAGGTCCTGGGATCATTGCAAGGCCGGTCTTCTTCAAGTGTGATTTCATTGGAAGACGCCTGGAGACTTTCGCAGGAGGCTGATATCTGGCTTAATCCCGGTCATTGTGACAGCAGGAGCAAACTCGCATCCATTCATCAGCTGTTCCCTTCTTTCGGTCCTCTGCAGGAAGAGCTTCCTATATATAACAACACCCTCAGGACTACTCCAGAGGGTGGTAATGATTTCTTTGAAAGCGGTGCTGTACGTCCGGATCTTATCCTTGAAGACCTTATATATATTTTGTCAGAGAGATCCGATAAAGCACTTCACTATTTCAAGCTTCTTCGTTAGAACTGAATCTTGAGGTCAAAAATTACGTTGCTACCATAGGCGGCCTTCAGCTGTGTCCTGGCCTCATCCTTCGACGTGAGCGTCTGCATAGGTGCCAGCTCGACAGCAACAAAGTCTCCTATCCTCAGAGATGTCAGTTTTGATGCGCTGCATATGGCAGATTCCAGATTCTCTTTAGACAGAATGTTGTCAGCATAGATGGATTCTCCGTTCTTATGAATTTCAAATCTTTCAGTTTCACCTTCCAAATCTGCCGGTTCCAAATCTGGAGCCGGAAGCAGGGATGTGTGGTCGGCGCATGAGGCAAATGCAATATTCTTTCCTGTATACAGCAGAACTCCGCAACCAACCGCGTCATAATAGCGAGAAACGAATTTCTGTCCGATACACTTTCCGGCCTTGTTCACCTTTGCAAAGAGCACAGGTGTCCAGAACAGAGTCTCTGCACATTCAGGTACATAGAAATCCTTGTTCTCCCTTTCCCAGGTGGTGTCAGGACGACAATAGCAGAAATCGCTGCCGTATGGCTTTACAACTATATTCATTTTAATTGTTTTCCTGAGAGAATAGGTCACCTAATGTCTCGAAAGGTGTATAGCCTTTTGTCTTCGGAGTATTGTCTGCAGGCTTTCTTGCAGGCATTGCAGCTCTTTTCTCTGCTTCAAACTTAGCTTTGAGAAGCGCAAACTGACGTTTGGTGTCAAGAGTGAAATCACCGTTATCTATCCATGCGAAATATGAAGGCTCTGTGAAATATACTTCTCGTGCTGTCTTGCCCTTATGTTTTCCGAAACTTACTATCGGCTCGTCCTTGTCATTGAGGATGAGTCTTCCTGCGTAGTCGACTGTCCTCTGTTTTGTAGAGAACTTTGCAAGCTTGTCGATATTGTTCTCGATACGAGGGTCTCCTGCATATCTGTCAAGCTGACCTTTCAGAACTTCGTATGTGGCAAGTGTATCCGCCTCGGCTGCGTGAGCATTTTCGAGTTCCAGTCCACAGTAGAACATGTAAGCTGCCTTGAGTGTACGTGGCTCCATAGCGTGGAAGATGTTCTGCACATCTACCATCTTCATGCTGTGAAGGTCAATAGGAAGCTCTCTTTTTTCCCAGCGTCTCACTCTCTCGATCTCCTCGGCAAGAAGCGGAAGATCGAACTTTGCTGAGTTGAATCCGGCGAGGTCACTGTCCGAAAGCCATTCTACAACCTCATCTGCAATCTGTCCGAAAGTAGGGCAGTCTGCAATATCTGCATCAGAAATGCCATGAACAGCCTGCGCCGATGGATTTACCGGTCTCTGGCAGTTTCTTTCATGGTCCCAAGGCTTCACGCGCCATGTCTTGACTCTCTGCTCGTTTCCCGGCAGAATCTTCACAAAGCAGAGCTCAATGATCGAGTCTGATGCGATATTGAGCCCTGTGCTTTCTATGTCAAAAAATAAAAGAGGTCTTTCTAAATTGAGTTCCATGTCTGTTCAGTTAGGAAATCATGATAGGCATGATGATGCCGCAGATCTTCTCACTCTCTTCTTCTGTTTCTGCAGGAACCACAAGTGCAGCTCTCTTGCTGTCGAGGAACTTCATTACGAGCTCTCCGCAGTTCATGTTAGAAAGAATCTCGATGATGAAAGGTGACTTGAAGCCGATTGTGAGGTCCTCTCCGTCATACTGACACTGCAATGTCTCATGAGCTGCGATTGAGAATCCGAGATCCTGTGCTGACACCATGAGGCTTCCGTTCTTGAGGTCGAACTTGATATGGTTCGAAGCCTTGTTAGAACATACAGATACACGCTTAACTGTATTGAGAAGTTGTACTCTGTTGATTCTGAGTATATTAGAATTGTTCTGCGGGATTACATCGCGGTATTTAGGATATTTTCCTACCACGAGGCGGCAGATCACCATTGTCTGTCCGAACTTGAAGACAGCATTCTTCGAGTCGAATGAAACTTCCACAGTCTCTGCATCCTTACCGATGATAGCCTTGAGAATGCCTGCAGGCTTCTTGTGAAGGATGAACGATGCCTTCTCTGATGCCTGTACATCTGTAGTTGTGTAGCAGATGAGCTTGTGTGAGTCAGATGCCACGAGAGTTGTAGAGGCGAGGTCGATATCGAAATAGATACCGTTCATTGCAGGACGGATCTCGTCGTCAGCTGTAGCGTAGATTGTGCTTGATATACCATCGACAAGACTCTGAGCTGGGAACTGGAGTGTCACGGCTGTATCATCAGTACCTGTAATCTCAGGATAGTCTTCTGCAGGGAAGTATGGGAGAGTAGATTCTCCGCTTGCCCAGCTGCATACGAACGAGCTGTCGCTTGATGTACTTACTGTAAGAGGCTGGTCCGGAAGCTCCTTGAGGAGGTCCATCATATGCTTTGCAGGCACTGCGATCTTACCTTCCTCTACTGTGCTTTCCACCTCGACCTGTGTCTTGAGGGTGAGCTCCGAATCAGAAGCTGTGATCTCAAGCATGTTTCCCTTGAGGTCGAAAAGGAAGTTCTCAAGGATTGGAAGCGGTGACTTTGCAGGAATTGCCTTTGCAACTGCCATTACTCCTCTGAGCAGCTCAGAACTTGAAATGATAAGTTTCATAATTATCTGGTTTTAAATATTCTCATTTTAGTTTCGCCGCACCGATGCATAATACGGCATATTAATCGAACAAATATATAAATTTTTTCCGTATCTTGTGGCATATTTTTTGAAAAATTCCATCCGGATTTTTCGTGCTGATATTTTGTCAGCAAAAATCGTACTGATGTGACAGAACCAGTGAAACCAATAATCGATAATATTATAAAAACGGACAATATGAAGAAAGGTATTTTAATCGTTCTGCTTTCCGCGCTTGTCGGAGGGCTGACTTCTTATGCTGTGGTAAAGATGACAGCATCGAAAACTGTAGAGATCATACAGTCAGGTGAAAGTGGGGGAGCACAGTTCCGAACTGTCAACCTTATGCAGGACAAATGGCCGGACTTTACATTTGCAGCAGAAACAGCTGTTGATGCAGTCGTATATGTGAAGGTTACTTCTACCCAGACAATTCAGCAGGCTCCGAATTCTATCTTTGACTTCTTCTTCGGTTATCCTCAGGGAGGCGGAGCACCGCAGCAGCGTGAAAGGACCGGCAGCGGCTCAGGAGTCATAATCCGCGAAGACGGATATATTGTTACAAACAACCATGTCATCGACGGGGCGACCAAGATTGAGGTTACTCTCAACAACAATCAGACATATCCAGCCACACTTGTCGGAACAGACCCTGCAACCGATGTTGCACTTCTTAAGGTTGATGCCAGGGGCCTTCCTGTGATTCCGTTCGGAGATTCGGACAAGCTCCGTCTCGGCGAGTGGGTGATTGCCATCGGATCCCCTTACGATCTCCGCTCTACAATCACCGCAGGTATTGTCAGTGCAAAGGGACGTTCGATGCCTAATTATTCAGGCGAATTCAAGATTGAATCGTTCATTCAGACTGATGCAGCAGTGAATCCTGGAAACAGTGGCGGAGCACTTGTGGACAAGGAAGGAAATCTTGTGGGTATCAATACTGCAATATATTCACAGACAGGTTCTTATACAGGATATTCATTTGCGGTGCCTGTCAACATCGTGAAGAAGATTGTCTATGACCTGATCGACTTCGGTACAGTACAGAGGGCATTGCTCGGCATAACAATGCAGAATATTGATGATAAAATCGCAGAGGAGTTGAAACTTTCTTCAAGAAACGGCGTATATATTGTTGAGGTTTCTAAAAACGGAGCTGCTGAAAAGGCTGGAATAAAGGCAGGTGATGTGCTTGTTGCCATCGATTCGACCAAAGTTACAAGCTCGTCTTCAGTTCAGGAAACAGTCAGCAGATTCTCTCCAGGCGACAAGGCTGTAGTCACAGTCATAAGAGATGGAAAGGAAAAGGAATTCGAAGTGACCTTCAAAGGTGCGACAGAAGAGAACGGCACTCTAGCAGATGATGGTTCTGTAGCATTCTACGGTTCTTCGATCCAGGAGGCATCGGAAGAGACACTCAAGAAATTCGGTATCCGTAACGGCGTTGAGATCGTCGAACTCGGACCGGGCAAGCTTATGGAAGCCGGAGCAGTGGAAGGATTTATCATCCAGTATGTCAATGATCACCCTGTAAAGACTCCGCAGGATGTCATCGATATCGTGAAGAAGTCAAAAAGGACTGTATTCATCGAAGGTGTGACACCAGCAGGAAGAACCGGTTACTTCGGCTTCGGAGTATAGGAAAGTACTAAATTTAAATATTGATGAGACAGCTTAAGATTACAAAATCGATTACCAATCGTGAGAGTGCATCTCTTGACAAATATCTTCAGGAGATCGGTAGGGAGGAACTTATTACAGTTGAGGAAGAGGTAGAGCTCGCCCAGAGGATCCGCAAAGGTGACCAGGCTGCTCTCGAGAAGCTTACAAGGGCAAATCTTCGTTTCGTGGTTTCTGTTGCAAAGCAGTATCAGAACCAGGGTCTCAGTCTTCCGGACCTTATCAATGAGGGCAACCTCGGATTGATCAAGGCTGCTGAGAAGTTCGATGAGACACGAGGCTTCAAGTTCATTTCATATGCTGTATGGTGGATCCGTCAGTCTATCCTTCAGGCTCTTGCCGAGCAGTCGAGAATTGTCAGGTTGCCTCTCAACCAGGTAGGATCACTCAACAAGATCAACAAGGCTCTCCAGAAATTCGAGCAGGAGAACGAGCGAATGCCGTCAAGCGAAGAGCTCTCAGAGATGATCGACGTTCCGAAGGAGAAGATCGCAGACACCCTCAGAGTATCGGGCCGCCACGTATCAGTGGATGCTCCGTTCGTGGAGGGAGAGGACAACAGCCTTCTTGATGTTCTCGTGAACAATGATTCTCCAAGCGCAGACCGCGGACTCGTGAACGAGTCTCTCAACAAAGAGATTGAAAGAGCACTTTCTACACTGGCTCAGCGTGAAAGGGAGATCATCAAATCATTCTTCGGCATCGGTTGCCAGGAGATGACCCTTGAAGAGATCGGTGAGAGATTCGGACTTACACGTGAGCGTGTACGTCAGATCAAGGAAAAGGCGATCCGCAAACTTAAGAACAATTCAAGAAGCAAACTTTTGAAAAGCTATTTAGGATAATGACTCCAGAACAATTCATTATAGCTAAAGCGTCTGAAGCAATTCAGGCGCTTTACGGCGTAGAAGTAGCTGAAGCTCAGCTTCAGGTACAGGTGACTCGCAAAGAGTTCGAGGGAGATTATACACTTGTTGTATTCCCTCTTTTGAAAATGTCAAAGACAACTCCTGAGAATACAGGAAATGCAATAGGTGAGTGGCTCAAGACAAATGTTGCTGAGATCTCTGCATATAACACAGTCAAGGGTTTCCTTAACCTCTCATTCTCAGAAGTTTATTGGAATAATGTTTTTGCCGAGATCGCTTCGGCAGAGAACTTCGGTCAGCTTGCTCCTACAGGCAGGACAATCATGGTGGAGTATTCTTCTCCGAATACTAACAAGCCTCTCCATCTCGGACATATCCGTAACAACCTCCTCGGATGGTCAGTTGCCAAGCTGCTAGAGGTATGCGGACATAATGTGATGAAGGTCAACCTTGTGAACGACCGTGGTATCCATATCTGCAAGTCCATGTATGCATGGAAGGTGCTCGGTAACGGCGAGACTCCTCAGTCAAGCGGCAAGAAGGGTGACCACCTTGTAGGTGACTACTACGTGGCATTCAACAACCTTTACAAGAAAGAGGTGGATGAGCTTGTGGCAGGAGGAATGGCCAAGGAGGATGCTGAGAAGAATGCACCTTCTCTCAAGGCTGCTCAGGAGATGCTCTTCAAGTGGGAGAACAACGATCCTGAGGTAGTAGAGCTCTGGAAGACTATGAACGGATGGGTGTATGAGGGATTTGACAAGACCTATAATGACCTAGGCATCAGTTTCGACAGAACATACTATGAATCACAGACCTACCTCTTTGGAAAGGCTCTCGTCCAGAAGGGCCTTGATGCCGGTATCTTCGAGAAGCAGGAGGATGGTTCAGTATGGTGTGACCTTACTGCTGACGGTCTTGACAGAAAGCTCCTTCTCCGTGGTGACGGAACATCTGTATATATGACTCAGGACCTCGGAACAGCCGAGCAGCGTTTCGCAGAGTACAATCTTGACGAACATATCTATGTTGTAGGTAATGAGCAGAATTACCACTTCCAGGTGCTCAAGCTCATCCTCGGCAAGCTCGGTTTCGACTGGGCTGAAAGCATCTACCATCTTTCATACGGAATGGTAGAGCTTCCAGAAGGAAAGATGAAGTCTCGTGAGGGAACAGTAGTGGATGCAGATGACCTTATCGCCGGTATGTATAACACTGCGAAGGAAACATCTCTCGAGCTCGGCAAGATAAACAACCTCTCTGAAGAGGAGCAGGATGCTCTCTTCAAGATGATCAGCCTTGGAGCATTGAAGTATTTCATCCTCAAGGTGGATCCTCGCAAGACAATGCTCTTCGATCCTAAGGAGTCAATCGATTTCAATGGAAATACGGGTCCTTTCATCCAGTATACTCACGCAAGAATCAAATCTATTCTCCGTAAGGCGGATGAGAAGGGTGTAAACCATTCTGCAACAGCTGTAAAGCCTGATTCTGCACTTTCTCCTAAGGAAGTCCGCATCATCAAGATCCTTAATACTTTCCCGGCTAAGGTTGCCGAGGCAGGTGCAGCGCACTCTCCAGCCCTCATTGCAAACTATGCATATGAGCTTGCGAAGGAGTTCAACCAGTATTACCATGACACTCCTATCCTACGTGAGGAGAACCAGGACCTTCTCCAGTGCCGTCTTGTCCTTATCGAGACCATTGCAAGGGTTCTCAGCAAGGCGATGTCAATTCTTGGTATCACCCTTCCTGAAAGAATGTAATAATCTTTGCATACATAATGAAACAAGCCCCGATGATCATCATCGGGGCTTGCTGTTTGTGTACCAGGTTACTAATAATTCTCCTTCATAGGCTCAAAGAATGCCTGTGGGAAGAGACATGCCGGACAGGTCTTAGGTGCATCCTGTGCCTCGCAGATGTAGCCACAGTTGCGGCACTGCCACCATATCTTTCCATCACGGTGGAAGAAGTCACCGTCTGTAAGTCTGCTGAGAAGCTTGAGATATCTGCGCTCATGCTCAGCTTCTACCTTTGCTATATTGTTGAATGTTGCTGCAATTGCTGGGAAACCTTCCTCTTTCGCAACTTCTGCGAACTCCTTGTAGAGCATATCCCACTCTTCCTTCTCACCCATTGCCGCTGCGAGGAGATTCTCGCTTGTTGTGCCTACCTTTCCTGCAGGGTATGTAGCTGTAATCTCGAGATCACCACCCTCAAGGAAGTTGAAGAAACGCTTTGCGTGCTCTCTTTCCTGCTCGGCTGTTTCCATGAATACTCCTGCGATCTGCTCATAACCCTCTTTCTTTGCAACTTCTGCAAAGAATGTGTAACGGCTACGTGCCTGACTTTCACCTGCAAATGACTTAAGCAAATTCTGCTCTGTTCTTGTTCCTTTTACGCTTTTCATGATTATTGTGTTTTTGTTGTTTGTCTTATAGTTTCTGTTTGTTGATGCAAAGGTAATACAATTTTTCTAATTTACAATAATTCTAAATAAAAAATTTTGAAAAAATATTTCATGGTCCAAATCTTTGCCATTTCAGGCCATATTCATTATTTTTGCCGACCGTAATTCTTAAGGTATGTCAGAGAATAATGCATATATGTTTCCTACCTCTATAAAGGAGGTGAAGGCCCTGGGATGGGACTATATAGATGTAATACTCTTCACTGGAGATGCATTTGTTGATCACCCTTCTTTCGGTACTGCAGTAATAGCACGTTGGCTTCAGAAATATGGCTATCGTGTTGCTGTTGTTCCCCAGCCAAACTGGCGAGACGATCTCAGAGATTTCAGAAAGCTTGGTGCGCCAAGACTCTATTTCGGAGTCAATGCGGGAGCTATGGATTCTATGGTCAATCATTATACGGCTGCAAAGAGACTTCGTAGCGATGACGCATATACGCCAGAGGGAAAGGCCGGTCAGAGACCGGATTATGCTGTTACTGTATATACTAAGATACTCAAGCAGATCTATCCTGACATCCCTGTCATCATAGGCGGTATTGAAGCATCTCTGAGACGTGTCACACATTATGACTACTGGCAGGATGCGTTGAAACCTTCGATTCTTGTTGAGAGTGGAGCAGACTGGCTCTGTTATGGAATGGGTGAAAGGACGATGATCGAGTTCACGAAGGCAATAGAGGCAGGAAGAAACATCACCGACATCAGAAGGATTCCTCAGCTAGGTTTCTATATGGACGGACGATGCAAGGTCAAGGATGCAGTTATCCTTAATTCATATGAAAGATGCTGCAAGGATAAGATTGCATTTGCCGAGAATTTTCATGTGATCGAGACATACGCCAACATGCAGACGCCTCCTGTTCTGGTGGAGCCGGTAGGAAACGGTTACGTGCAGATCAATCCTACATGGCCGCCTGCAACTCAGCAGGAGATGGATTCTTTCTGGGATCTTCCTTACACGAAGTTGCCTCATCCACGTTACAAGGGCAAGCATATCCCGGCATTCGAGATGATCAAGTTTTCAATCAATACTCATCGCGGCTGCTTCGGAGGATGTAATTTCTGTACGATTGCTGCTCATCAGGGTAAGTTCATCCAGTCCCGCAGCGAAGATTCCATAATAAAGGAAATCAAGGACCTGAACAATCTGCCAGGTTTTGCCGGAAATATTTCGGATGTGGGAGCTCCTACTGCCAATATGTATGGAATGAAAGGTAAGAACCCGGAACTATGTGCCAAGTGCCGTCGCAAATCTTGTCTTTTTCCTTCTCCATGCAAGAACATGGATCGTTCGCACGCGAGACTTCTCAGACTGTATGAGAGGATTGCGGATGTAAAGGGAATAAAGCACGCATATATTGGCAGCGGTATCAGATACGACCTCTTCCTCGATGAGAAGGGCTTTGTGGACGAAACATCATATCCATACCTCAAGGAACTTATTCTTGAACATACTTCAGGCCGTCTCAAAGTAGCTCCTGAGCATACAGAGGATTCTGTACTCAAACTGATGGCCAAGCCATCGTTCAAACTTTTTGAAAGACTCAAGCTAGAATTTGACAATATTGTAAGAGGCAGCGGACGCAAATGCGAATTGGTTCCATACTTCATATCATCACATCCTGGCTGCGGCATGAGAGAGATGCAGAAGCTTGCTAGAAAGCCAGCTTTGCAGGGCCTGTATATGGATCAGGTTCAGGACTTTACTCCGACTCCTATGACCACATCATCAGTCATGTTCTACACCGGCCTTGATCCTAAGAATCTGGAGAAGGTATATGTGGAAAGAGATATGGAGAAGAAGCGTGAGCAGAAGTCGTTTTTCTTCCGTAGGAACAAGTGACGCATTTTTGATAAAAAAGTACATTCCGATGTTGCTCAATTCAAAAAAATGTCCTACACTTGCACCGGATTTCTAAGTCTAACCTGAAATAAGAATTTAACAGATATGTCAACAACACCTAAGAAGAGAGCGGTAGTGAGCTATGAGAATATGTCTGAGGAGCTTGCTGCAGCGTTTGCAGAGAAATACCCAAAGGGATACAATGATTATTTTCCAGATCTCGTAAAATATGACAAGCCTGATGGAACAAACTTCTACGCAGTTACAGTTGAGATTCCAGATGCCATATATCTTGTGAAGATCAAGGTGAAGACCGATGATGCTGAGGATATCGAGCGTTGGCTTGACGGTGAGGATGGAGAAGACAATGACGGAAACGAGGGCGAGGGCCTTCCTGATGACAATATCTCTCAGTACTCAACTGATGATGATTCAACAGACGCAGAGTAAAGATCATTCTACAATATAGCCGGTCGAGATATTACTGACCGGCTTTTTTCGTATATTTGCTCTGCTATGTCGAGATTCTTTATTAAAGATGTGATTTCTCCTTTAAGGAAGCTTCTGAAGAAGTTGTCCGAGAGGGATGTGATGATGATACTCGCACTGTTCGTCGGAGTATGCTGCGGCTTTGCTGCGGTAGTTCTCAAGACTGCGATCGAGTTTATCAGTCATGGACTTACATCATGGTTTGATGGCGAAGCCTACAATTTCCTTTATCTGGTGTATCCGGGTATCGGTATGCTTCTGGCAATGCTTTTTGTCAGATATGTCATAAAGGATAATATCGGTCATGGAGTCACAAAAGTACTTGTAGCGGTTTCAAAGAACGAATCGAAGATCCGTCCTCATAACATGTGGTCATCTGTGCTTGCCTCATCTGTGACCATCGGTTTCGGAGGATCAGTCGGTGCCGAGGCTCCGATCGTATATACCGGTGCAGCCATCGGATCAAATGTAGCACGTTATATGGGACTGTCATACAAGAATATGACGATCCTTCTCGGATGCGGTGCTGCCGGTGCGGTTGCAGGTATCTTCAAAGCTCCTCTTGCCGGAGTACTCTTCACTCTTGAGATACTCCTCTTCAACATATCCATGACATCAATACTTCCGTTGCTTCTATCTACGATTTCAGCGACGGTAGTTTCATATATCTTCCTAGGTGATGCTCCGGCTTTCGATTGCACTTTGTCTCCTTTTGCAATGTCGAACATTCCGTTCTATATCATTCTCGGATGCTTCAGTGCAGCATGCTCGGTATATTTCACAAGGATGACGCTATGGCTTGAAGACAAGATCAAGAGCATCCAGAGGCCTTTCGTGAGATGGGCGATGTCCGCTTCATGCCTGGGACTTCTCATCTTCCTTTTCCCGCCTCTTTTCGGTGAGGGATACGAGCATCTTCATGTGCTGCTCAATGGTGGAATGATTGATATGGAAGGACAGACGGTTCTCTCCTTCATGATGAGAAGAGGTTGGTCAATCCCGATCTTCTTTATGCTCATCCTTCTTCTGAAAGTGTTCTCGATGTCTTTCACTAACGCAGGAGGTGGAGTGGGAGGTACGTTCGGTCCGACACTTTTCATCGGTGCCATCGCAGGATTCGTAGTTTCAAGGACGATCAATCTCATCGGAGGTGGTGCAATAGTACCTGAGCAGAACTTTGTGCTCGTGGGAATGGCCGGACTCATGGCGGGTGTCATGCAGGCTCCTATGACTGCCATCTTCCTTATTGCAGAGATCTCCGGTGGATATGAACTTCTTATCCCGCTTATCCTTACTGCTACAGTTTCATATGGAGTCACAAGAGCCGTGGAACCATATTCCATCTATACAAAACGAATTGCCAAGAAGGGTGAACTGCTGACGCATGATAGTGATCAGGCCGTGCTTACCCTCTTGAAGACCAGTGATCTTATTGAAGCGGATTTCTATACTGTAAAGATCGATTCCACCCTTGGTGAACTTGTGGAGGTCGTGGCAAAGTCAAAGAGAAACATCTTCCCTGTAGTTGATGACAGACTGCATTTTCATGGATATGTATCGCTGGAAGATATCAGAAGGGATATGTTCAAGACTGAGAATTACGATTCGTTCCACGTCTATAACTTCATGCGTTCCGCACCTGCATATGTATATGTGGATGAGAAGATGGACAGTGTAATGCGTAAGTTTGAGAGTACCGGTGCATGGAACCTCCCTGTAGTAGACCATGACAGGACCTATATCGGATTCGTATCCAAGTCCAAGATCTTCTCAGCTTACAGAAATCAGTTAAAACAGGTGTCACATGATTAAGAACATATACGTCAAGGCAATAGCCCGGATGCTTCAGGTGAAGGACTGGCAGGTGGAGAACTGTGCAGGGCTTTTTGAAGAAGGTGCGACAATACCGTTTGTCAGCAGATACAGAAAGGAAAGGACTGGTGGTCTTGATGAAGTAGAAGTGGCTGAGATACGTCATTGGGTGGATGTGTTTGCCGAGATGGAGAAACGTAAGGCTACTGTTCTTGAAACTATAGAGCAGGCAGGAGCATTGACTCCTGAGCTCCATTCAAAGATCGAGAATACAGTCGATTCCAGAGAACTTGAAGATCTATATCTTCCATATAAACCTAAACGTCGTACAAGGGCTACTGCGGCTAAGGAAGCAGGACTTGAGCCTTTGGCGGACAAGATGTATTCAGTTGCTCTGACAGATCCCTCTGTGGAAGCACGTAAATATCTGAATGACAAGGTTACATCTGTTGAAGATGCACTTGCCGGTGCTCGAGATATCATTGCTGAACGTCTGAGTGAGACAGCATCTGTCCGTGATACCTTGCGTCAGATCTTCCGTACACGTCGCGTTGTCACTAAGGCTACAAAGAAGGCGACTGGTGCTGAGGCGATGAAATACAGGTCATATTTCGATTATAGCGAATCGCTCGAGAGGATTGCTCCCCACAGGCTTCTTGCTATTCTTCGTGCAGAGGAAGAAGGTTTCCTTAATATCAAGATTGATGTAGACCCTGAAAAATGCGGAAAGAAGATCTATTATGATTTCTGCCAGGAACGTCGGTATCCGGCGCAGCCTCTGGCGGAACATATGCATGCTGCTTTTGATGACTCATTCAAACGTCTTCTTGAACCATCGATTTCAAATGAGGTCATCAAGGAGGCAAAGGAGAAAGCTGATATAGAGTCCATAAGAATATTCGGAGAAAATCTCCGTCAGTTGCTTCTTGCTCCGCCTGTAGGTCAGAAAAGAGTGCTTGCAATTGATCCCGGATTCAGAACAGGATGTAAGGTCGTATGTCTTGATGAGCAGGGCAATCTCCTTCATAACGAGGCTATTTTCCCGCATCCACCAGCCAATGAAAAGGTCAAGGCTATTCAGTCTGTGTCTGCAATGGTGCAGAAATATGGTATAGAGGTCATAGCAATCGGTAACGGTACAGCTAGCCGCGAGACTGAAGACTTCATAAAGAAGGTGCCACTTCCTAAAGGTGTGCGTGTGTTCACAGTTAGCGAGGATGGAGCTTCCATTTATTCTGCTTCTGAGATCGCGCGTGAAGAATTCCCTGATCATGATGTGACAGTACGTGGTGCTGTTTCTATAGGAAGACGACTCATGGATCCCCTTGCTGAGCTTGTGAAGATCGATCCAAAGTCCCTTGGTGTAGGACAGTATCAGCATGATGTCGATCAGACACTTCTGAAGGAAAAGCTGGATAATACAGTGGAGAGCTGCGTGAACAGTGTGGGCGTAAACCTGAATACAGCAAGCAGTTATCTTCTGAGTTATGTTTCGGGAATAGGACCTGCACTTGCAGATAATATTGTGGAGTACAGAACGCAGAACGGAGCATATACTTCCCGTAAGCAGCTTCTGAAGGTGAAGAGGCTTGGAGACAAGGCTTTTGAGCAGTGTGCCGGTTTCCTCAGAATTCAGGATGCTGAAAATCCACTTGACAATTCGGCTGTGCATCCCGAAGCATATCATATTGTCGACAGGATGGCTCGAGACCTCAAGGTGTCAGCGAAGGAACTTGTCGGAAATGCGGAACTCTGTGCAAAAATCAATGCATCAGATTATGTGGACGGAGATTTTGGTCTTCCAACGATAAATGATATTCTGAATGAACTTCGCAAGCCTGGACGTGACCCTCGTGAGTCGGCTCAGGAGTTTGAATTTGCAAGTGATATAAAGACGATCGAGGACCTGAAGATCGGAATGGAACTTCCTGGTATCGTGACAAATATCACTGCCTTCGGCGCTTTTGTAGACATAGGTATCAAGCAGAACGGACTGATTCATGCCACTCAGATGGGAGTGAAAGGAATGGCGGATCCATCCAAGATTCTCAAGCTCCATCAGCAGGTCAAGGTGACTGTCATTTCAGTCGATATGGACCGTCTCCGCATAGGCCTACGCCTGAATAAATAAATTGAAGAGACCGTGAGGTCTCTTTTTTATTTCTTTGCTGTATATTGCGAAATAATGACTCCGAATGTTGATATTGCTATTCCAGCCCATTGACGTGCGGAAAGAAGATCGCGGCCTACCAGCCATCCTATTATAGCTGCTACTACCGGAATCATGGCAG
>JAFZGK010000019.1 GCA_017555445.1 Bacteroidales bacterium
ACTCGACAAGAGAGGAATCCAGTCAGTGATCATGGAACCGCTTCTCGGCGGACGCCTCGCAAACGTACCTGTACACATCGCGGACAGGCTCAAGGAGCGTGGTCCGCAGAACAGCATCGCATCATGGGCGTTCAGATTTGCTGGCACACACCCTGGAGTTCTTTGTGTTCTGAGCGGAATGACATATATGGAGCATCTTGTGGACAACCTCAAGTCATTCTCACCTCTCAAGCCGCTCACTGATGAAGAGCTTGTATTCCTTGAGGAAACTGCCACACTCATGCAGGAATACCCTACAATCCCATGTACTAACTGCCAGTACTGCATGCCTTGCCCATATGGAATAGACATTCCTGCCATTTTCCAGCACTACAACAAATGCGTAAATGAGGGAGAGATTGCTCAGAGTATCGAGTCAGAAAGCTATAAGAAGGCTCGTAGAGCATATCTGGTAAGCTATGACAGAGCTGTACCTGAAATCCGTCAGGCTTCACGATGCATCGGATGCGGACAGTGTACTCACCATTGCCCTCAAAAGATTCAGATTCCTCGCGAACTGCATAAGATAGACAGGTATGTAGAGAACCTGAAGCAAAATAAATTATAGATGAAAAAAGCTGGGAAATTTCCCAGCTTTTTTCATCTATAGATATTCTTAAAGGAATCTTTCAACTGAGTCTTCTGCCTTAGTCTGCACATAGGCATTATCCTTTTCAGTCTGATCAAGGGATGCCTTCTCATACTTACAGAGCTCACCTGAGCCATTATTTGCAGCCATGACAAGGATCTCACCGTCTGCCTCGAATGAAACATCATATCCACTGCCCCAATCTTCACCGTCATCATATTTTCCGGTAACTATAGTTTCGGCAACGGCGTATTTTCCCTCATATTTGCGGAAACGACCCTGACCTACCTTCTGATAAAGTTCGAAGGTGTAGTCTGCCTTGAAGTCAATATACACCTGCGGAAGGGCAGATGTCTCAACTCCTGTCATCTCTATGAGATGCCACTCAGCTACAATCGCTGTTGATGTTTCAGGAGCCTTCTTGCAAGATACTGCCGCACAGAGTGCTGCAGCAAGAATCATTATTCTGATTATATTCTTCATAACTTCACCTCCATTTTAAAGCCATCCGCCGTTATCGCTCACTACTCCACGTGACATGATTGAAATGGTTCTTGTAATTTCCATTCCACCAATCTGTTCAAGGCCACCAAGGCTCTCGCCACCAGCAATCGCAGTAACTGTAACCTTACCCGAACCAACCTTAGTAGGATTGAGAGAAAGCTTGCCATACTTCATCTCCGGGTCAGCTTTAAGACCAAGAGCCTCTTTTGTTGCAGAATCGCATGATACTGAAATATATGTGAGATTTGCAGCTGATTCTCCGAAATATGAAGAAAGATCATATCTCTTTGCTTTTGAAGACTCATCACCAACCTGAACTGTAAGGGTTGGAGTTCCCTCGATAGCCATCATGAATTTCCATGCATCGATAGCACCTGTTCCCATCTTTCCACGATAAAGACCAAGATCCTTATAGGTCTCGGCACCGTTTCTGTAACCTGAGATCTTAAGAGTATTGTCTGTAAGTCTCTTGTCCAAGTCATTCACGGAAGTGAGAAGCATAGCTACGAACTCGTCGCGGCTGAACTTCTTGCCTACCTTATAAGCATAAGAGAGACCGAGAGCAGCAATACCTGAAACATGTGGACAAGCCTGTGATGTACCCTGCATATATACATAATCGTGACCTGATGTTCCAAGATTAGAATCAGTTACAGTGTTCACGAAAGTAGAAAGCACACGGCTCTTGTTATCAGCGATATTTAAGATGTTTCCTGTATAGAAATCTCCACCTGGAGCGGCAATGTTACAGCCAGGTCCATAGTTGGTATAACTTGCAGCCGGGAGATAATCCGGACCAAGAGCAGTTACTGAAACAACATCCTTCACTGCAGCCGGGTAGCTCGACTGGTCACGACCGTCATTTCCTGCAGCTGCAATAACGATGTTTCCATCGAGAATCTCGCTGTTATTGTTCTCCGGATCCATGAAATATCTGATTGCATCATACTCGACACCGAATACCATGCTGTACTCTGCATCAGATTTATAAGCTGCGCCATCACCTTCATATCCGAAAGAACACTGAGCAATGGATGCTCCATTGTCAGCAGCATACTGGAATGCCTTTGCAGAAGCGTCAAGAGTAGAAGTACCACCTTCAAAGATCTGACATGACATGAGTCTGACTCCGTCGCCATTTCCAGTACCTCCGGCTACACCAGAAACACCTTTACCATTTGCATTTGTTGCAGCGACAATACCAGCTACATGAGTTCCATGACCGGACTCATTATTATTTTTCCAATTGATATCTCCGTTGTTCCTAACACAGTTCCATCCATATACGTCATCGATGTAACCGTTTCCGTCGTCATCTTTTCCGTTACCTGGCACCTCACCTTCATTCTTCCACATATTTGCCTCTAGATCAGGGTGATTATATTTGACAGGACCATCAACTACAGCAACTACAACTCTCTTGTCTCCACCAGTGAGAGCCCACACATCCTTAACTGAGATGTCTCCTCCCGCATATGAAGAGTTCGATACATGGCTGCTGCCTGTGTTGATATAATGCCACTGATCCACAAGAAGAGGATCATTGAAAGGCAGATCATCATTCGATGCCATCTCTGATAGAGAAGGAACATAAGGAGTAAACTGAAGGTCTGAAGCAGGAGTCACTACCTTGTCGTACTGAACATTTACAACATCATCGAAAGCAGCAAGCTTTAAAGCTGCAGATGCATTGCTCATTCCGTCAAACTCAATCTTGAACCACTTGTGAAGATTGTGTCTTCTTGCTACATTCTCCTTTCCGGGAGCAATAGTAAAGACTGGCTCCATAGAAGTGATAGCCACCTCAGTTGAAAATTCATCTTTTAGAGTGAGGTTTCCTGAGTTCAACATCTGAGCTGCATCTTCGGTAAGACATAGCAGCAAGGTACCTTCCACGGAAACAGAAGGAGTGTTGATGACCTTTGTCATCAACACTCCATTGCCCGTATTCTGAAGGTTTTCTTCATTGATCACCTCTGTACATGCCGCTGCCATAAGCAGAGCTGATGATACCATGAAGAAGACTTTTCTGAATAAGTTTATAAACATATCAAGTTATATTAACGTAAGATTCTCTCTACGAACTCTACTTCACCGTCCATCTTCTTTACAATCTCTGAAGAAGAAAGGGTCATCGAGTACTCTGCTGCCTCTACATTGCGTACAACCTTTACCGGCTGAACGTTCTGCATATAGTTATGAGGCATACTGTTACGTACCATATCAATAGTAGACTTCACGTAACCGTCTTCAGTCTCAACAAAGTTACGACGGCCTTTCTGAAGCTCGATTGATACCTTCTTGGCAGCCTGAGGAACAGTGAGATTAGAGAGTTCTGCAGCAGAAGCTGTAGCATACTTCGAATCAGAGCTTACGAGCATAGGGTAAGCGTGAGCATCTTCCTCGAAGAGATATCCATCACTGCTGTAGCTTGCGTCAGTAAAGTAGCAGAGCTGCATTCCTACATATGAAAGACCTGCTGAACCTACTGAAGTCTGAGGGTTGCTTACGAATGCGATCACATCCTGCTCCTCAGTAAGGAATCCACCGATCATTGCACCATTCTCAAGGTATGGAGAAAGTGATCCGTCCGGTACAAAGTAAAGGTAGCAGTTTGTAGGGTATACAGTTGTGCCCTTGTATGAGAATGCCTCCATCTGAGTCATGAGGGTATATACGAAACCTTCATAGAACTCGAAATCGATAGCGTCCTTAAGACCCTTGGCTGCAAGGTTCGGATGCATACCCTCAAGTGAGATATAATCCATAATTCTTTCAGCCTTTGCAGGATCTCTTGTGATGTTTCCATCCTTGTCATACATCACGTCTGTCTTATCAGTGAACTTGACAGTACCGCGGTCCTGTCTTCCCCACTTTGTTGCCTTATATGGATCGAGGGACATGATCTGCCACTGCTTACCAGTATAGGCCTCATTTGTCTCAGGCTGAAGTCTCTCCGGCATGTCGAAGATGTCGAATTCTGCCTCGAGAATATCAAACACGCCCTCTGTAGTTGCAGTCGCAGTGAAGAATCCGCTATGGTATCCATTGTCTGCGTATACGATGAGGCAGTACTCTACACCTGGAGTAAGGTTTCCTACGAGTCCGCTGTAACCTACCTTGTTGAGTGAATCAAGCTGATATCTGTCAAGGGCATAAGAAGGAGCATAGCGTACATTGTACTCGATTGTCTCCTTGAAATCCTCGTACTGAATCTTCTTGAAGATAGCAGCTCTTGCCTCTACTATACCTGTTCCATAGAGATAGAACTCCATTGAATTCTCTGCAGTAAGACCTACAGGAGCATGCTTGTCAGATACGATGAGACCCATGTGGATATCTACTTCCTTAGGATCGTCAGCTGTGTCATATCCGAATTTCACATAGTCATATGACTGATACTTTCCTGCTGCATCAAATGTACATGCTATCAATGTATAATATGATGACTTATCAGCAGTGAATTCATATACACCTGACTTAGTGATTTCCTTCACATTCTTGCCAGCCTTAACTTCCTCAAGCTTAGAAACGAGCTCTACATCATTGAGATGTCCCTCATACACCTGATATACAGCCTTGGCAACATCAGGACCGAGTGTAAACTCGACAGGCATAACACCTGCAACTGCAGGAGAATAGTCAAGAGCAATAGAATAGTCATATCCCTTGTAACCAGGAAGAACAAGTCTTGTCTTCGCTGAAAGGTTTGCATATGCTGTACCTGCTGAAGGAAGATAGATCATAAGAGACTGCTTGATCGGGAACTCGATTACACCGTTCTTGAGAACTCCGTAAGAATTTGAATATCCCGCATCAAATACTTCCTGTACATCTGAACAGATATATGCAGCACCATAGTTCATGAACGGATCATAGAATGCGAACTGTGCATCAATATATACCTTGTTAGGATTTACAGCATTGATATAGATGCTCTGTACTGGGCAGTATGCAGAAAGCTGCTCAGTATAAGAGTCGTCACCGGCATACATCTGTGAAAGATATGTAGCAGTGTAGATGTCGTCTACTCTGTAGTATCCAGGAAGGTCTGAGCGCTCATAGATTGCAACCTCCTTCTCAAGGTAAGGCTTTGCAAGCTCAGCTCCAAGCTGCTGTGCAAAACTTGTGAAGAAGTCATCTCTATAAGTACCGTACTCAGATCCGTCAGCACCCTTAACTCTCTTCCAGTCAACAAATGAAACTGAGAAAGTAAGCTCGCTGCTTGAAAGCGAGTACTGAGATACATAGAGAGGATCAGTAACCTTAATAGAGCAAGTATACTTTTCACCAAGTTCAAAATCTCCATCGATCATGACCTTGAAGGAAACTTTCTTCTGACCCTCGTCAAAATAGATGAACTCATCCTCAAGTGAGAAGAAACCTTCTACATTTGATACGATTTCATAAGGTACCTCAGCCTCATCATCGGTCTCAACTCTTTCTACAGTGAAGACAAGAGGCTTTGTTGCGTCAGAAGGAGAAAGGATATAATCCTTAGCCTGCTCCTGTGGGAAGAAAAGACCATGGCAGTCGATATAATCGGCCTCACCTGGCTTCCATTCCTCCTCCACGCATGCGACAAATCCGAAGGTAATTGCCGCTAAAAGAATATATTTCAAATATTTTTTCATATCAGTAAAAACCTTTTAGGATTATTCAGTCCATGGAACCATTGTGGAAGTAGGATCCGGATTGTTGTTTGCCTGGCTGAGAGCAGTGTTTGACTGGAATTCTGATCTGGTGATCACTACATTCCACTGCGGTGAACGGCCCTCTGTGTTGAATCTTGCAACTGCAGGGAAGTTTGTTCCAGGATAACCTCTAGTGATACCCTGATTCAGACGCTTGTAGTCATACATAAGGATACCCTCGCCCCAGAACTCGATTCTCTTCTGGAGAAGGAGCTCCTGGATGAATGCCTTCTCTGAGTTGATATAGCTGCAGTCATATGAACGATATCTGTATGTCTGCATGAAATCGTTGAGCATTCTCTTCGCTGCATCAAGACCTCCCTTCTGCTTATCAAAGAGAGTTGCCTCGATTTCGATGAAGTACATCTCCTCAACTCGCATTAGAAGGTGATCTGCACAGTTACCTTCAGTATACTCAACACACTGACCACCGGCTGGACGGAACTTGAGGTTTACATATGGAGAAGTGAATGCAAGGAAGTACTCATGTGCATTTCTGATACCATATGCCTCGTAACCTGAAAGCTTATCATCTGTTCCAGCAAACTGATATCCGTGATCTGGATTATATGTCTCAGATGCCGGATTCCATGTATAGTCAGGATCGAGCCATGACTTCTTGCGGAAGTCGTTGATGTCGATACGGTCATAAAGTGCCTTGTTGATGCTTGGAAGTGAAAGCACTGAATATCCCCAGATAGCTTCAGGAGCAATGTGAGCGATATTTGAGATAATGTTCGAAGCATTCTCTACTGAAAGAGAAAGTCCCCAGATCCATGAATTATTTGAGCTTCCATCATTGAAACCAGACTTAGGATCATGCCACTGTGTTGCAGTAAGTGGAGTCTTTCCGCTTACAGTGATACTCTTGCGTGCATACTCTGCAGCTTTTCTATAAGCTGTAGAATTCACCTTATCATCAGCAGCACCAAGCTCCTGATATGCTCTCGCATACATTCCGTAGATAGCTCCGAGAGTAGGCTGGTTATATGCAGTTCCTGCAGTTGCAAGATACTCCTCAGCTTTCTCAAGGTCTGAGAAGATGAAGTCATAAAGATCCTCTCTTGTCGCACGAGGATTATTCTTTGCAATCTTCTCGTCAGTGTTCTCATCAACGATAGGGACAGTAAGACCTAGCACCTCTGGATCAACAGGTGCGAGTGTATTCTGCTTAGGCTCATAAAGTCTTGCAAGGTCAAGATAGCACATAGCTCTGTAAGCATATGCCTGACCGAGTGCATTGAGTACAGTCGGGTCAGTATCATCATCAACCTCACCTGCCTTTACAATGATATCATTGGCAAGCTTGATCCATGCATAGTAGCAGTCCCAGAAATATGCGCAGTAGATATAGTCTGCACCCATTGAAACATTCTGGGTGAAAGCTCCGAACCACCAATAGCCAAGGTCGCCGCTTACGGTAAGGTCCTCAAGCATAGCCTCAGTCATAAGATGGATTCCTGCAATACCGAAGTCTGCATGATAGCCATACTGTGATGCATAGCCTGCTGTACCTGAAGCCATCATTGCAGAAGGAATACCATTCACCATGTACTGAAGAGCGTTTGGCGAAGCCTCGAGCTGCTCAGAAGTGATGGTACTTCCTGTCGGGTATGTCTCCTTGACACATCCTGCAGCAATCACGGCAGCAAGAAGTATCACAATTGTTCTTGTAAATATATTTTTCATTATCTGTATCCTGTTTTAGAATGTGATGTTAAGACCGCCTGAAATAGTTCTTACCGGAGAGTTCATCGCATTGCTTGTGGCTCCGCTGAAGCTCTGACGAGGGTCGAGACCCTGACGGCGTGAAACATACCAGATGTTGTCACAAGCTGCATAGAGTCTGATTCTACTGATATGCATCTTGTTTGTGAGTCTTGCAGGGAAAGTATATCCTACCTGAGCATTCTGGATGTTGAGGTAGCTTGCATCAGTAAGGAATCTGTCTGATGAAGCTGCTGTATACTGCTCATTGTACTGGAACTTAGGAACATCTGTCTCAGTGTTGTCCGGAGTCCATGCCTTGAGGATATCCTTGTGGAAGTTTGTACCTGCACTTGACTGTGAAGGAGAACCCATGTAGCCTGCATAACCTGAGTCATATGCAAGACCACCGATAGAGTATGTAAATGCTACCGAAACATCGAATCCATGGAAGTCGAGTGAAGTACCGAAGCCACCATAGAGATCCGGTGTAGGATCGCCACAAAGGTACTGAGTAGCCTGAGCATACTTGTCAGTCTTTACTCTTGTCACATTACCGTTCTCATCTGTTGAATCTTTCCACCAGAGAGGATTACCTGTCTGAGGATCTACGCCTGCATACTTGTACATATAGAAAGTATGGAGTGGAAGTCCCTCACCAATGAATGATGTACCGTTTGCATAACCCTTGTATCCCTCAACCTCTCTTGTCTTCCTTTCCTCAGGAAGCATTGTAATCTTGTTGGTATAGTGAGTAAAGTTGAAGTAGAAGTTCCAGTTAAGGTTCTGACGCTGCATGATATTGAGGTTTGTCGAGAACTCGATACCCTGGTTTCTCATGTCACCGATGTTATCATAGTAACCGCTATAACCGAGTGAAGCAGGAACTGTAAACCAGAAGAGCATGTCTGAAGTATTACGATAGAAGTACTCTACGCTACCCGAAACCTTACCTCTAAGGAAGTCATAATCAACACCGGCGTTGAAGTTGGTGTTGGTCTCCCATGTGATGTCCTTGTTACCCTTCACACCGAATCCGATTGCCGGTGAACCGAGATTGTTTGAAAGGTATGATGTATCTGTATAGAGATAGTTTCCGATATTATCGTTACCCTGTGAACCGATGGAAGCCTTGAGCTTGAGCATATCGATCCATGGTGCACGTGGGAACCAATATTCTTCGTTTACGATCCAACCTCCACCGAATGACCAGAAGTTACCCCATCTATGATCAGGATGGAAGCGTGAAGATGCGTCACGACGATATGATGCGCTGAAGAAGATTCTGTTCGAGTAGTCGTACTGGGCGCGAACGAAATATCCCTCATTATTATACTCGCTTCTTGATGAACCAGAGCTCTTTCCGTCAACTACGGCACCATTGAGCTCGTCGTTGTCCATTGAGAAAAGCTGGCTCTTTGATGCGCTGAGTGAAGCTGTCTTTGCTACATAGTTCTCATGACCGAGGAGAACACCTACGTTGTGGAAACCGAATGAACGGCTCCAGTTGAGGAGTTCCTGGAGGTTGAGAGTCTGTGATCTTCCATGTGACTTAGCAACGAGACCTCCCATTGTAGCGTACTGACCGTAGTACATGTTCATAACATTAGAAGAACGTGTCTCCTGAAGACCCATACCCGCATTGAATGTGAATGTGAAGTCCTTTAGGAACTTGATCTCAGCATATGCTGAACCGTTGAATGCGTTGCCCTCAGAGTTTGCCTTATCGAGTGTAGCTGCCTGAAGTGCATTCGAGTTTGGAAGATATGGACGCTCAGCACCAGCGTTGTCACCAGTACCGTAGTCATACATCTTGAATCCATAACGGTCTGTCATGATGCGGCCCATGGCATCTCTCATATAGAGAGGATAGATCGGAGCAATCTGATTAGCAATCGCGAAGATATTACCAGTCGAAGAGCTTGATCCCTCATCAGAGTTACCGTTGTTGTAGTTGTAGTTTGTGAACGAGAAGTTTCCTCCGACCTTGAACCACTCCTTAGCCTGATAGTCTGTACGGAGACGCGCAGTATAGCGGTACATGTCAGATCCGTCAACGATACCCTTGTTGTTGAGGTAACCGAACGATGCGAGGATCTGTGCATTTCCTGTAGTACCTGACACGCTTATGTTGTACTCCTGACGAAGCGAGTTGCGATAAGTCTCATCCATCCAGTTGTCCGGAGTCAGATAGTATGACTGACCGTTATAGTCAACCACGCGACCGAGGGTTGCGTTAGGGTTGAGCTTTCCGTTGATACCGATGAAAGCCTGTCCCTCTGGAAGGGTATATACCTGATAACCGAGACCACCATTTGCTGAAGGACCTGTAATATTCTGGTTTGCAGCAATATGAGCCTCATATTCTGACATACCCTGAGAATTCATGTAGTAGTTCTTCAAAGCCGAGTAGTAAACCTCATAATACTGGCCTGGATCAGTGATATAGTTATAATTCTTTAAAGCTTTGGTATTGAGACCGAACTTTGCTTCAACGTTTACCACAGCATCGCCATGCTTAGCCTTCTTCGTTGTGATCATGATGACACCGTTTGCACCACGAGCACCATAAAGGGCGTTTGAAGCAGCATCCTTGAGGACTGTCATAGACTCAATGTCGGCAGGGTTGATATTATTCATATCACCTTCGAAAGGAATACCATCAATCACATAAAGAGGCTGAGTTCCAGCAGAGATTGAGCTGGCTCCACGAATCTGAAGTGATGGAGAACTGCCGAGAGTTCCTGAAGTTGTCGTCATCTGTACACCGGCTACCACACCCTCAAGAGCGCGTGTAGCATCAGATGCCTGCACCTTTGCGATATCTCCCGACTTCACAACAGTTGCAGAACCTGTAAATGACTCTTTAGTTGCAGTACCGAAAGCGACTACAATAGTCTCTTCAAGCATTTCTGTATCTGGATCAAGCATTACATCGACCACTGTTCTGTTCTGAACAGGTGCCTCGAAGTTTACATATCCCACAGAAGAAAAGATGAGAACGCCGTCAGCTGGTACTTCAATGGAATAGAAACCATCGATATCGGTGCTTGTTCCGATCATAGTACCCTTCAACTGAAGTGAAGCAAACGGAATTCCTTCGCCGTTGGATGAATCCTTGACTACTCCGGTAACGGTAATGTTCTGAGCAGAAGCCAGCGCCGATACCATAAGTGCCACGGCAATGAAAAACAATTTGATTTGTTTCATTTAAAGTAATTCTGTTAGTTATTTGACATAAATATTATATACCAATCTTATCGCGTTGACCAATAAAGCCACCAATCCACGATACAACCCGCGAAGATGACCATTATTTTACTCATTTCCAAATTTTGTTTGTGAGTAGCTGTAAAATACATATCTTTATTGAAAATTAATCTGATATGGCTATTTTCAATATAAAACATGACCG
>JAFZGK010000020.1 GCA_017555445.1 Bacteroidales bacterium
AGGCTTCAGAAGCAAGTTCAATGTGAATGTACTTGGAATCAGAAGAAGGAATGAATACCTTCTGCAGGATTTGGGAGAAGTGAAGATACTTGATTCAGATGTACTTCTCGTGCAGGGAGCATGGAAGGATATTGCACGTCTACGTAACGAGTCCAACAACTGGGTGGTTCTCGGAGAACCTCTTCAGGAAGCGGCAAAGGTGACGCTGGACTACAAGGCTCCGATAGCCGCACTTATAATGATAGGTATGATCATCATGATGGGTGTGGACTCTATTCCGGTAGCACCGGTGACAGCTGTTCTTCTGGCTGCAGTGCTTATGGTGGTTACAGGATGTGTAAGAAGTGTTGAGGCCGCCTACAAGACTATCAACTGGCAGACGATAGTGCTTTTTGCCGCCATGCTTCCGATGTCTACAGCTCTTGAGAAGACAGGTGCCTCTGGAATGATCGCAGACTTCATTGTCAATACTTTCGGATCGAGCGGACCATATGTAGCCTTGGCTGCGGTATATTTCGCTACTTCGGTGATGACCATCTTCATAAGCAATACGGTTACAGCTGTTCTTATGGCTCCTATCGCTCTTCAGTGCGCCATCGGCATAGGTGTGAGCCCGCTGCCGTTCCTGTTTGCAGTGACAGTTGCCGCTTCCATGTGTTTTGCTTCACCGTTCTCGACACCGCCTAATGCCCTCGTGATGCCGGCAGGACAATATACCTTCATGGATTTCATCAAGGTCGGTCTCCCGCTTCAGATCATCATGGGAGTGGTTATGGTCTTTGTGCTTCCACTTTTGTTTGCATTCTGATAGAGGTTGCATTAAATTTGTCTATATTTGTTGTCGGACATGAAAAGATTGCTGAAATATCTGCTGCCCGTATTAATGGCTGCCGCTTTCTTGGGATGCACAGACGATAGAGAGTCTGCTGTGTCTTTGGGAGCTGTTGCCGATATGACCCTCGGCACAGATACATATGCAGCGGTTTCGTCATCCGAATATGATTTTCTTGCTCCTCGTCCGACCAGCTTTACATCCGCACAAAGGATGCAAGGTTCTGCAAGAAGAACGGGAAGCGTACATCGCAACAGCCTCGAATTTGCAAAATCCGGCAAGATCATCAATGCCGGATTGAGATATTTCATACAGCTAAAATCATTAATAGTACATTCTTCACTCATAGAGCCAGCACATAGGTTGCTCTATCTGGGAAAGCTTATCATTTAGAAATCAGTATCATCACTTCATTCGCGACATTTTCCTTTCCGGAAGATGCCGCCAGTTCTGCTATGCGGATATTATCGACAGCCATGTCGAAATGATACAAGATCAAATAATCTCTAAATGATAAAATATATGGAAAAGACATTCACCAGAGTACGCTCTGTCAAAGATATTACAATATTCTCTTCACTCATCATTCTTGGTTCAGTCTTGATAGCACTGCCTACAGGCGCAGCAATCAACATCACAGGATTCTTCCTCATATTTGCCGGCCTCATCCTTATGTTTGTACTCAGGAGCGGATACAAAGAGGAAGGCTCGAATGAAAGATATCAGAAGGAAGAACATTTCTTCCAGCAGGCAATGAATGCCGCAATTGCTTCTGTATTGGAATCGAAGCCGGAATCAATCGACTTGAGAGAAGCTGACAAAGGAAATGCAGTAAGACTTGATGTTTACTATAGTAAAGCATCGGGAAAGGCTTATCTTCAGCTTTTCGAATATGTTCCATACAAATATGAGCCATGTTCCGATATGGTCGAACATGATATTGCCAGAGTTGAACAGCTTATAAAATAGTTATGGAATACATAATTCTGCTGGTCTCTCTTGCCGGTATCGTATTCGGAGCGGATTTCCTCGTTGCCGGAGCAGTATCGATTGCCAGAAGGTATAAGGTGTCCGACTTTGTCATAGGTGCAGCAATAGTCGGAGTCGGAACATCAATGCCGGAGCTGGTGGTGAGTTTCATCGGTGCTCTTAATGGCAATGCAGATGTTGCCATAGGTAATGTGGTGGGTTCCAATATTTTCAATGTACTTGGAATCCTGGGACTTACAGCTGTTTTCTTTCCTGTTGCAATTGACAGGAACAATATGAAGTTCGAGATCCCTCTGTGCATTGGAGTGTCAGTCCTTCTGACTGTTCTTGCGTTCAATTTCTTCAATGGCAGTCCTGCTGTGATCAGCCGTCCCGACGGATTTGTGCTTCTGGCAGTCTTTGCAGGATTCATGTGGTACTCCTTCTATCGTGACCGAAAAGCAGCAGCCGGCGCTGCTGATGAATCCTCTTCTGAGGACAAGACACCTATTTGGCTTGCAATAGTCAAGGTGGTCGGAGGTCTTGCTCTGCTCATAACCAGCTGCGACCTGTTCGTGGATAATGCGGTCAAGATAGCAAAGTCATTCGGAGTCAATGATGCATTCATTTCACTTACCCTCATTGCCTGCGGCACATCTCTTCCTGAACTTGCTGCATCTGTTGCAGCTGCCGTGAAGAAGAATACTCAGATGGCCCTGGGCAATATAGTGGGATCAAATATCTTCAATATAACACTGATACTTGGCCTGAGTTCACAGGTGATGCCTTTGACTTCTGCAGGCATTACGATTGTCGACTATATGGTCATGATAGCAGCAGCCATCATACCTATGTTGTTCGGACTTAAAGGAAGAATCGGCAGGGCAGGAGGATTCGTAATGTTTATCTCCTTCGTGGCTTATACCTATTACTTGATAAATGCACAGATAGCATAAATATGGGATTGCTACATATTCGTTGCTCTCCTCTTTTCATGTTTTAGAATAGAAAAAACATTGTAGAGTTGCTGAAAAATGAGTATGTTTGCGTTCCTCAAATCTTAAAACAATGGGAATACTACAGATTTTCACTCTTTTGGGTGCCTTGGGTATGTTCCTCTATGGAATGAACCTCATGAGCTCGGGACTGCAGAAAGCCGCCGGTGACAGACTTCGCGGACTGCTTTCAGCAATGACCTCCAATCCTTTTAAGGGAGTCATGACCGGACTCGGCGTCACAACTGTGATCCAGTCTTCATCAGCTACCACAGTTATGGTAGTAAGTTTCGTAAATGCCGGACTCCTTACTCTTGCTCAGGCAATCGGAGTCATCATGGGTGCCAACATCGGTACCACAGTCACCGCCTGGATGGTGGCATGGCTCGGTTTCAAGGCAGATATCGCAATCCTTGCAGTTCCTTTGATGCTTCTCGGTTTCCTCTTCTCAAACTCGAAGAAGAATCAGCGTCAGAATATTGGAGAACTCATTGTCGGATTCTCTCTCCTTTTCCTTGGTCTTTCATTCATGAAGGATTCGGTTCCAGATCTTAGAGAGACACCACAGATCTTGGAGTTTGTAAGGGCATGGTCAGGATACGGATTCGGCTCAGTCCTTATTTTTCTTGTGTTCGGAACGTTTCTAACTCTCGTACTCCAGTCGTCGTCTGCAACGATGGCCATTACACTCATCATGCTCAGTATGGGATTCATTCCTTTCAATATGGCGTGTGCAATGGTGCTTGGTGAGAACATCGGAACAACAATCACAGCGAACGTAGCTGCGTCAGTAGGAAACACACAGGCAAAGCGAACAGCTATGTCGCATACTATATTCAATGTGACAGGTGTAATCTGGGCCTTGATATTCTATAAGCCTTTCCTTGCGCTCGTAGGTAATATCATCGAAGTTCTTTTCGGTCTTCCTAACCCGGCAGCAGAAGGATTTGCAGTGAGTGGTCAGGATACTCCGGATTCTACTGCAGCATTGTACGGACTTTCGATGCTCCACACCCTCTTCAACCTTATCAATACTTTGATTCTCGTGTGGTTTGTCAAGTATATAGAGAAGGCTGTGGTATGGATCATCAAGGCTCCGAAAGATCAGGAGAAGGAAGTCTTCAGACTCAAGTATATTTCTGCCGGACCGCTTTCAACCCCTGAACTTGCAACAGAGCAGGCTTTTGATGAGATCATACATTTTGCAAAAATCTCAAAGAATGGTTTGGGATATGCAAAATCCGCTATAGCTGAAACAGATTCAGATAAGTTTGAAGAACTTCGTGGCAAGCTTGTCAAGTATGAAGAGATTTCAGACCGCATAGAGTATGAGATTGCATCATTCCTTAATTCTGTATCAGCAGGCGACATCAGCGAAGAGACTTCAGTCAAGGTCAAGGCAATGTATAAGATCATCGGAGAGCTTGAGTCTCTCGGTGACTCTGGTGAGGCAATCAGCCGTATCCTCAGCAGAAGGAACATTCATAACAAGACTTTCGATGCTGATACAGTAAAGAAGCTTGAAAGCGTTACTGATGCGGTAGCTGATGCATATGATGCAATGATAGAGAACCTTGAGGCTGCCCATAAGGGAACTCTTGTAGAGATTTCCAATGCCTACAATGCAGAGGAGCATATCAACAGTCTCAGAAACAACCTCAGGGATGCTGAGATCGAAGATATTGAAAACAATGGCAAGAACTACCAGACAAGTGTTTATTATATGGATATAATGAATGAACTTGAAAATATGGGAGACTTCATCATCAATATTTCACAGGCTCTCCACAGAGCATTCGTACAGAAGTAATGGTCTTCCTCAATACTGAAAAAGGTGCGCTGAATCATTTCAGTGCACCTTTTTCATATAGTTTTCAGTGATTACTGAGCGAGAAGCTTCTTGACAAGTGTCGAGATCACACGTCCTTCAGCAAGTCCGGCGAGTTTCTTTGTAGCAACGCCCATCACCTTGCCCATGTCGGACGGCTGTGATGCGCCGACTTCAGCGATGATCTTCACAAGTTCAGCCTCAACTTCTGCCTCGCTAAGCTGTTTTGGAAGGTAGCCTTCCATTGCTGCAGCTTCTGCAAGTTCGTTTTCTGCCAGCTCAGGACGACCTGCATCAGTGTACTGCTGA
>JAFZGK010000021.1 GCA_017555445.1 Bacteroidales bacterium
CTTAGCGGTAATATCGTCAAAAGCACTAATTACCTTATTTCTCTGTCCGGGAGTTACCGGTTTGAATTTTCTTACTGCCATTGCTCAATTACCTTAAATGTTTGCGTAAAAATCAATCTTATCCTCACCTGCAAGTGTCACATATGCCTTCTTAAAGTGGTTTGTGCGACCCTTGAGCATACCAGCCTTAGTGTAGCGTGACTTTCTCTTACCGTGGTAGTTTACAGTGTTTACATCTGCAACTGTCACGTTGTAAGCCTGCTCTACTGCAGCCTTGATCTGAAGCTTGTTGGCCTCGCGGTCAACAATGAAACCGTAACGGTTCAACTTTTCGCCCTGAACCGTCAACTTCTCAGTTACTATTGGCTTAATTATAATTCCCATCTCTCAAGTAGTTTATCGTCTGATTCTTGAAGCGAGGATATCCTGAACGCCATCAACAAGCACCATTGAATTTGAATTCATGATTGCATAAGTGTTGATCTCGTCAACAGTGATAACCTTAACCTCAGGAAGGTTACGAGACGAAAGGTAAATATTTGAAGAATTTTCAGGAAGCACTACGAGTACCTTTCTTGTACCAGCCTTGATGTTAGCAAGGATCTGGAGGAACTCCTTAGTCTTAGGCGCTTCCATTGCGAATGGCTCAACCATTACGATTGCGTTCTCCTGAGCCTTGTAAGAAAGAGCTGAGAATCTTGCAAGCTGCTTGAGCTTCTTGTTGAGCTTTGTTCTGTAATTACGTGGCTGTGGACCGAATACGCGACCACCACCTACGTAGATGTTAGCCTTGAGTGAACCGTGACGAGCACCGCCTGAACCCTTCTGACGGATAAGCTTCTTGGTGCTGTACGCAACCTCCCAACGCTCCTTAGTCTTAGATGTACCCTGACGCTGGTTAGCAAGATACTGCTTAACGTCGAGATAGATAGCGTGGTCGTTAGGTGTGATGCCGAAAATCTCCTCAGGGAGAGTCACTGTCTTGGCAACTGTTCCATCAATTTTGTAAACTGACAACTCCATACCTTAGTCCTCCATGATTACATATGAACCCTTAGCTCCTGGTACAGAGCCCTTAACTACGAGAAGGTTATTCTCAGGCATAACCTTGATCACCTCGAGGTTGAACACCTTTACGCGCTCGTTACCCATGTGTCCTGCCATGCGAGTTCCCTTGAACACGCGTGAAGGCCATGAACATGCACCGAGTGAACCCGGGTGACGGAGACGGTTGTGCTGACCGTGAGTCTGGCCACCAACTCCTGCGAAGCCGTGACGCTTCACAACGCCCTGAAAACCTTTACCTTTTGAAGTACCGACTACGTCTACGAACTGTACATCACCGAAGATGTCAGCTACTGTAAGAACGTCGCCTAACTTAAGCTCCTGAGCGAAATCCGCCTTGAACTCAACGAGTTTGCGCTTAGGTGTGGTTCCTGCCTTTTCAAAATGGCCCTTAAGAGCCTTGCTGGCATGCTTTTCTGAAATTTCGTCATAGGCAAGCTGTACAGCGGCATAACCATCTTTCTCTACTGTACGAATCTGCGTAACTACACATGGACCAGCCTCAATAACGGTGCATGGAATATTCTTTCCATCAGCACCGAAAACGGAAGTCATTCCGATTTTCTTTCCAATTAATCCAGGCATTGGTTTGTTTAATTAATTGATTATAAATAATTTACATCCCGCTTCACATTTTTGCGGGCTGCAAATATACAACTATTATTTTAATTTTCAACAATTTATGCGAAATTTTTGTTGATAACTTTTATTTACGACAGCAGCCGTCACGGAATCCGTAACGGCTGCATACTCAGTTATATTATAACAGTTTAGACCTTATTTGCATGTGATCATGAGAGTCTGGTCACCTGCCTGCATACGGAAGTCACCTGGCTCAAGAGTCCACTCACCCTGAGGGTTAACGAATGCGAGGTCGCTGCCCTTGATCTTGAGGGTCACTGTAACAGTCTCACCTGGCTGGATCTCTACCTTCTCATAAGCTCTGAGACGTCTGTTCTCAGGAACCATTGAAGCAACCATGTCGCGGCTGTAAAGCATTACAACCTCCTTACCTGCTACCTTACCTGTATTCTTGACATCAACTGTGAACACGAGGTCTGTATTTGCGCCGAACTCCTCAACTGAACACTGGAAGTTGCTGTACTCGAATGTAGTGTAACTGAGACCGAAACCGAATGGCCACTGTACAGATACTACTGCATTGTAGTCATAAGCACCCTGCATAGTGTCAGTCTCCTCACTGATCTTATAGTCATAAGTAGTGAGAGCTGCCTGATAGCGTGGATATGTGTAAGGAAGCTTCGCGCTTGGGTTGACTTCACCTGCAAGGATATTTGCGAGAGCATCTCCACCATAGTTACCAGGGAGGAGGATATCGATCACTGCATCAGCAAGAGGCTCGATGTCATTGATGATGCGTGGACGGCCGCCGTTGAGAATGAGCACGATAGGCTTGCCAGTCTTTGCAAGAGCCTTCACGAGGTTGCTCTGATTCTCAGAAATAGCGAGGTCTGAGAGGTTACCAGGAGTCTCGCAGTATGAGTTCTCACCGATACATGCAACGATCACGTCAACGTTTCTTGCAGCTCTTACTGCCTTCTCGATCTCAGGAGCGTTCTCCTCTTCGTAGCTACCCTCAGCAACATATGTCACACCCTGCTCAAGAACAACGTTCTTTGCACCGAACTTGTTGCACATAGCTTCATAGATTGTGTTGTACTCCTGAGCGAATCTGTCAGCGAGGTTACCCTGCCATGAATAGCTCCATCCACCATTGAGGCAACGCATAGAGTTTGCGTTAGGGCCTGTAACGAGGATCTTCTGACCCTTCTTCAAAGGAAGAGTGTTGTCGAGGTTCTTGAGAAGGATCTCAGTCTCCTCAGCTGCAGCAGTAGCGATCTTTGCGAACTCCTCGCTTCCGAACTTAGGATAGTCCTCAAGAAGAGTGTTAGGAGTCTCGAAGAGGCCGAGACGATACTTGAGTCTCAATACTCTGCGGACTGCGTCATTGATGCGCTCCATAGAAACTCTGCCCTCCTCCACAAGCTCGATAAGAAGAGTTGTGAACTCGAGGTCATATGGTTCCATAGTCATATCGATACCTGCGTTGATTGCAAGCTCGATTGCCTGCTTCTTGTCAACAGCAACACCCTCGCGAGTGTAAAGGTTGTTGATATCGTTCCAGTCAGTCACGATCATACCGTCCCAGTTGAGACCTTCCTTGAGCCATCCTGTAAGGAGTTCCTTGTTAGCATGAACAGGAATGCCGTTTACGCTGGCACTGTTGACCATGATTGTGAGAGCACCAGCCTCTACACAAGCCTTGAATGGAGCGAAGTTCTTCTCCTTGAGCTCATATTCAGGAATGTAAGCAGGTGTTCTGTCCTTTCCTGTGCGTGGGTTACCGTAACCGAGATAATGCTTTACTGACACTGCAATGTTGTTAGGACCGATATGGTTAGGGTCCTCACCCTGAATACCGCGTACAGCAGCTGATCCCTGGATAGCGTTAACGAGCGGATCCTCACCATAGTTCTCCCATACGCGTGGCCAACGTGGGTCACGTGAAAGGTCAACTGTAGGAGAGTATGTCCAAGGGCAGTTCGCCGCACGGCTCTCATATGCAGTGATAACACCTGCATCATATGCAACCTGTGGATTGAAAGAAGCACCTACGTTGATGTTCTGCGGAAGATAAGTAGCACCGTCAACATAAGAAGCACCATGGTTCTGGTCGAGACCATATACGCAAGGGATGCCGAGCTCTCTCATTGAAACTTCCTGGATAGTACCGATGATCTCCTGCCATTTCTCAGGAGTCTGACCGAATGAAGGTGTGTTGAGAACTGAACCTACCTTGTATTTTCCGATAGCATTCTCAACTTTGTCCATGTCGAGAACGAACTCTGTTCCTTCCCAATGTCCGAGGATATCGATGGCCACCTCTGTCATCTGGCCCACCTTTTCCTCAAGTGTCATTTTCGAGAGAGTCTTCTCTACAGCTTTCTCAATAGCAGGATCTGCCGGAATTGCAGGCTTTACAGCATTGTTCGAGCATGAAGCAAGACCAAGGCATGCTGCAAAGGCTGATAATAAAATGTTAATTTTTCTCATATTTGATTATTTAAGTATAAGTTCGGGATTCATCCGCAAACATACTAAAACTTTATATATTTATCACTATCTTTGCGCGGATATAATATATAATAGGTGTATGCTGCTCGCATTTTTGGGTTTCCTACAATTGTCCCTTGCGGATATTCTTGACATAATACTCCTGGGACTGATCATTTTCATCATGTTCAGATGGATAAGAGGTTCATCTGCAATGAGTATCTTCGTTGCAATAGTGTCTCTCTATCTGATTCGTATCGTGGTGGATGCGTTCAACATGAGACTTATGACAGCCATCATGGACATGGTGCTGGATGTCGGTATGATTGCTCTGATCATCATATTCCAGCCGGAAATCAGAAGATTCCTCATCAAGCTTGGCAACAGGTATATGAACAATGCCCAAGGCAAGGCCATCATGGACAGGATACTCGGAAAGAAGACAGGCAATGTTGTCGGCAGCGAGGCTGTGAACGACCTTACTGAAGCATGCCGAAGAATGTCCGAAGACAAGACAGGAGCTCTTATCGTGATTGCACATAACAGTCCTCTTGAGGATGTGATCAGCACAGGCGACAAGATTGATGCGGGAATTCACAGAAGACTTATCATGAATCTCTTTTTCAAGAATTCACCGCTTCATGACGGAGCAATGGTGATTGCAGGAAACAGAATCGTGGCAGCGCGATGCACCTTGCCTATCACAGAAAGGACAGATATCCCGGCAAATTACGGAATGAGACACAAGGCTGCGATCGGCATAACAGAAGAGACCGATGCCGATGTCATTGTAGTTTCAGAAGAGACCGGCAACATATCCTTTGTCAAGGAGGGACAGGTGACACCTATTCAGAACATCAATGAGCTCAAGCTCCTGCTTGGCCAGGCAATGGAATAAAGAAAGACAGATTTGGAAGATAAAAGGAAATACATAGATACCAGATTGGAGCAGAAAATCGGTTTTGACCGCGTGAGGCGAATCATTTCCGACAGGTGCTCTACAGAATATGCGGCCGGGAGGACCGCTACGGAGACATTCTGCACAAATGCGGGGCAGATACGCAAGAGGCTTCTTCTTACAGATGAGATGAGGCTGATAATGATGTTCGAGGACGGATTCCCTTCAGGCGGATTCATTGACTGCATCGACTTTCTGAAGCCTCTTGAAAGAAGTTCGTCAGCCATAGACCTTCTTTCAATGCGCAAGCTCAAGACTATGCTTGAGACATTGCGCAAGGTCACATCATTCTTTGAAAGCGTCAAGGACGGAGTGTATCCTAATCTCAAGAGGATGAGCGCTCCAATCATGGGTTTCCCGGAAGTGCAGCGCAGGATCGACTCCATACTCGACAGATACGGAGATGTCAAGGATACGGCTTCAGACGAGCTGTACAACATAAGAAAGTCTCTTCGAGACAAGGAAGGAGCGATTTCACGCAGGATGAGTGCAATACTGAAGAAGGCACAGGAAGAAGGAATCGTTGACAGTGATGCCGGAGTGTCTATTCGAGACGGAAAGATGCTCATCCCCGTAAGCGCAGCCAACAAGAAGAGAATCGCAGGATTCATATACGACGAGTCTGCAACCGGAAAGACCGCATTCATCGAACCTGCAGAGGTCGTGGAGCTCGACAACCAGATAAAGGAACTCAAGTTCAGCGAGCAGCGTGAGATTCTGCGCATATTGCTCGAATTCACGGATTTCCTCAGACCATATATCCCTGACCTGCTTGATGCGGCACGATACCTTGGAGAGATCGACTTCCTCATGGCAAAGGCACAGGTAGCCCTTGACTTCATAGCAGGAATGCCTGTCATATCCGACAACGGAGAAATGAATCTCCGAAAGGCCCGTCACCCGTTGCTTGAAAGAGCTCTCCGCAAGGAGAAGAAGGAAATCGTTCCTCTTACTGCCACACTCACCCAGCAGAAGCACATTCTCCTGATTTCAGGACCGAATGCCGGAGGAAAGTCTGTTTGCCTCAAGACTGTAGGACTCCTGCAGTATATGTTCCAGTGGGGTATGCTCATCCCTACTTCGGAAACCTCCGAAATGCTTGTTTTCGACAGGATTATGGTGGACATCGGAGACGACCAGTCCATTGACAACGACCTCAGTACATATAGTTCCTTCCTCGTGAACATGAAGGAAATGCTGGCCAAGGCAGACAATAAAACCCTCGTACTCATTGATGAGTTCGGTTCCGGAACCGAGCCTGCTGCCGGCGGAGCTATTGCAGAGGCAATTCTGAGTGAACTGGACAAGAGAGGGGCATATGGAGTGATCACCACGCATTACACAAACCTCAAGCTCTATGCATCATCAGGAGAGACAGGTGTGATGAACGGTGCAATGATGTTCGACGTGAAGAACATCGCTCCTATGTTCAAGCTTGAAATGGGACTCCCGGGCAATTCGTTCGCCTTTGAACTTGCACGAAAGATGGGCCTCCCTGAGACCATCATAAAGGATGCTGAATCGCGCGCCGGAGAAGAGTTTGTCGGTATAGAGCGCAACCTTCGTAAGATTGCCCGCAACAGAAAGGCTCTTGACGAGAAGCTCGAGCGCATCAAGCACACAGATAAGACACTGGAGAACATCACAGATAAATATCAGAAGGAACTTCAGCAGATCAAACAGCTGAAGAAGCAGATAATCGACGAGGCCAAGAAAGAGGCTGAAGATATCATAAAGGGAGCCAACAGGCAGGTGGAGAACACCATCAGGACCATCAAGGAAACACAGGCCGCAAAGGAGGAGACTCAGGAAGCACGTAAGGGTCTGCAGGACTTCATGTCACTGCTCGCCGCAAAGAAGGAACAGGAGCAGAGAGACAAGGACGATTATATCGAGCGCAAGATAAAACAGATAGATGCAAGGCGCGAACGCCAGCAGCAGCGCAAGGCCAAGCGTGCGGATGAGAATGCCCAGAAGCAGCTTCTGGAACAGCAGGCCGAACAGCAGAGAATCGAGGCATTCAGGTCGGCTCCGCTGAAGGTCGGCGAAAAGGTACGTGTGAAGGAAAACGGAATGGTAGGAGAAGTATCGAAGGTTTCGGCCAAGGCGGTAGTCGTGATGATCGGACACATCAGCAGCAAGATGCCGCTCGATAAGGTAGAGAGAATCACGTCGAATGAATTCAAGAACGCCGTCAAGGAGACTTCAAGGCCTGTTTCAACCATAAAGATGGACACATCCATTGCCGAGCGAAAGCTTAATTTCAAGACTGAAATAGACCTGCGCGGAGAAAGACTCAATGAAGCGATCGAGAAGGTCATGCATTATGTTGATGACGCCATCATGGTGGGCGTGCCGAGCGTTCGCATCATCCACGGAAAAGGAACAGGAGTTCTCCGTGATGAAATCCAGAAATATCTCCGCACGACACC
>JAFZGK010000022.1 GCA_017555445.1 Bacteroidales bacterium
AGTGGGGTTATATTCGTCGTGTCTCTGGTTGTCACAGCACCTGCCGTGCACCTTTTCGTGGGAAAAGACATCAAGGAAAGAGACCTGATCAGCGACAAGCTGGAAGAAGCACAAAGGAGATATGATCTCGAAGCCGTAGAAATGTACCGGAGACATCTCAAGGATGCAGAAGAACATGTAAATGATAAGATTACATTAATCTTCCTCGGATTCATTTTATCTGTGGGAGCATTATATATTTTCGTCCTTTAGAACGACATGTCGCATAACTAGAGAATTCCACGAAAATATCTATCTTTGCACTAACACGTCGGAATATTATTCCGTAACACTCAAAGTAGGAAGTAGGCATCCGCGAGGATGCCTATCTTACTTTTTTATGGTCTTAATCATGGACGCAAAGGCCGAGTAATACAACTTATTGGCGACGAAGTTCAGGGATTTAATCTTCCTCATCTTGCCATTCTTAGAGAAAGCGACATGATAAAATTCCGGGAGATTATTGTCATACAGGATATAATGTGCTTCCCCTTCCTTGTCGATTGTGCCTTTAATCAAGACACCGTTATCAGTAAGATCTGCTGACTCCCAGGTAAATCTGAAAGTCTCATATAACTTGTCTTTACGCTGGTAGGTAAAGTAGAGACATCTAGAATCCGATGGCTTGAACCTATGCGGCTCCTCAAATGCCATTTTCACTTTATCCTTATAGATCAAGTCGTGCTCAATGTAGGCGCAGTATTCACGCCATTCTTGAGCGCATCTTGAGTCGACTTCTAGGACACACTTGCCATCTGGACGTCGCATCGTCACAGCAGTGACATTGGCGGCATCATCAAGATCGAGGGTAATCTTACCCTGCTTTGCATCGCCACCATCAATCGTGATAGTTCCTTGGCACTGAACACGGTTACCCTTGCGGGCAACCACCTTCTCGTGTTCAAATATGACAGACATCGGAATCCCCAATGGAGAGTCTGTAAAGAATGCAATCGTAAATTCCATGACACTACCTCTTAAGTTCTGCAGCTATACCCATCATAGGGTAATAGATGTATACGTGATTTACCGAGCAGCCTGATTCAGACAATGCATCACGATATGCTTCCAGCTGTGGCCAGTACTTGATGGCCTTATCCTTAAGGGCCTGGTCATCAGTATCCTTTCGAGTCATCGGGTTCTTGAAGTCCACAAGGATTCCCTCACCAGATTCTGTGCTCACATAGAGGTCGATCTCACCGGTAATCACCTGGCCAGCCTTACGTCTTGTAAACGGAATCTCATGCTCGATGGTCTCAACCTTACCATATTTCTTCTCTACGAAAGCGAAGAACGCATCAGCCTGCTTAACAAGACTTTCTGCAGAGAGCAGATTACCAAGTCCGAATCCTTCAATCACACGGCCAGCATTCCTGACATTAGTCTCAAGGTGTTTTTCATCAGATGACCATCTATGAACAGCCATATAGTTATGGATGCAGGTTCCGAACTCATCCGCATCGATACTCCAGCGTGCAACATCGATATTATCCGCTATCGTTTCCAGTTCACATGTAGGGACACCTGACTGAGGATCTGCCTCGCACTGACTAGGAGAGATATACTTCTTCTGACCATCTACCTTTGTAAGCACATTATCATAAGGCAACACAGCTATTGTCTCAGAGCCAGTTGTATTAAGAGCAGAATCGTCGCAAATTGGATCCTGCGGTACACTAGAGTTAAAGGTTACCCTTGTATTCTCAAGCCATTTTGACGGCACTGCACCAAACGACAATGATATCAAGTAGTTCTCCGCTCTCGTAAAGCCTACGTAAAGAAGACGAAGGTCTTCTGCACGCTTCTTCTCCTTAAGGAAGTCCCACAGCTCATGGGCTTTCTCAGCACTCTGAATTCTCGCGGCAACCATCTTGTTAACCGAATCGACTGGCGGGAACAGATTGAAGTTTACCTGTCCGTCAGGAGTAGTCTTTACAGTTATCTTCGAGAAATCCTTCTTCATGAAGTCGCCCTCATCAAGGGAGTCCTTATGAAGAGAATTCAAGATGACCATCTTCCACTGAAGACCCTTGGACTTATGGTAAGTAAGCACCTTAATAGTGTTTCCTGTATTGTCAAACGGAACATCAACCTCTCTATCAGCCACGTAGTAGATAAACTCCTGCACTGAAGCTTCCTTCTGACGCTGAACGAATGAGGCAGCCATGTCGACAAGCACATCAAGATTGGTCTGTCTCTTCTGTCCCATAGACCACTTGCACACCAAGTGACGAAGGTCAAGGGCAGCAATGAGTTCCTTGGCCATATCATACACCGAGTGATATTGGTATCTTTCTCTCAAAGCATCAAGAAGCTGAATGAGATCAGCGCAATCATTCTTCTTTGCAAGTCCAAGGAGAATGGTTTCAATATCCTCGTCATTCATCAGTCGTCTGAGCTCAGCAACTGTCTGTGCCTTGTCGATTCTTGCTATGTATTTCATGAGGGTAAGAAGCAGTCTTACCTCCGCCTGATTCTCAAGCTTATCATCAAGGACGCTTACAGGAAGCCCCTTCGCTCTAAGGGCATCAGCAATCTTGATGCAGTCCTTGTTGCTTCTTGTCAGGATTGCAACATCTCCATATTTAAGGTCTCTGACAACCGGCTTGTCGTTTTCGGTATCAGTTACCTTATACTTCTTATCGTTGAAGATATTCCAAAGCTTGGTTGCCACCGCCGGATACACCTTCGAGGCGTTCTTTTTATCAGTACTCTCGGCACCAGTCTTGGTTTGTACAGAAAGCCACCACTGGTGCTGAGCGATATATGAATCACCGCAAGCCGCCTGCTCGGCAATCTTCTTCTCGCATGGATCAAGCTTCACATACTTCTCTTCAAGTTTCTCCGAATCCGTCAGCAATGCAAAGGAGTTGATGAAAATATCATTCGATGCATTGACAAGCTGCGGCAGTGAACGATGTGAGAACTCGAGCTTCTCCACTTTCTCCTTCATTGAGGTTATCACAGAGTTCACTAGCGATGAGTCACTGCCTCTGAAGCCGTAGATAGCCTGCTTAGGGTCACCCACCCAGCAGCTGTCTCCAACAATCTCACTGAGAGTCTGGAATATCTTCAGCTGAATCGGGCTGACATCCTGGAACTCGTCAACGAATACATACTTGATGGAATCACGAAGGTCTGTCTTTACTGACTCAAATGACAGGAGCTCCAAGAAGAGTACTTCAAGGTCAGAGAACTCAAGAATACCTTCGGCTCTCTTATACTCACTGATCTTGTCAAGGAGTCGTGCAGCTATTGCGAACACTCGTTCCACACACTCAAGAGCCTTATCAAGGACACATGAGAGTGCATACTTTCTGACGATATCGAACATATCCTGCGGAGCAGCCAGTATCCACTTATCTGTCTTCTCCATGAATTTCAGAAGCGGCAGACATCTCTCCCATGATGGTTCATCAATGAATGGAACGAATATATCATTCCATGTCGGCATGGCCGACTTGGCTTTGCTCTTAATGGAATCAAAGTGGTCATAGAGTGTTGCAGCCGCATCTTTCATCTCGTCCACCTTCATCGTATAGGCCGGATAGACATCCTTTACGACTTCAATCGATGACTGCTTGAAGCTCTCAAGCAATTCACCTTTGAAGCCATAAAGCCTCATTTTGTCTACCAGTTCGAGCACCATATCCTTCCAGAAGTCTGGATCGAGAACCTGTGCATTACCTAGAGACTTCTTCACATCCAGCATTGTAGCGTATTGGTAGAAGAACGAGAGGTCATCTTCGGATGCCACAGAATCCAGGATACGGCTTCTGAAAGCCTTCATCTCATCCTCCTCCTTGACCGCCAATGCCGGCGACATGTCAAGAAGGTACCAGTATTTCTCGATGAATGACTGTGCTACGGAGTGGATAGTTCCGATCTGCGCAGACTCCACCAATGAAAGCATGTCATTCATGCCTTCTTCCATCAGCTTTGCCTTTATCTTGCTTCTGAACTCATCAGCAGCAGCCTTGGTATAGGTTGTAAGGATGAATTCAGACGGTTTGGCACCCTCTGACAAACGCTTGCAAAACAACTTTGTAAGTGTATAGGTCTTTCCTGAACCCGCTCCGGCATTGATAAACTGTATATTTCCCATATTACTCTAGCATTCCTTTCAAAACAACATTCTTTCCGTAAGTAGTCGACTTCTCTCCGGTATAACCGCCCTTTGCCTTTTCGGCAATACCCTTCAGCGGGAATCTGTCGCCCTCGTCATGGTATCCCTCGATACCAAGATCGGTAACCTTCATCTGCTCTGCCTCCTCAATCACAGATTCGCCGGCATCTCCCATGAGCTGGCTCATTCTGAACTCATATGACTTCTTCACCATTTCAAAGATTGAATCAGTGCACTGCTTCTGAACGACCTTAACCTTTTTGCTTTTCTTAAGACCTTGGTACTCGGTAATGAAGACTCCCTGTCTTAGCATGAAGTAACCGATAGCTTCCACAGAAGTCTCGTCTCCTTCTCCGAAGTGCTGTCTCACAGCCTGAGCATAGAGGGCAAGCTGCATTTCCATGTTATTCTTTATCTCCTCTTCCCTCTTCTTATCCTTTCCGTCTGTCCACTTGAAGTCCATGATGACGTACTTACCGTCAGGATTCTGAAGGACCATGTCAATCTTAGCGTTGAACTTTCCGATCTTATCGAAATCGACCATGATATCCACTTCGCTTCCTA
>JAFZGK010000001.1 GCA_017555445.1 Bacteroidales bacterium
TAGATTACTCCGGTCTTACTCTCATACCCGGCAAGATGCTGACTATAACTATTGAAATTGGATTGACAGGAATACAGTTTACCACTACAGTTACCAATTGGGTGAACGGAGGTAAAGCGTCAGGAAATATAAGTTGATGAAAATGAGAAACATCATACAAAAGATATTTACAGCATTAGGTATTACCTTAATGCTGGCGTCTGCTGTATCGTGTGATGAACAGTCGGGACTTGCTGTCGATGACGGGACTGTCATGCTGACATTCTCGAATCCATCAATAATTGCATCAGTTGACACTAAGGCATCGATAGATGGAAGCAACTTCCCATATTCTCATTCTTCATATGAATTGGGACTATGGCTGATGCGACATACGGATGTGCCTACTCCTCAGATTGAAGGCTTTGGTAACCTTAAAGCAGAATATCTGTTTGCTGACGGTGTCAACAGATGGACATACTATCCATTCGGCACTGATGCCAGACAAAGCGGAGAATCCAGCCTGCATATACTGAAAGCCAGACCCTTGGACATTTATGCGTATTATCCATGGGTTGAGGGAGCAAATGATATCACGAAGATCCCTTTTGTCAGTGGAGAAAAGGACTGGATGACATCAATTCCGATCAGCCTGACATCGGAAGAGACCAGAACGTCACTTACAAAGTCTCTGAATTTCAGGCACATTATGACATGTATAGAGGTTAAGATACAGTGTAGGTATGATGGCAATATCACTTTAACTTCCATGACCTTGACAGATTCCAAAGGACGTCTGGTTACATCAGGTACATTCGATTGTACTAAGGCAGACCTTGATGCTGCCGTGTCTGGAACTGCCAGTGGTAACAGGATCATAGTAGAGCCGGGAAGGTCAATAGGTAGAAGTTGGACGTCCACTTACATCATGATGCCTCCTGTGTCTGGGCTTGATCTTGCTTCGTATGAAATGAAATTGTCGTTTGTGTTCAATAACATCGAGGCTGAAACGGAATTCTATCTTCCGGCAACTATGGTCGACTCAAACGAGCCGGTTACTGAATTTAAACGAGGATATAAGTACGTATATGAACTTCTGCTTGATAATACCATGGATTTTCGTCCGGTGGGAATAGAGCAGCAATGGAATACACAGACAATAACACTTCCTATCTGATATGCGTTGGTGCAACTGTATATTTCTTTTGTTTACTCTTCTGGTTTCATGTGCAAAGGTGCAGACGGAATCGGAGGATGCTTTGAGGTTTTCCATTGATACCAAAGCAGTTCAGTCTGCTGTCACAGGAAGCACATATCGTATCATGATGTATAATGATAATGATCGTGGCTATAGACAGAGTGGTACATATTACCTTAAGGAGGGCGTGTTGGATTTGGTAGCATGTGAGATTACGGAAGAAGGTGTTGTGGAGAATCCGGAGATGGGAATCAATGGAGTAAGTGACAAAGTCTACCTCGTTCTTGCATCTCCAGGAATCCGATGTAATGATGATGGGTCATTTGATTTTACTCCTGATGATGCAGGCAGTTTCTATATTAATGAACCGGAACTCAGAACCGTAGGCGGTTATGGCCCCATCAGATTTACAAAGGCTTTGTATGACCCGCGAAGTAAAATAGTTTTCGAATTTTACAAGAAACCCGGTGTGGCGGACTTTACAGTTGTCGATTCTGAGGTCACCGTAATCGGTGTACAAGGTGAAGGCGAGGAAGTTCGGATCTATCCTGCGCTGAGACAGGCCAAGTTGGCTGCGCTGAGACAGGAACGCCCACTTTTACTCAAATATGATGCAGATCATACGGTTACTCCGTCAGCAAATAATTATGAGCTGTTCTACTCAACTCAGACTCCATTGTATATCCCTTCCGGCATATATGCGTCCAAGAAGGAGGCTGCAGCATATCTTGGAGTCGTTTCTTCGGCAAATGTGCTTGATGGAGAATATATCTACATGACATGTAACATTCGTCAGGGAGGAAGAGACGTGGATATACGAATGCCATTGAATGACCAGATTCTTGAGATGAAGCCTCAATATAATTATGTGTATAGGATTCTTGTCGAATCAGATTATGTCGGGCTTGTGCTTGATGTGTATGATGAGACAAATGGTTGGCAGTCAGGAGGAAGCAGTAGTTCAAATATAGGTGTTCTGTCAGAAACGATAAAGATTGGTAAGTGGACTATCAATGGCTGGCAGTCTGCAAATGATCAAGGAATAGATTTTACAATAGGTTGATATGATGAGGATTTTGCGATATGTCTTTCTGAGTCTTTCCGTGTGTTTTCTATGGGGATGCGCGGAAGAGCTACCTGTGGATGCCTCAGTAGAGAAGGATGTTGTATTATCTTTGTCTGCAGCTCCGATAAAGCATCTGTCACCAGATTCTAAAAAGGTGGATCAGAATATAGATGAGGGATTGGGAAATTCCTATGTGATAACAGATTTTTGGATCTTCCAATACAATAATAAGGGATCATTGGTAGGAAGGCCGTCGTATCATAGGACACAAGGCGCCACGTTTCAATCAGTCTCGATCCTTGTGCCTTCGAAGTCAGGAGATGAAAACGGCTATACTACTGTCTTTCTTGCAAATACACATAACAATTCGTTGGATACCAGAATTGAGTATTCAACTCTTTCTGCTTTAAAGGAATCCTGCAAAATCGTCGCTTCATCATCGGATTTTTATCAGGCAGGCTATAATGATCTGCTGATGAATGGCTCGGTACTGGTAACTGCTGATACCGAATCGATAGAATGTCCGCTATTCAGGAATGTCGCCAAAGTCAACCTGACTATAACAAATACGGAATCATCAGGAATCACGATCACATCTGTTCAGATGAAGAATGTGAGCAACAAACTCCACTATGTGGATCATCTATATAGTGGGCTTTCTGAGTTTCCAAACACTTCATCCGTGACTTTTATCGATCTTGAGAAGGATGAGGTTAATGTGATGCCAGGTCAGAGCCACTCTTTGAAATATTACCTTCCACGAAATATGCGTGGTGATGCAGTTGCTGATTCAGAATATGATAAGAATTCGTCAGCTCCGACATATTCGACTTATATTGAGGTGATGGCCGTTCATAATGACAGACATACTCCAGTCAGATATCGCTTCTATATTGGAAAAAATAACAAAGATAACTTTGACGTTGAGCCGAATCATTTATATGATATCGACTTGTTGTTCAATAGCATGGGTACTGGAGAAGACCTTCGTGTCGAGGATTTGAGTGAGGTTGTTCTGGCAGATGCAAATTCTTACATAATCCAGCCAATCAAAGATGTCGGAATCAAATATACAGTTCCAATAAAGGGCAGGATCAATAAGTTCTGGGAGAGTTCCGAAGGAAAGATGAGTGCTGATTGGAACAGTTATACTATAAATGGTTCTAACGAATGGATTGCAGAGGTTATCTGGCAGGATATAGATACGCAAGTAATCAAGTTCTGTATGGAAGATGGAACCTTGACAGATACATATGCTGGAGGTGCTTCAGGAGAATCATTCTCAATCGTTACGACAAATGCAGCAGTGGGCAGGCCTTGTAATGTCCTTATCGGAGTAAGAAGTACTAAACCTGATTGGGATGCCTTCAATGATGGCTATATGTGGAGCTGGCATATCTGGCTAACAGACTATGATCCGGATTTTGATGTCCGCGGTTGGGTGGAAAACAAATATGCATATCAGGTGCCAGGCGGTCACCTTCATAAGTATTCATCATTTGAGGAGATTTCCATGTATAATGGCAAGTTCATAATGGATAGAAATCTTGGTTCCACTATGTATAACTTTACGCCATATTCAGGTGTGACGAATGCAGAGGTGAAGGCGGCTGTAGGGTTGTATTATGCTTATGGAAGAAAGGATCCGTTCCCTGGAGTGCAAGTGTATGATATAAATGGTTCTATCAAGAAATTCAA
>JAFZGK010000023.1 GCA_017555445.1 Bacteroidales bacterium
ATCCTCAATCCGCAGACACTCGTTCCATTCCTCGTTGCTAAGATGAAGACTCTTGGAACAGCTGCTTGTCCTCCATATCACATCGCATTCGTTATCGGTGGTACATCTGCTGAGAGAAACCTCCTTACAGTGAAGCTCGCTTCATGCAAGTACTATGACAACCTCCCTACAACAGGTGACGAGACAGGCCGCGCATTCCGCGATGTAGAGCTTGAGAAGCTCGTCCTCGAGGAGGCACACAAGATCGGCCTCGGTGCACAGTTCGGCGGTAAGTACTTCGCGCACGATGTACGTATCATCCGTCTTCCACGCCATGGTGCTAGCTGCCCAGTAGGACTCGGAGTAAGCTGCTCGGCTGACCGTAACATCAAGGCTAAGATCAACAAGGACGGTATCTGGATCGAGAAGCTCGATGATAATCCGGCACGTCTCATCCCAGAGGAACTCCGCCAGGCAGGCGAAGGCGAGGCAGTAAAGATCAACCTCGACCAGCCAATGTCAGAGATCCTTAAGGAGCTCACTAAATATCCTGTATCAACACGCCTCAGCCTCAACGGTACTATCATCGTAGGTCGCGACATCGCTCACGCAAAGATCAAGGAGCGTCTCGACAGAGGTGAGGAGATGCCACAGTATCTCAAGGATCATCCGATCTACTATGCAGGTCCTGCAAAGACTCCAGAAGGAATGGCATGTGGTTCTATGGGACCTACAACAGCAGGTCGTATGGATTCTTATGTTGACCTCTTCCAGAGCCACGGAGGCAGCATGATCATGCTCGCGAAGGGTAACCGTGCACAGTGTGTTACTGACGCATGCCACAAGTATGGTGGATTCTACCTCGGTTCTATCGGTGGTCCTGCAGCAATCCTTGCTCAGAACAACATCAAGAGCATCGAGTGCGTCGAGTATCCGGAGCTCGGAATGGAGGCTATCTGGAAGATCAAGGTTGAAGACTTCCCTGCATTCATCCTCGTTGATGACAAGGGTAACGACTTCTTCAAGAAGCTCGGACTCTAATAGAGACAATATCCATAATGGAGAGACCTGCTTCGGCGGGTCTTTTCTTTTTATGTGTTTTTTTTATTCTAAAATATTGAAAATTGAGAGTAAATAATTATATTTGAAAAATTCAATATTAAACATATATGAAAAAATTGTTATACGCTCTTTTTTCCATCCTGCTTTTTGCGGGGTGTGAGAGGCCTGATAATGGCCCGGAGCATAATCTGGTCTTGGATTCGAACCAAAAGGCACATTTTGTCATCCCTTATGCAGGTGGAAATGCGGAAGTTGTCTTTACATCTTCACTTGCATGGAAGGCTGAAGTCATCAATCAAATTGGAGAACAAGGGTGGATTACAATTGATAAGACTGCTGGAGATGGTGGAGTTGTAATCGAGCGTATTCATATATCTGTGACACCAAATGATTTTGAGACTCCGAGGGAGGCGATAGTGCGTCTAGTATCCGGCCCGGTTGCGGTGGATATTTCTGTATCTCAGGAGCCGAAGGTGATTTCAGAACCTGTTCCTGAACCGGACGAACCTGAAGATGATGTGAAGGTGTTTGAAATCACAGAGAATTCAGCTGTTGTGGGATCTGAAGGCGGTGAAATAAGAATAGAGGTTCATTTCAATGTTGAGTATGAAGTGACAGTTGATGCAGACTGGATACGCGAAGTTGAGACAAGGTCTTATGATACAAAGATCCATACTTTCGTCGTTGAACCAAATGAACTTGCTCAACCAAGGAATGCGATGATTTCATTCTGTGGTAATGGCGAATGTATTCCATTTGTTGTTGAGCAGGAGGGTAGAACTACAGACGAACCGGGAACTGATCCAGACGAACCGGGAACTGACCCAGACCAGCCAGGAACTGAAGAGAAGGTGTTTGAACTTACTGAAAGGTATGTTATGATGCCTGCAGAGGGTGGAGATATAATGATAGAGGTTCTCTACAACGTTGATTATGAGGTGGTAACCGATGTGGATTGGATTCATGAGGTAGAGACAAGGGCGCATGAGAGTAAGATTCATCATTTTATAATTGATCCAAATGAATCGATGTCTCTCCGAAGTGCAAATATTCTCTTCATTACAGAGGGTGACCCCCTTCAGTTTGTAGTTGATCAGGCTGGACAGGAATCTTCTGATCCTGACCCAGATCAACCTGACCCAGATCCAGATCAACCTGGTCCAGACCCAGAGCAACCGGAAGAACCAGTATTTGAGCTGCTGGAAAACTCAGTAAGACTATCAAATGAAGGAGGTCAATTCAGTGTTAAGTTCAGATACTATAAGTCTATCACGTACAACTCATTACCTCCATGGATATCAGAGAATGGAGGTGTTGCCGGAGGTATATGGGAGTATATATTTATTGCTGAGCCTAATTATGGCAATGATCGAAGTGTAACTCTCGAATTTCAGTCTGATGGTAAAACTCTACGCTTTGAGGTACAGCAGGAAGGCTCATCTATGGAACTTCTGGATAAATATGTGGAACTTGGGATTGAAGGTGGCGAATTTTCAGTCAGAGTCAATTCAAATACCAACTATACCATCGAAACGCCGGATTGGATAACCGAGTTAGAGGGGGCAGACAGCGGTATTCATAATTTTGTAGCTGCCGAAAATTCCGGTGAAGTCCGTACTGCAAAGATTTATTTCCGTTTTGGACCGTTGGAAAATGCAGTTGTTGTAAGTCAGGATGGAATCGTATATGAGCTGGATGTTGATATGCCAAGTATCTCGGCTAGGGCTGAGGGTACGTCAGACCCTATAACCGTGAATGTTACATCAAATACAGCATGGACTGTCAGCAGTGATTCCCAGTGGTGCTCTGTGTCTGTGGCATCTGGAAATGAAGATGGCTCATTTGATGTGACAGTTCTTCCAAATGAGACAGAATCAACAAGAATGGCCATAATTACCGTCACCGCAGCATCCAAAGTCAAGACAATAGCTGTCTTACAGGAACCAATGGTTGATGAATCCGGAGATGATTTATGGAAGACGAAGGAGTTCCATCATCGATCCCTTGTCATGCGTTTTACTGCTGATTGGTGTGGATACTGCCCGCAGATGGCAGAGGCTTTGAGTCACGCTGAAAAAGCAATGCCTGATAAGATTGAATCTATAAGTGTTCATGGAGTAAATAGTTCTCTTGCATGTGAAGCATCGTTGGCACTTGTAAATGATTACAGAATAGGCTCATATCCTACAGGAATCGTGGATGGAACAACAGTAATTGCAAACGATTCTTCAACAAAAGACAATATTCTTGCTGCAGTCAGGTCTACTGAAAGCAAATATAAGACATACACAGGAACGAGCTGGACTTCTTCAGTGTCAGGAAGCAATATTACCCTCGATCTGTCTGCATATATAAAGAAGGCAGGATCTTATAAGATTACAGCACTGCTTCTTGAAGATGGAGTCATTGCATCGCAAAATGATAACAGAGTCGGCAATATTAACAGCTATAAACATTCTCGAATTATCAGAGGAGCCTTCTCTGATGCATCAGGAGATTCATTTGAAGTGTCTGAAGATAATGTGGTCAAGAATTTTACATATACATTGACAATTCCTTCAGGAAGCAACGCTGCCAATATGAGTGTACTTGTCTATATAATGAGAGAAGATTCCAATACATCAAGTTATTATGTCGATAATTCATTGTCTTGTCCTGTAGGAGTTGATCAGCCGTTGTCAATTGTTAACAACAGTTGGGGCGGAGGTAACGAGGGCATTAATCCTGGTGATGATATAATCTTATAATTCTCAAGAATATGAAGACGATTGTAAAAAATATATTGATATGCCTGTTCCTGTTCTTCTTTGCCTCATGCGTTGAAGATGTTCTGGTTGAGAAGAATGATATGTCTGTAACAATTCAAGCAAGGATGGAGACTGAGGGTGATACCAAGACAGTTCTATCTGAGTTGACAGGTGGAAAATATTATCCTTTATGGTCTGCAGGAGATGAAATTTCTGTATTCGCCGATGCAGATAAGTATCCGTCAAGGTTTACTTTGGTTTCGGGTGAAGGCACTACAGTGTCTGATTTTTCTGGAGATAGGGCAGGACAGGAATATACTGCGATTTATCCACATGGGATCACTGAGGTCAGAGAAAATGCTGAAATATCCTTGATGTTGCCCCTGACTCAGGAATATGAAGCTGATTCTTTTGGACCTGGTGCATTCCCGATGATTGCAACCGGTACTGTGTCAAGTGGATTGAAATTCATGAATTTATGTGCCGTGATGAGGATATCCATGACTGGAACTGCTGCCATCAAGACCATTACATTGACAGCCAATGCTGATGATACATACCTTTCTGGTCCTGCAACAGTAAATGCCGCTTACGGCGATGAACCACAACTGGTCATGTCTTCTGGAGCGTCATCATCCGTTACTTTGAATGTGAAGGGCGTAGAATTGTCAGAGATATTCCCAAGTGACTTCTATATTGTCATTCCGGCCCAGACATATAAGGATGGACTGACACTGACTATTGATGCTTATAGTGAAATCATAACAAAGAACATCAGTACAGACCTTACTTTCAAACGCTCGGAAATCCGAACTGTGAAAGATGTCAATCTTGATGTGGAAGTACCAGAAATCATTGTGGATGCAATTCCTGATAATGAAATATGGTATGTTACAGAGGGTGCCGCTATAATGGAGCTTTCCGCTGGCGCTTCTATAGGAACTAACCTTATTTTCAATCAGTATGTAGGCGAAAAAGGAATTCTTCGTTTTGATGGTGATGTTACTGAACTTGGTTCTATGATATTCACCGAAAATCAGGAATATCTGACGGAACTTTATCTGCCAGGTAAAATTACTAAGATTGGAGATAATGTACTTGCAGACTGTTTTAATCTTAATGCTATATATGGCAAACTAGCAACAGAAGACCATAAGTCCTTGGTTCTTGACGGGGTGTTGTATGCTGTTGCCCAACATGACATGGAAGAATACGTCACTCCAGAAGGGGTGACCAGCCTGGCAGGTGGAGTGTTTTTATGTAATAAGAAAATAAAGAAAGTTGTGCTTTCCGAGGGCGTGCAATATGTCGATGCATGGGCATTTGACAGGTGTGAATCGCTTGAAGAACTTTATCTGCCTTCTACATTGCGGGATGTAGACGGATATGCTTTTGCAAGATGTCAAAATGTTAAACGCTATTATGGAGATAGTCCGCTCATTACAGCTGATCATTTGGGAATTGCTATAGATAATTACAATAACTTGGGAAAGAGAGCCCTGGTTTCGTATGCATCTGGAGCGGAAAATACCTCATATACATTCCCTGAAGATATCGAATTGTTGGAAAATTATTGTTTCTACAATGCTCTCAACCTTCAATCTTTGACATTTACCAATAAAGATCTCCAACTTTCATCTGGAAGTGCCTTTGAGGGAGCTTATAATATAGAGTTTATATATGGCGATAATGTAACGGAAGATAACAAAAGCTTGGTTAGGGATGGAGAATTGATCTATGTAGCTCCGAAGAACCTGATTGACTATACCACCCCTCCTGGTGTTACATTATTGTCATATGGCGTTCTCGCTGATAAGCCTGAGTTAGTGAATGTCGTGATGTCTGATGACGTTCAGGCAGTAGGTAGTGCAATAGCTTGCAGACCATATGAAATCCCATTAGGCTACATCCTCTGGGACTGCCCGAACTTGAAGACTGTAACAGTCTCTGCCAATATGAGGATAATGGGAATGGATCCATTTGATGGTGCTACGGCAGCTAGTATTGAAAAAGTATATCTGCGTTCGCCGATACCTCCTGTCATAGGACATAATAGACCGGATATGATACCAGAACGGTATAAGGGCTTGACCATATATGTTCCTCGTACTTCTTTACAGGCATACAAAGCTTCTCCGGATTGGACTCCTTATAGCTCATTCTTTGAGGGTTATGATTATACTGATCTGCCAGAAAGCGATATCTATGTTTCTTTAGATTATTCAAAAGATGGGGAAGTGGTTACATTGCAGAAAGCTACACGAGGCAATGGTATTGACATTGTCCTGATGGGCGATGCTTATAGTGACAGACAGATTACAAACGGATTCTATAAACAGGATATGGAACTTTTGTATAATAATCTGTTTGCAGAGGAACCATACAAGTCATTTAAGGACTGTTTCAATGTATATTATATAAATGTCATATCTGCAACTGAGGGTTATGACTATGGCAATACTGCTTTGGATACGTATTTCGGACAAGGAACTTTGGTGGGTGGAACAGATCAGGCAGTATTCAGATATGCTCTTGAGGCTATTACAGCGGATCGCATGGATGAAGCGATGATTATCGTGGCCATGAATTCAGATAATTATGCTGGAACATGTTATATGTATTATTCTGAGACCTTTACGGACTATGCTAGTGGCGTAACTGTTTCTTACTTCCCTCGTGGAGGAAATGAAGAAGTATTTGCTCAGCTCCTGCATCATGAGGCAAATGGTCATGGATTTGCAAAACTTGCGGATGAATATGCTTATGATTACATGGGAGAAGTGACTTCAGCTGAGAAGACAAAGACCATTGATGACCAGAATTACAGAGGATGGTTCAAGAATGTAGACTTTACTGATGATCCGACCAATGTTAGATGGAAACATTTCCTTGCAGATAGCCGCTATGCGAATGAGGGCCTTGGGGTTTATGAGGGTGGACTGACCTACTGGACTGGCGTGTGGAGACCAACAGAAAACTCTATCATGCGTTACAATACGGGAGGTTTCAATGCTCCTTCAAGAGAAGCCATCTATTATAGGATCAATAAGCTTGCTTTTGGCGATAGTTGGGAGTATGATTATGAAGAGTTTGTTGAATGGGATGCGGCCAATCGCAGTGAATCAGTTCCGGCTGCTCGTCGTCAGAGAACAAATTACGTGGAGAAGACATTCGTGCCTACGGCAACGCCTGTTGTGATCAACAAGTCATGGAAGGATGCGGAATAATAGAAATGTAGATTATGAAGAAAAGAGTAAGGTTAATCGCAGTGCTTTCTGTTTTGGTGGTGCTTACGTCATGCGGAGTATCACGCAGGGCAGTAAAGGATAGGAATAAGGAACAGTCTGAATTGACTGTTCCTGCGGACTCTGTCGAGCAAGTTGATACGTTCAGACACACTCATCCTCCTGTTGTGGTTCCTCATCGTTGGAATGAGGGACTGTAACAGGATTTGCTCTCTGCGTTCGCACATCCTGTTTCCGCTGCCGCGGGGGCACTTCAAAGCAATGACCGAGGTTCGTTGAACCTCTTGTTTTACCATAAATAGGGATAGGTTTGAAAGCAAGCTTTCACCTATCCCTATTTACGGCAAAAGGCGGTCAGAGACCGCCTCATTGCTTTGGTTGAACTACCAGGATTCGAACCTGGACAGACAGAACCAAAATCTGTAGTGCTACCGTTACACCATAGTTCAGTACCGAATTGAGGCGCAAAGATATAACAAATTTAGGTTATTGCCAAATCAGAATAACCCGTAGATAAGGTTCCATACAAGGAAACGTGCAAACTTGCCGATCAGGAGCAGGAACATTGTCCAGCCCGGACGGGTCTTGTAGAATCCGAGGGCGATTGCTATTACATCTCCGATAAAAGGCACCCACGCTGTGAGAGCGAGCCACACACCCCAGCGGTCAATCTTCTCCTTCTGCCTCTGCAGAGTCTCAGGCTTCACCTTGAACCATTTCTCGATCCACTCCCATCTTCCTATCCATCCGATCCAATAGGTGGCGACGCTGCCAAGCCAGTTTCCGAGAGTGCCCACAAGGAGACAGCCTATAGGATTGCCTGTGGCTGCAAGAATTGCCATATAAAGAACATCTGAACTGAACGGAAATATGGTTGCAGCCAGAAACGTTCCTATGAACAGTCCCAACAGTCCAAGACCTTCAAGCCACTCCATGACCTAACTTCTTTTATTGCGGAAGAAATCCGATACAAGTGTTCCACATTCTTCAGCCATGACCCCGCTGACAACCTCAGTCTTGGGATGCATCAGAGAAGGGGAGAAGATGGAGAATCCTCTCTTAGGATCTGAAGCTCCGTACACGACCTTGCCGATCTGTGACCATGCAAGCGCGCCTGCGCACATAGGACATGGCTCCACAGTAACGTATAAAGTACAATCGTTGAGGTATTTGCCGCCCATTGCTTCAGTAGCTGCAGTGATGGCTATCATCTCAGCATGCGCAGTGGGGTCGTTAAGTCTTTCGGTCATATTATGTCCCTTGGCTATGACCCTGCCACGGCACACCACGACGGCACCAATAGGGACTTCGTCCTCCGCAGCTGCACACTGAGCCTCGCGAAGGGCCTCCTTCATATATTTTTCGTTATCTTCCATAAATTATGTTGTTTATGCGTGCCCGGTATATTTTTGATAGTCAGGAGTTTGTGGGTTTACCCCTACGTCTTATGCAGTACCGCTAAATGCGTAATCTGTTGATATATAGGTAGTTGCTGGGCACGGGCTACTTTATAAACAAAAAGAGCGGCATCACTGCCACTCTTCTGTCAATTTAGTCCCCTGAATAATGAAAGACATCCTTCCGGGGTTCCGGCAATTACCATCTGTCCTCAGATGATACAGTCAGTTTCTTGCGGCCACGACGACGACGTGCAGCCAATACGCGACGTCCGTTTGGAGTGGACATACGCTCGCGGAAGCCGTGCTTGTTACGGCGCTTGCGATCAGATGGTTGGAATGTTCTTTTCATTATCTTTTGTTTTTATATTATCCGAATTAGTGTCCCCATACAATTTGGGAGTGCAAAGGTAGTCTTTTTGAATTTATTTACAAAATATTTTATCACTTTTCTATGAAAATGACATGCTTCGTTTCAAAGAAGGCATCGTCTGTCCAGGATGAGATAGGCCAGAGATGAACAGAACCCTTGCGCATCTTATGATTGGCCATAGCAGTGGAAATCTCCTCGGCGAGGTCTCCTCCCTTAAGATAAAGTATTCCTTCAGAGTATTTGCCCTTGACCCATGGCATGAAGTTGTCGAGTGCTGTCACTGCGCGTGAAACTATGTAGTCAAATGTCTCAGGGAGGGTTTCAGCGCGTGCGTTGACAGTCTTTACATTCTTGAGTTCCAATCCCTTGCTTACTTCCGTAGCCACGATTATCTTCTTTCCGATCGAGTCGCAGAGGGTGAAGTCTGCATGAGGGAACATCACGGCAAGAGGAATGCCGGGGAAGCCTCCTCCTGTGCCCAGATCAAGGATCTTCATCGGTTCAGCCACGGCATACGGACCATCCCCGCGAAGCCTGTCATAGACATCCGGCATCTGGGTCTTCAGATAGGCCGCTATGCCGAGCGAATGAAGCACGTGATGTCTGTAGAGTTCGTCAATATCCTTGCGGGACACTACATTTATCTTCGAATTCCAGTCCCTGTAGAGCTCATCCATCTTGCGGAACTGCTCCATCTGTCCGACTGTCACTTCCGGGAACTTGTCCTTTATTATATTTTCAAATTCATTGTATGTCATATCAATCTCTTTTATAGTAACTCGTCCGAATAGTCCATCATTTTGAGCAGCTGGGCTTTGGCGCGCCTTATCTTGGTCTTGACCGTATTCAGAGGCATTTCAAGAGCGTCAGCGATCTCTTTATAGCCGAAATTGTCGATCAGGTTCATCTTGGCCACGACGCGATAATCGTCCTTCAGCTTTTCGATGTTGTTCAGCCATTTGTCATATTCCTGCTGATTGATGATGTCCTCTTCAGGATTATGCATGGTGGCCGGCAGTTCCTTCAGCTCTGCGATGTCCTCATTGATCGAGGTGGTCGGCATATTGCATTTTTCCCTGTCATGGCGGTTCAGATGGTCGAATGCGGTGTTGCGCGCGATCCTGTAAAGCCATGTAGAGAACTTGTACTCAGGGTTATAGGTGGCTATCTGACTGAATGCCTTCTGGAAGCTTTCCAGGCTGATGTCCTCTACATCCTCCTTTTGGGTTACATAGCGGGATATATGACTTTTCACACCGATATTGTAACGGGTGTACAGCACGATGAAAGCAGCCTGATTCTGTTCTGTTGCAAGCTGCACAAGTTCATAGTCAGTCAGATCAGTGAGCTTCGAGCCAGTTGTTTCCATGGTTACATTCTACTGTTAATGGTACTGAAAGCTTTATTACGTTTTCCATCTCCTCTGTGACGAGGGCCTCGAGCCTCTCAATCTCGGATGGGACTGCATCAAAAACAAGTTCGTCATGAATCTGGAGGACCATCCTGCTTTCCATTCCCTCATCTTCAAGACGCTTCGCCACGTTCTTCATGGCTATCTTGATTATGTCTGCCGATGTGCCCTGGATCGGAGCGTTTATGGCATTCCTTTCGGCGAGAGCACGTACTGTTCCGTTCCTTGAAGTCAGGTCAGGCAGATAGCGTCTGCGTCCGAAAAGTGTCTCGACATATCCTGTCTCACGAGCCACAGCAAGGGTATCCTCTATATATGAAGATATGGCAGGGAAGTTCCTGAAATAATCCTCGATTATCTTCTTCGCTTCCTGACGCCCGATGTGGAGCCGCTGCGACAGGCCGAATGCAGATATTCCGTACATGATGCCGAAGTTTGCGGTCTTGGCAATGCGCCTCTGATCGGAAGTGACCTCATCCGGAGCGACTCCGAATATCTTTGCTGCTGTCATCGCATGAACATCCTCTCCCTTGCGGAATGCCTCGATGAGATGTGTGTCACAGCTCAGATGAGCCATGATTCTCAGCTCTATCTGGGAATAGTCGGCTGAAACGATAAGTCCGTCAGGGCGGCTCGGGATGAATGCCTTCCTTATCTCCTTGCCCCTTTCTGTACGGATAGGGATGTTCTGAAGGTTCGGTTTTGATGAACTCAGACGTCCGGTTGCAGTAAGGGCCTGGTTGAAAGTCGTATGTATCTTGCCTGTTGATGAAGAAATATATGTCGGCAGCGGGTCGATGTAAGTTGAAAGCAGTTTCCTTACAGCTCTGTACTCGAGTATCTCATCGATTATAGGATGCTTGTCGGCAAGAGCACTGAGTGTGTCCTCATCTGTAGGATAACTATATCGCGCTCCTGTCTTCGGCTTGATCTTCGGATCCAGCTTCAGCTTCTCGAAAATCAGGTTGCCTATCTGGATAGGGGAGAGTATGTTGAGATCAGGCTCGTCAGCCATCTCCCTCACCCTTTCCTGAATCTCGTTCATCTCCACGGACAGAGCGGAAGAATACCTTCTGAGCTGAGCAAGGTCTATCTTCACTCCTTCCATCTCCATATCTGACAAGACCTTGAGCAAGGGCTCCTCGATGTCATCATAAAGTGTGCGCAGATCCTTCTCTCCCATCTCTTCCCATATCTTCATTCCAAGAAGGAGGGTAGCAGCGGCTTCAGCAAATCTCTCCGGATGTTCATCTTCCTCAGGAACTTCGTCGAAGAGGGACAATGGCGCTTCCTCCTTAGGCTGAGGCATGCTCTCCTCAAGATTTATTTCGAGATAAGTGCGCGAAAGAATATCGATCTTATGGCTCTTCTCCGGATTGATCAGATAGTGCAGGAGATCGATGTCCATGAACTTGCCTTCCAGTGACAATCCGTTGTGAACCAGTATGTTCCTTTGATATTTCAGGTCATATCCATATTTTTCCACCTTAGGATCCTTGAGAAGATCTGCAAAGGTATCGGCCTTGCCTGAAGCGGCGATGCACGCAGGCAGACTGGATGCAGTGTCTTCTGCAATGGCAGCGACTGTAACCTTAGAAACTCCCGTAAATATGCCGGTACATTCTCCCTCAGCGATGACCGAGCATTTACCATGTCTTGCTGCAGCTGCGATCACTTCGGCCGCATCTGCTTCGCTGAATGAAAGCTTTCTCTCAGTCTTTGTGACCGATGGACTTACGTTGCCGATATGCTTCTTCAATGAGCCGAATTCATATTTCTCGAAGAAGTCTGCTACTTCAGTAGAATATGATCCTGTCAGTCTCATCTGCTCCTCTGTCACGTCAAGAGGGATATCTGTCCTGATTGTCACCAGATCATGGCTGAGCCCGATATGCCCCCTGGCATTCTCAAAGGCTTCGCGCTGCTTCGGCGTAAGTTCGTCGAGGTGTGAATATATATTCTCTACAGTGTCGAATTTAGCTATGAGCTTTCCTGCACCCACTTCGCCGACTCCCTTCACTCCGGGTACATTGTCAGCTGTGTCTCCGCATAGGGTGAGAATCTCCACGACCTGCCCAGGTCGGCTTATACCATATTTCTCGCAGACCTTCTGCGAATCGATTATCTCGCTTTCGCTTCCCGATTTGCCTGGCTTGTACTGGAATATCCTGTCTGAAATAAGCTGGCCATAGTCTTTGTCTGGAGTTACCATGTAGACATTGAATCCGTCCTTTTCAGCCTTCCTGGCCATCGATCCGATCACATCATCAGCCTCGAATCCCTTGATCATGAGCACAGGATAACCCATCGCTGTGCACAACTCGCACAGAGGCTCAAGTGAATCGATGATGAGCTGTGGAGTTTCCGAGCGGGTAGCCTTGTATTCAGGATACATTTCGTTTCTGAATGTACCTCCGGGCGGGTCAAATGCTATGGCTAGATGAGTGGGCTTCTCCTTCTCGATGAGTTCGAGGATATATTTTGTGAATCCGAAAAGGATGGACATGTCAGCACCTTTGGAATTGATCATCGGATGACGCAGGAATGCGTAATACATCTTGAAGATCAGTGCGTGTCCGTCTATCAGGAATAGTCTGTTTTCCATCGTTTTACCCTTGTTGGTTATTCTGTTGCCGGCATGTTCTGCCGATGCCGGAAAATGAACCCCAAAGGTATAAAAAGTTTCGCGTTATATGAAACTTTTTTATAGAGAATGTTTCACGGAGAAGATAGATCTGACAGCATCCTCCAGATCTTCAGTCGTACATCTGAAGATGCCGTCCGCGCCAAGGGCGATGACTTTGTTGGCGACAGCAAGGCCGTCATGAAGGTCGTGGGTGGAGAATATCACAGCAGGAGGGGGAGTCTGCCCTTCTGCCTCGCATAGTGAACGCAGTGTCTGAAGAACTGAAATCCTGTTTTCTGCATCAAGAAATGCGGTCGCCTCATCAAGCATGATGATGGATGCTTTCCTGACAAGTGCAGCAGCTATGCCTGCCTTCTGAAACTCTCCGTCGCTGAGGGTGGAGATGTCTCTGTCAGCAAGATGTGTCAGATCCAGACGGTCCATCGCCATATCGAGTGCTGCCTCCTGGTCTTGTGAGAGATGACCTCCCATATCACTCTGCCTGTAACAGCTTGTTCTGATGAACTCCTTGAGTGTGAATCCCTTGATCTTAGGAATTCTCGCAGGAATCATCGCGATTTCTGCATCGGACTGCGTGCTGGCCAGAGCCCTCATGAGCGTCGTCTTTCCGCTTCCGTTGGCACCGCAGAGCATGATGCAGTCACCCTCGCAGATGTCAAAGCTGACACCGCCGTACAATATCCTGTCCTTATGACCGATGGTCAGGTCTCGTATTTCCAGCAATCTGCTCATGACTTCTTCAACAATATATATAGTATTACAGGAATTCCTATCAGTGCCATCGTACTTGCAACCGGAAGAGGGGTCGTGCTCAGACGTGAGACAAAGTCTGAAGCAAGACCGATGAAGGCTCCAGTAAGAAGCGAGAGAGGAAGTATTCTTCCGTGTACAGATGTTCCGGTGAGGCCTTTTGCGATATGGGGTGCGACGATACCGACAAAGCCTAGCGGACCGCAGAATGCGGTCACCACACCGGTCAGGATGCAGCAGCTGAGAATCGCCCTCAGTCTTATCCTGACTATGTCTGCTCCCGAAAGGGTGGCATATTCATCGCCGAAAAGTATTATGTCAAGTCCCTTTCTTCCTCTCCATGCCGGTATGAATCCAATGACAGCTGCTATTGCAATCATGACGATCTGTGGCCATGTCGTATAGGAGAAGCTGCCAGCTGACCAGCTGTAGAACATCTTGAGACTTTCTGCATCGCTGCTGAACTGTAGTATTGATACCAGGGCATTCACGATGAATCCCAGCATGACTCCGAAGATGAGAAGAGTTCCGGCACTGCGGAATCTCCTGGATGCGGCAAGGATGATTGCAGATGCTGCAAGGGCTCCGATGAAGGCTGCGATCACTATTGTGATTCCTCCTGCAAGGAATGATTCGTGGGGGCCGCCCCACATTGTCGCCAATGCAGCTCCGAGCGAAGCTCCTGCGCTGACTCCCATTATATGCGGGTCTGCAAGCGGATTCCTCAGCACGCTCTGCATCTGAGCACCGGCGAGGGCGAGTGCCGCCCCTGCAAGCAGGGCCGTCACGGCGCGTGGCGCCCGCAGGTGCAGGAGGACCTGCGCCCCCGCCTCCTCCCGCATAAGCCCGAGCCCGCCTCCCCACAAGAGGTCAGCCGCAGCCAGGACTGCGAGCAATGCACCACCGATGCACCATATATATATGTCTCTCCGGTTTTTCATCACCGCAAAGTTACTTTTTATATGTCATTCTGCATAATATTTCTAACTTTGGACTGCCTATATAATGGCACTGTACTAAGACTTATGAAAAGATTACTTCCACTGATACTGATTCTGCTTGCAGCCGGTGCCCATGCCCAGACGCCGATCTTTAAGGCTGACCTTTCTGTCCCAAGCAGGATCGCCCCGGCCTTCTTCGGCCCCAATGCCTTCCCAGTACCCGAAATGTCGGACGGCAGGACTTCATCGGAATTCAAGCTGGAGCTATATGCTGACAGCTATTTCGGCACAATCCCATCCTCAGCGACTGAAGATTTTACGGCTGATATCTTTGCACGTGCGACCTTACCTCTTTTCAGCTCCCGCGTCAACCTCAGTCTCTGGATGCCCGTCCAGGAGTACTATAGCACAGGCCCGGAAGTAAATGCATACAGAAGGATCGGACAAGACGGGCATATGACCGGCTGGGTTCCAGGTGATGTGTACGTATCTACCGATATAATGGTACTCATGCAGGAAAAGCATCAGATCGACGCAGTCATACGTGCCGTATTGAAGAGCGCTTCCGGCTATTGCTATCATTATGCCCGCAACTATGACGGTCCCGGATACTTCTTCGATGCCACATTTGCCAGGTCTTTTCCGGTCGGCTCCGGCTCCACAGTATTCCGTACGGCACTTTCAGGAGGCTTCCTCTGCTGGCAGACCGACAACGGACGCCAGAACGACGCGGTGATGTATGGCATGCTCGCATCAATGAAGTCAGGAAGGTTTGCCCTTGAAGCCGAATACGGAGGCTATGTAGGATGGGAACAATGCGGTGATGCTCCGATGACTCTCAAGACCTCTGCTTCATGGGACATCGGTGACCTTTCCCTCAGACTTCAGCATCAGGTCGGATTCGTAGATTGGCCCTTCCATCAGATTCGTTTCGGAGTAGAGTATAGATTCAGAAATCTTTTCAAGACAAGTAAAAAATAAAATAATAAATTCGAATTATTATATAAAAATAATATCAAAAGGTAGGAATCGACATTTCTTTTGCAAAATAATTTTGATAAATTATAAATAATTAAAATTAATGTTCTATATTGCAATCGGTTTCAAGGTTTGTGCTTGAAATTTGATAAGAATATTGAAGTTTAATTGTTATAATTTATAGACTATGAAAAGGTTTGCAATGATTTTAGCTGCAATGCTTGCAGTTACCCTCAGTTTCGCTACAACAAGTTGTGAAAAATATGATGACGGAAGACCTTCGAAGGATGTCAGAAACGAGTTCAATCAGATGTTTCCGGATGCGAGAGATATAGAGTGGGAAGCGGAGGCAGGATACTGGAAGGTTTCATTCGAAACAGGAAAGGCTCCTAACAGAATCGACCATGAGGCTTGGTATGCTTCAGATGGCACATGGGTAAGGACAGTTTCAGACTACACCATCAATATGGTCCCACAGAACATCAAGGACCTTCTTGCCGGTTCTGAATATGGTACACTCCAGCTTGAGGACAGGGAAGTGGAGTACTTCGAGACTTCCGGTTACGGCAAGTTCTACAGATTCGATCTGAGACAGAATGGAAGAGAATTGAAGGTGGACGTATACGTCAGCGGTGAAGTAGTTCCTGCTTCCTACGACGTGATGTAAGGAAAGTTTTTATTATCTTTGTAGGGTCTGGCCTCCGGTCAGGCCCTTTATTATGCTTTTATCCGAGCATATGATTCCGATCCAGCCATTACGGAAATAACTAAAACTGATATAAAATGAAGAAAGTGATTCTTACAGCGGCCTTCGTCGCAATGCTCATCGGCCAGAATGCCATGGCACAGCAGCCTGCAGGCTCTCCAGAGGGAGGTATCTCTGCAGCTATGCTCGCAGAAATCAGCAGCAGCTATGCAGGAGATGCTGACGACAAGGCCATCAGAAATGCCCTTGCAGTGACTTCGATTCCTACTCTCGCGACAAATGCAGAGAATGCGGCAATGATTGACACTCATTTCTCTGACAGAGTCCGTACAAAAGGTATCACAGACCAGCAGTCTTCGGGCCGTTGCTGGCTTTTTACAGGACTTAATGTTCTTAGAGCCAAGATGATAGACAAGTATGACCTCCCTGGAATGGAGTTCTCGCAGAACTATCTCTTCTTCTATGACCAGCTCGAGAAGGCAAATCTCTTCCTTCAGGGTGTGATCGACACAAAGGACCTTCCTTTCGAAGACAGAAAGGTTGACTGGCTCTTCTCTAATCCGCTCAGCGACGGCGGTCAGTTCACAGGTGTATCGAACCTCATCACAAAATACGGTCTCGTTCCGGCAGAAGCAATGCCTGAGACCTATCAGGCCAACAATACTTCCCAGATGGCTACGCTTCTCAAGCTCAAGCTCCGTGAACAGGGTCTTGATCTCCGTGAAGCTGCTGCAAAGGGTGCAAAGGCAAAGAACCTTCAGACAATGAAGGTGGATATGCTCAAGGCTATCTACCGTATGCTTGCTCTCTGCCTTGGTGAGCCGGTACAGGAGTTCGAGTGGATCCGTTGTGACAAGGCTAACAATATCGTAAGCCGCAAGACCTACACTCCAAAGTCATTCTATGATGAGTTTATCGGAGAGGACCTCGAGAACAACTACATCATGATCATGAACGATCCATGCCGCGAGTACGGAAAGGTTTATGAGATCGACTATGACAGACACGTGTATGACGGTCACAACTGGGTGTATATCAATCTTCCTGTAGAGCGAATCAAGGAAATGGCGATCGCTTCCATCAAGGATAATACAGCGATGTATTTCTCATGCGATGTAGGTAAGTTCGCAAACAGCAAGAAGGGTGTTCTTGATATCAATAACTTTGATTATGAGTCGCTTATGGGCGTGACCTTCGGTATGGACAAGAAGGAGAGGGTACAGACTCATGCCAGCGGATCGTCACATGCTATGACTCTCATCGCAGTGGATATCGTTGACGGCAAGCCTGTAAAGTGGATGGTCGAGAACAGCTGGGGACCAGCATCAGGCTACCAGGGCAACTACATCATGACGGATGAGTGGTTCAACGAGTATATGTTCCGCCTCGTTGTCGAGAAGAAGTATGTTCCTGAGGATGTTCTCAAGATGCTCGATCAGAAGCCTGTCCAGCTTCCTGCATGGGATCCGATGTTCGCTCCTGAGCAGTAAGATGTGTCGAATGAAAGAACGGCTGTCACTTAAGAAGTGGCAGCCGTTCTTTATTTTGTCCGGTTTTGTGATTCTTGTGTTTTACCTGCTGTGTATGCGTTGTCTAGAAGCAGAGACCAAGTCTGATGCTGAAGCTCATGGCAAGATTGTCATTGGTCTTGTTGAACCAGTGCCAGAGTTCGAATCCGTGGTGATACCTGGTTTCAGAAGGAGTACCGAAGGCATAGCCGGCTCCGACCCAGAAATCTGCAAGAAATCGTCTGTGAACGAACTGGTAACCGGCAGTTCCAAGCAAAGCTCCCATGTCGGCAAGCTCTCTTGAATTACTGTTCTTGTTGTCATAGTTGTAATATGAATAGACAGCTTCCGGTCTTAGGTACCATCCCTGCAGCGACTTTTCGTCATTGTCCCTGAAAAAGAACTTGTGACCGTACCTGACTGTGAATCCCTTCGGGTTGTTTGCATATTTGTCGCGGCCGGCTCCGATCACGCTTGCACAGATCTCGCTGCTCTGTCTGATCTTCGGCAACGCCCTCTCATAAGACATCTTGGTACTGCCGCTTATCCATGAAAGAAAAGTCAGCTTGACAGAATTCTTATAATCCCTGACCTCACCATGCACACCGTCCCTTCCGTAGCTCAGGAAGACACAGCACAACAGTATCATACAAAGGAATAATTTTTTCATCGGTCAGGTTTTAGTCCACCAAAGGTAATCATTTCCCACGAAAACAAAAAAGACTTAGCGATTTGCTAAGTCTTTTTGTGCGGGTTAGTTACAGACTTTCGAACTTTCTATAACGACTACCTTATGGTTGTTAAATTCTTTGAATGGTTAAAAGAAAAAGCCGAAGGGTAAAACAGACTGCCTTGTAAGGCACAATTCAGTCACTATTACTCACGACACTCCCAATGCCGTAGAATAGATCAGAACTTTATCCTACCTCTCCCTGCGAATGCGAAGATACGCTTTCACCCGAAAAAGTCTTGGCATACCTATTCTTATAGTCAGCCGAAAGTTTAATACAAATGTTCGCATATACTAACAATTACTCCGTTGAACATTTGTTGAAACTTCTTCGCGCCTCCTACACAATAACCCCTCGGCTAACTTCCTTTAAAGAAAATCAGGTGCCTATTTGGGAGATAGACACCTGATAAAAGTGTGGAGTAATGTCTCCGTATATGCTGGCACAAAGGTACAAACATTTACTAAACCGCCAAGTATAAAGAGAAAATTATTTTGAGCGAAGCGAAGGCGCTTCAGCGCCGCGTCATCCGCGTCAGCAAGATGTTCAGAGAACATCGCCGCAGCGGGGACGCCCGTCTGAAACGTAGTGGAAGACGGTATGCCCC
>JAFZGK010000024.1 GCA_017555445.1 Bacteroidales bacterium
AAAACAATTTATTAACCTCTAATTTTTTCTAAAGATGGCTGAATATTTAGCACCAGAGAAAAAACAGGAGCTTTTCGAGAAGTACGGAAAGTCCAATACTGACACAGGTTCTCCAGAGAGCCAGGTGGCATTATTCTCCTACCGTATCGCTCACCTTACTGAGCACCTTAAGAGCAACAAGCACGACTTCGTGACTCGTCGTTCGCTTCTTAAGCTTGTTGGTAAGCGTCGTCGTGTACTTGATTATCTCAAGTCAGTTGACATCGAGAGATACAGAGCTATCGTCAAGGAGCTTGGCCTCCGTCGATAAGCTACAATATAGTAGGAATACGACGAAGGGGGAGCGCTCAAAGAAATTTGGGTATTCCCCCTTTTTTCACGCAAAGAAGTCCGATGGCGCAGACAACAACCTGCGGCGCCTGAAGAATGACAAACATATATATCGGGCCTGGTATAACGGCCACTTGATGAAACAGAATATTAATCCACTCCCATAGGGGGAGGCAGGTTGAAAAGCTAACAATGAATATCGTTAAAAAGACTATCGAATTATCCGACGGAAGGGTAATTGAAATCGAGACCGGTAAGCTCGCAAAGCAGGCAGACGGTTCAGTTGTAGTGAAGATGGGCGGCACAATGCTCCTCGCTACTGTTACATGCGCAAAAGACGCTAAGGAGGATGTAGACTTCATGCCTCTTCAGGTCGATTACAAAGAAAAATATGCTTCTGCAGGCCGCTTCCCAGGCGGATTCATGAAGCGTGAGGGTAAGGCTTCAGACTATGAGATCCTTATTGCACGTCTCGTGGATAGAGCGCTTCGTCCGCTTTTCCCAGAAGATTTCCACGCAGAGGTTTTCGTAAATGTAAACCTCATTTCTGCTGAGAAGGACATCCAGCCGGATGCACTCGCAGGACTCGCAGCTTCTGCAGCTCTTGCAGTCAGCGACATCCCTTTCGAGGGACCTATCTCTGAGGTTCGCGTTGCAAGAATCGGCGGCGAGCTCAAGATCAACCCTAACTTCAGCGAGATGGCTGACGCAGACATCGACATCATGGTTGCTGCAACTTATGACAACATCATGATGGTCGAGGGTGAGATGAAGGAAGTAAGCGAGAAGGATATGCTTGAGGCTATCAAGTTCGCTCACGATGAGATCAAGAAGCACTGCAAGGTGCAGATGGAGCTCACCGAGGCTGTAGGCAAGACTGTAAAGAGAACTTACTGCCATGAGGAGAACGATGAGGAGCTCCGTCAGGCTATCCAGGAGTTCTGCTATGACAGATGCTATGCTATCGCTAAGTCAGGTTCTGCTAAGCACGAGCGTTCAGACGCGTTCGAGGCACTCAAGGAGGAGTTCTACGCAACACTTCCGGAGGAGGAGCAGGAGGAGAAGAGAATGATGATCGAGAGATATTATCATGCAGTTGAGAAGGCTGCCATGAGAAACATGATTCTCGACGAGGGTATCCGCCTCGACGGTCGTGACACTACTACAGTACGTCCGATCTGGTGCGAGACTGACTACCTCCCATGTGCACATGGTTCAGCTATCTTCACCCGTGGTGAGACTCAGTCACTTTCGACTGTAACTCTCGGTACAAAGCTTGACATGAAGGAGCGTGATGAGGTTCTCATCCAGGAGACTGACCAGTTCGTTCTTCACTATAACTTCCCTCCATTCTCAACTGGCGAGGCTCGTCCGCAGCGTGGCGTAGGCCGTCGTGAGATCGGACACGGAAACCTTGCATACCGTGCACTCAAGCCTATGATTCCTATGGCACCTGAGAACCCATACGCAGTTCGCGTGGTTTCAGACATCCTCGAGTCTAACGGTTCTTCTTCAATGGCTACAGTATGTGCAGGCTGCCTCGCACTCATGGATGCAGGTGTGAAGATCAAGAAGCCGGTAGCTGGTGTTGCAATGGGTCTTATCACTGACAAGGACAATCCTAACGAAAGATATGCAATCCTTACCGATATCCTCGGTGACGAGGACCACCTCGGAGATATGGACTTCAAGGTGACAGGTACTAAGGACGGTATCACTGCAACTCAGATGGACATCAAGGTTGACGGTCTTTCATATGACGTTCTCGAGAGAGCTCTCGAGCAGGCACGTCAGGGTCGTCTCCACATCATGGGCGAGATGATGAAGACCATCAGCGAGCCACGTGAGGACTACAAGGAGTTCGTTCCTCGTATGGTTCAGATCCGTGTTGCAGGTGAGTTCATCGGCGCTATCATCGGAAAGGGTGGTGAGACTATCCAGAGAATCCAGCGTGAGACAGGTACAACAATCACTATCACTGAGGAGCAGGTTGATGGCGTTTCACAGGGAGTTGTTGACATCTTCGGAAACGATAAGGATGCTATGGACAAGGCTCTCAACTGGATCAACGGTATCACTGCAGTTCCTGAAGTAGGTACTGTTTACACAGGTAAGATCGTTTCTATCCTCGAGTTCGGTGCATTCGTAGAGATCCTCCCTGGTAAGGAAGGCCTCCTCCACGTATCAGAGATCGCTTGGGAGAAGACTGAGAAGGTTGAGGATGTTCTCAAGGTCGGTGACGAGGTTGAGGTTAAGCTCCTCGAGATCGACAGCAAGACAGGCAAGATGAGACTTTCACGCAAGGCTCTCATCGAGAAGCCTGAGGGCTATGTAGAGCCAGAGCGCAAGCCACGTGGCGACAGAGGTCCACGTCGCGAAGAGCGTAACGGTGGTCCACGCCGTGACGACCGCAGAGGCGACAGAGGTCCACGCCGCGATGACCGCGGTCCAAGAGGCCCACGCCGCGAGCGTCCAGCAGATGCTCCAGTAGAGCAGAACAACGAACCAGAGATGTTCTAATCATAGAAAAGCGACCTTGACGGGTCGCTTTTTTTATATTCTGACAAATATTTTTAACGACAGGAATAAGATTCTGTTGCGACAAATGGATATATTTGCAACGATTGACTAACCCATTAATTAATATATCATGAAAAACATTATCAAATCTATCGCAGTTCTTGCAGGTCTCGCACTCTGCACAGCTGCTATGGCTCAGGACACTTTCAAGGTAAGAGTTGACCAGCCAGCACATGGTAAGGTAACAGTGACTCCAGCTGTCCCTGCTGACGGCGTTGTAAAGGCAGGTACTGTTCTCAACGTGAAGGTTGAGGTTACAGAGCCAGGTTGGGTATTCGACAGCGGATACTATCTTTCTATCAGCGGCGGTATGTTCTACCCTACAAACAAGGAGTTCATGACTCCTGAGTTCCAGGTTACAGTAAACAGCGACATCATGAGCCTCGGTGCTTCTATCATGGAAGCTGAGCGTCTTCAGGGACACAAGGTAATCCAGGACGTTGTTTATGCACAGCCAGGTGTAAAGCCTCTCAAGTATGACATGTTCATTCCTGACGGAGCAAAGAATCTTCCATGCATCGTGATCATCCACGGTGGCGGATGGTCTTCAAACACTGAGGACATCATGCGTGGTCTCGCTCGCGAGCTCATCAAGGGTGGCAAGTATGTAGTAGCTAGCATCGACTACCGTTGGATCGGCAATGGTGACGGCGACAAGACTCCTAACACAATGAACCAGCTCATCGAGGACTGCTTCGGTGCTATCCTCCACATCCAGGAGCACGCTGCTGAGTACGGCATCGACCCTACAAGACTTGCTGTTACAGGTGACAGCGCAGGTGGACACCTTTCAGCTTCTATGGCTAACCTCATCGAAAGAGTAGGTGACGGTGGTTGGGGCATGAAGCCAGGCGTTTACGAGTACCTTCCTACTTATATGCCTAAGGGCATGACAGCTAAGCAGGCAAAGAAGAGCCTCCTCGCTATCAAGGCTGCTGCTCCTAGCTACGGCGTATTCGATCAGGGCAGCCTCGGACGTTTCGCAGCAGGTCTCGACGCAGAGGGCAAGAAGGCAATCGCACCTAACGACAACATCCCTGCAGTGAAGGATCGTGCTATCCCTCAGTACCTCGTTCTCGGAACACTCGACCGCACAGTAGGTCGTGAGCCGATGGAGAAGTATGTAGAGAACCTCAAGGCAGCAGGTCAGAAGGCTGAGCTCATCATCATCGACGGTGCTTCTCACGCATTCTTCGACTGGAAGCCGGATCAGCGCACAAAGGACACATTCGCAAAGTACGGTGTTCCTTACGCAGCTGACATGGTTCGTTTCTTTGACGAAGTATTCTACAAGTAATACGCGACGCATATCACACTAAATATCAATAAATTACGACAAATCGCCTGCGCAAATTGCCGCGCAGGCGATTTATTGTATACTATTGATATTCAGATAGTTTCAGGATATGCAAAACTATTCATTGCTACATTAATGGTTCGAGGGCAAGGTTCAGCCTGTACATCTTACCCTTCTCGAGAGTCTTAGCGGCATCAAATGTCTTTTTGCCGACAAGTTCTGAATATTCGTCACCAAGATATGAAGGAAGACTTATAGTCCAATAGTGACCTTCATTTATCTGAATCTCTCCATATCCGATCAGATATACAGTCATGGTGTTGCCGTCCAAAGTCCAACCAGTACCGCTGCCACCTTCTACAGTATCTCCAAAACACATTGTTAAGGAAGAAAAAGCATTTTGGTAAACTACAAAGTCCTTAATATACTGCCATCCTGCATTTGTTATATTAGCCTGCAGATCATCTTTGTCGTAAGAATAAAGATGCATATACCTGACATCATAACCAGTCTCAGGCAAGGTCAAGGTTGTCTTTATGACAAAAGACTGATGCTCCAGCACTACATTGAGCTTATCTCCTTCGACTTCAGCCTCACCCCTCATGACAGCATATTGTGAAATATGAGACGGATCGGCATTGTTTTTCTGCAGGAAATATGCACTGCGCAAACTGATGAACGGTTCACCTATCTTAGCACCATATAAAGGTCCATAAGGACTATATCCATTTTCAACTGGGGACTTATAAGGATTTTCGGCCGTTCCTTCACCTTCTAACAAAGCAGGATAACATACTACCAACTGTGCTATGCTCGGATCATTAGTGAATTCGCCCTCAAAAATTGCTGTCTTTCCTGCGTTCTGGGCAGTGAAGTTAGTTTTTGAAATCAGATTGCCAGACTCGTCCAAAGCCAGCAAGGAGACTTTATCATATAGTTCCCATTCTGCCTTGAGGACATTATTTTCATCAACATAAGCGATCTTGGTATCGGCACCGATTGTAGCGGTTAGTGTCATCTTGACAGGAGTCGAAACTTCCGGAGTCTCAACAGAAGTCTCATTCTTGTTACAAGCTACCATTGCAGCACATACAGCAGCAAGGATAAAGAAATACTTTTTCATATTCCGGTCCTCCATTATTAAAGTTCTCCTCCGTCAACAAAATCCGGAATACTGTTGGCCAGGACCGCTCCTTCGAGGGCGAGTGCCATTTCTTCGCACTGTGGCGATACATAAACTATCTTTTCCATAGCAAATCTGATTAGAAATTAATTATTCGGAAACATCACAAATTTACCTTCAGCAAGGCCAAATCCGGTTACAGAATTATGACTTCATTCTTGAAATATGTGACAAGGGGAAACTAAAACAGGGAACCGATGGGGTTCCCTGTGATAACGAATGTCAACCTTTAAATCAATATTACCATGCAACAGATAGCGCAGAGAGCTATTCTACATCCCAATAAGCAGAATAGTTTCCAGGCATCAGATATGCTTTTCCACCTTGCAGCACAGGCTGACCATCTTTCTGTGTTGTCAACTGCATCTTATAGGTATCCGTGCCATTTGAAAGTACATAAGTGAAATAATTCTCATTCTCATGGTCGCCGTCCATGATAAAGGTGAAAGCTATATCATCACCGATTCTGATACCAGTAGCCCCCTGCTGCTGAGGTGCCGTCATGCCTACCTTATCTTCTGCCACATATAGACCCACATCTTCATTCATATGGGTTATCTGCATGTCCTGTGCAGTCTCGTCTTCGTTCAAGATGCTCAATGTCCAGTTGCCAGGATCAGTCGCGAGATCGAGAACTGAAATCTGGAACATGTCCGGCCTGCGTTTCATGTTTATTTCACCAAGGATCAGGTTGACGGCGTTTCACAGGGTGTTGTAGATATCTTCGGTCTCGACAAGGAGTCAATGGACAAGGCTCTCATCGAGAAGCCAGAGGGTTATGTAGAGCCTGAGCGCAAGCCACGCGGAGACAGAGGTCCACGTCGTGACCGCCAGGACGCTCCGGCAGAGCAGAACAACGAACCAGAGATGTTCTAAACTTATATTAACTATAAGAACCACAGAGGCGACTTCATCTGAAGTCGCCTCTGTTCATTTCATAATGTGTTTCAATAGGTTAAGAATTACTATTGCTTAGTCCAACACTTAGTTCCTGGAGCTCCTGTATTTTCTTCATCCAAGGCTGGAAGGAGGTAGGCTTTACCTTTGGAGAGGGAATTTATCTTTGAATATTTATATGTACTCTTTCCATTGGTCAGTGTATAAGTGAAGGCTTGAACAGTTGCGATATTACTATCATTACCGACATAGAAGCAAAATGATTTATCGTCACCATTATCAACCCCATCTGCAGAGTAATAATTATTTGGATTCACTACAACATTTCCCTGAGAATCAAGAGAAACACTTGAACTCACAAGATGTGTCACATGTGTCAAACTTTCACCAGAGGTATATTTTTCAACAGTCAATTGCCATGCACCACCCTCTGAATCTTCTTTAAAAAGGCCTTTTACAGAAATTTGCATCAGTTCAGCCGGTCTTTCCATCACAATAGGGCTTAGTTTCAAGACACCGTCAGAATATTGATAAGTACCTTTTGCAGTCAAATATTCGCCGCCTTTATATTTAGATAAGTTTGCTCCCCAACTATTTGCATCAGATAATTCAACACTACCTTTATGATAAATAGCATTATAGTACCCTGTACTACTTACATGAATATTTTTGATAGCACCTTCTTTCCACTTACCATTATATCTAACTATACCGACAGAATTATCACCATATTGATTAGTAAGGTACTCATTTCCCATATCATCCACTGATAGTATGACTCTTATTTCATCATATTCTTCCCATCCGGTCTTAATTGCTTTTGTCTGTACTCCGTAATCCGGTCTTTCCGCAACAGTAAACTCCAATTTTATATCTTGATCGTCCAAAGAAGATGACACTTTTGTGCACCCTGCAAAAAGAACTAAAACCGCCGCAGTTACAAATAATATCTTTTTCATGGTTTACAAATAAATAAAGATTCAACAAAAGCTATCAATTAAGATAATGCTCATCACCATAACCTGGATAGTCACCAACTGAACTTTGAAGGACTGGCTGTTCAACTGTGATTTCGATCTCCTCTACCTGAGGAGCCACGTAAATTTTCTCTTTCATGGCATTAAGATTTAGTGTTGTAAAACTTCAATACTACAAAATTAGCAAAGCCCGCTTCTGCGGGCTTGGACTAAAGTAACCTTATATTTGACTAATGTGACTTCCAGACTGAAAATCAGCCTTTACGATAGGCTGTAGGGGTCACGCCTACATTTTTACGGAACAATGTACTGAAATAACCGACGTCCTCGATACCGCACTGGAGCGCAATATCTCCGATAGAAAGATCTGTCGAGGAGAGCAGCTTCTTGGCCTTCGCCATACGCATGTTCAGGATATATTCGGTAGTCTTGCAGCCTGTGATAGCCTTGAGCTTTCTGTTGAGCTGGACTCTACCGATGCATAGCTCGGAAGCAAGCTTTTCGCAGTCCACATGACCGCTGGCAAATGCGCTGTCAAGAAGAGTATCGAATCTTTCCATGAATCCCCGGTCAGCTGCAGAATAAGAAGTATCTGCATCTTCCTTACCCTCTTCTATCTTCTTTCTGAGCTGCGCCCTCTGCTCAAGGAGCATCTTCACCCTCATGGACAGCTCCTTCTGGTCATACGGCTTCTCAATATACGCATCCGCCCCTGCTTCAAGACCTGCAAGGCGCTCCTCATGTCCCGCCTTTGCTGTGACCATAATTACAGGCACATGGCACAGAAGCTCATTCGCGCGTATCTTCCTGCAGAATTCAAGACCATCCATCACCGGCATCATGACATCTGTCACAATAAGGTCAGGAATTACTTCTTCCGCCTTCTTCAGTGCCTGCGCACCGTCGGCGGCGAAGTAGAAGGCATATCCGGAATCAAGATGCCTCATCTCCCAACGTGCGACTTCCGGCTTATCCTCCACGATAAGGATACGTGGAGCATCCTCCTGAGAAACGTCATCATTTACCAGCTGCTTAGCCAAAGGCTCGGCATCGCATACAAGTTCATCCGCACTTTCAATAGGGCCAGTTATCTTATCCTGCTTTAGAGGAAGCACCACAATGAACTCCGTACCCTTTCCGACCTCACTTCTGACCCTCACAGAGCCTCCCATGGCCTCAACAGACAACTTCACGACAGACAGTCCCACTCCTGTACCGATATCACCGCTGCCGCCGTAGAATGGCTTGAATATATCCTCCAGCTGGTCAGGGTGGATTCCCCTTCCGTTGTCAATCACCTTAATAACCAGATTCTCCCCTGCTCTCTCAAGAGAAAGAATGACCCTTCCTCCCCTGTCAGTAAACTTGAAGGCATTTGAAAGAAGGTTCTGCACAACCCTGAGGAACATATCAGGAACAAAGTCAATATCCATGCTGTCCTGGGTGTGTTCATACGAGAAGGCTACACCCTTGCTTTCAGCAAACCTCGAATATCGTTCACATATACCGGATACATAGGACACTATATCACCGCGTCTCCACACCGGATCCGGAGCAATGCCGGAGGTCATCTTCGCAACATCCAGCACCTGGCCGACAAGGTGAAGAAGTTCCTTCGAATGGTTTATGATATCCTGCGAATCCTCCTGAATTCCGATATCTTCCGAAGCGTTGTCACGTATTTTCCTTGCTGCCGAAAGAATCACCGTAAGAGGGGTCCTGAACTCATGAGCGATGTTTACGAAATAGTTGTTCTTTGTAGAATCGAGCTCCCTGAGGATCTTCTGGTTCCTTGATCGCAGACGAAGAGCATAGAACAATATGGCTATAATGACGGCTGCCAGCAGAAGAGTCAGAAGAACGCTTACCAAGATCATGTTATTTCTGCGGTTTTCCTGATCGTGAGCCTTACGCATAGCCTCAACCTCCATACGGTTCCTTTCCCTTTCATATCCGGAACGGAGCTCATATATCTCAGTCTCATTTCTCTCCCTTGAGAGGCTGTCAGCATACTCAGTCGCCTTTTCAAGATAACCAAGAGCCGATCTGAAATCCCCTGAATACCTGTCTATCCGGTATCTGTAGTTATACAGGGTCACCAGGTGGGAGGTGGAACCGATTCCTTCTGCAACCTCTATAGCTTCATCAGCATATCTGCGGGCGAGGTAGAGGTTCTCGAGCTGCATCTGTACTCTTACCAATGAGACTGCAGCCTGAAGCCAGTGCCATTTATCAACTCCGTCGAAAAGGATATCGTACGCCGCCTTGTATTCCTCTGCAGCCTTTGAGAAATCCCCGTCCATCTCATACAGACGTCCGAAGTGATTGTTGCAGAGGGCTATTCCGAGCTGATTGTCTGTCTCCCTGTTGAATTTCATCGACAGGGTATAGTGGTGCCATGCTGAATCGATCTGGCCCATTTCCTCATAAAGGGCGCCGATATTCGCATGGTTGATGGCCTGACCTGTTCCGCTCTGAAGCTTCGCTTCGCCTTTGAGGGCTTCGCGGAAGGCACCCATAGCTATCTGGGAATTTCCCATGGAAAGATGTACATTGCCGATACCGTTGAGGGACACCACCCTGTTCTTGAGAGCTGTCGTGCTGGTCGAGTCACTCCACATCTCGCACCAGGTCAAAGCCTGGTAGTGCCATGACGCAGCTTCATCCAGAAGTCCCATCCTTCGGTAGACTGTACCGATATTGTTCAAGGCCTGAATGACCTCGAGCGTATCGCATGAGCTGCGGGCATAATCCAGTCCTGCATTATGGGCCTGCAAGGCCTCATTATATTGACCGGCATTACGAAGATTCTTTCCAAGATTCTTGTAATGCAGCACCGAATCAGCCACATGGACGCGGTCATCTGAGAGGGTTTCTATTGTATTTCCACCGATACATGATAGCATCAGCAGTAGTGTGAAACATACTGAAATCTGTTTTATCATAGGTCACATTATTTAATACAAATATAAGATACAGGGCTCTATACGTTATCTAAATAAATGACATATTTCTTGAAAAATGTGACACAGCCTCCTTGGACGGTCATTATTTCAAATACAAATTTTGCTTATTCATCAAAAAGCCAGTATCTTTATATTCGGATATGAATACAGGAAAAACATATAAGGTTGCCGGTCATCTGTTCGAGATAAGAATGAACAGCAGGGACTCGTTGTGGAACCGGATGGACGAACCGTTCGGACATTTTGAGCATGACGCCGGAGCGTCCGACCTTCTGTTCAGCATCGGTATCCTTGAGAGCATCTGCAGAAATCAGGATGCGGATCAGGTATATTCCAATGCAGACAGTACTGAGCCGGGCCAGATGATACTGGATGCATTCAAATCTCGGGACGGATATTATTTCGAGTTCACCCAGCCGTCATCGAAAGAGGCCAACGGCCGCCTTTCGATAAGCGGCGACTTCAGGAAGGCCGAATGTGCCTTATATGGAAATGAAACAGAAAGATGGCTGACCTTCAATACTGCGGTCAACTTCTGTTTCCTTCTTGCGTCAGCATGTCACGATACAGCCTTCGTACATGCTTCCGCCGTAACATACAAAGGGAAAGCCTACCTTTTCCTCGGAAAGAGCGGCACGGGCAAAAGCACCCACAGCCGCATGTGGCTGAATACCCTGAATGGAGTCGTGCTCATGAACGACGACCATCCTATAATAAGGATCGACGAAGACGGGAAACCCATCGCATACGGGTCGCCATGGAGCGGGAAGACCCATTGCTATAAGAACATGCATGCACAGATCGGTGGAATAATAAGGATAGCCCGCGCGCCTTACAACAAGGCACACAGGCTCCATATAGTAGAATCCTATGCATCCTTGATGACCAGCATTTCTGGTATGACATGGGAAAGGAATCTGGCGGACGGAAAGGACCGTACGATCCAGAAGATAATCGCTTCTGTACCTTGCTGGAGAATGGAATGCCTTCCTGATGAGGATGCGGCGAGAGTATGTTCACAGGCAGTAACGGAGGTGTGGGCATGAAAAAGATAAATGTACAGAACGACCTTCTCATCCCGGAAATAGTCCGACTTGTAGAGAAGGGTACGGCAGTCACTTTCACCCCGAAGGGTTCAAGCATGCTGCCGTTCATCCGTGGAGGAAAGGACAGTGTCGAGCTCAAAAGGGCGGAGGGCGCCGGAGTCGGAGACATAGTGCTCGCAAGAGTCGGCCAGTCTGCCTATGTCATCCATCGCATAATCAGAATTGAGGGCGACGAGGTGACTCTCATGGGAGACGGAAATATCGCAGGCAAGGAGCGGTGCAGAAGGGAGGATGTCCTGGCATTGGCCACCAAGATAATAAGGAACGGAAAGGAGACTGACTGCAGTTCATTCAGGCATAAGTCAGCTGCAACCGTATGGAAGATCCTCCTTCCGGCAAGAAGATACCTGCTTGCAGTATACAGACGTATAATAAAGTAATATACAGGAACATATGAAGATAGTGGACGGATTCGTACTTCGCGACATCATGGGACATGCGACCGTGATCGGAGAAGGGGTAAATCAGGTTAACTTCAACAAGCTCATAACCCTTAACGGAACAGCAGCCTTCCTCTGGAAGGAGCTTGAGGGAAAGGAGTTTGACTGCAGCACTGTTGCAGACCTGCTGGTATCCCAGTATGAGATCGACAGGGAGACAGCAGAAAAGGATGCTGCTGCCATCACAGCAAAATGGATGGAGATAGGACTTATCAGATAATGGACGATTCTAAACTCGCTTTGCTCGCTCTCATAAGGACTGCCTTGTGGGGAGAAGAGCCGGAATTTGACAGGAAGCCGAACTGGCCTGAGGTGCTCAGATATGCAAAAGAGCAGACTGTTCCAGGCCTGATAGCTGACGCTGTGCCGTCTCTTCCGGAAGAGATGAGGCCTTCGGCTCAGGAGAGCATGGCCCTATATTCCATTGCTATACAGATTGCGCAGTCGCACTCTCTTCTAAACAAGAAAGTCGTTGAAATACAATCATTTCTAGCATCCCACAATATTCCTTCCGCCCTTTTCAAAGGTCAGGGACTCGCATCAAACTATCCTAAGCCTACAACGCGTCAATGCGGAGATATTGACATGTATGTAGGAGAGAAGAATTTCCTCAAGGCGATGGATCTGCTGGAACCGGGTGTGGAGCATGATGTAACCAAATACAGGCACATGAAGCATTTCAATATGGAGTCTGACGGGGTTTCTATTGAGCTTCACAGGATAGCGGAAATACTGCCGGGATTCAGGTCTGACAGGCTTTTCCAGGAATGGACGATAGAGAGTCTGGAAAGCTCTAAACTGTACGAAGTTGAAATCGACGGACATAAGGTGACTGTTCCTCCAGCAGATTTCAATGCGCCATATATCATGAATCATGCATGGCACCATTTCATAAACGGAGGAATCGGCCTGAGGCAGATCTGCGACTGGTCGATCTATCTCCATCGTTTCCATCATGACATCGACAAGGACGAACTCAAGAGGAATCTCAAGAGATTCAGGCTTGAAAACGCATGGCAGACCTTAGGCAGCATTGCTGTCAGGTATATCGGACTGCCTGAGAATGAATGTCCTCTATATGACGGCAGCTGCGACGGGAGGGCTGAAATGGTCATTGAAATCATATTCAGCGAAGGAAATTTCGGTAAGCATTCCAAATCAAAGACCGCACGTCCGAAGGGACATTTTGCGGGCAAATTCCACTCTTTCAGAAAGAGCACATCAAGAACCTTAAGAATACTGCCGATAGCACCGTTTTATGTGGTATATTCGTGGATATTCTATTTCATTAAGGGTATGAAAAACCTCTTCGTAAGGATAAAATGAGGATAATTGACTGCATAAAGTGGTTATGGCGGGCATCTGACGGTGTCCGTGGACATGTCGTGGCCTGTGCCGCGATAGGAATTTTCCATGTCGGTGCGTCGCTGACCTTTGTGCTATGTTCGAAGAAGCTCGTAGACATCGCCACATCCGGCAACGGAGAGACTTTTCACATGTACATATGCGGACTTGTGGCTGCCCTTGTGCTGCAGATCCTGCTTTCTGCATTGGAACAGACCCTTACCGTAAAGAGTGACATACTTCTGAAGAACAATCTTCGTCACAGACTGTTTACCAGCATAATGTACAGCAGATGGAACGGTAAGGAGGCCTTCCATTCGGGAGATCTCGTCAACAGGGTCATGGATGACGTGAAGACAACCTGTGATACAGTGACAAAGTCTGTCCCATCCATCCTCAGCGACGGAATAAGGTTCCTTTCCGCATTCATCTTCCTTTTCATCCTTGCACCGGGCCTGGCTTGGACCATCCCCGGAATCATGGTCTTCATGCTCCTTCTGAGCCGAAGCTATATCCTGAAGATGAGGAAGATAAACAGCGAGATCAGGTCAACCGAAGGTCAGCTACACTCAATGATTCAGGAAAATATCCAGCACAGAGTAATAGTCAACACTCTGGAGAAAACACCATATGTGAGCGATGCTCTCGCTGACCGCCAGCAGACCCTTAGCAAGCAGGTCAAGGGCAAGCTGAACTACTCCGTAACTACCCGCAGCATAATACAGACCGGATTTTCAGCAGGTTATGCGGCTGCATTCCTTTGGGGAGTGTTCGGAATCATGCATGATACAGCGACTTTCGGAATCATGACAGCCTTCCTTCAGCTTGTCGGACAGGTCCAGAGACCGGTAATCAACCTTTCGAGCCAGATCCCTACCCTGATCAACAGCATCACAGCAAGTGAAAGGCTCGCTGAGATAGAGAACATGGAGGCTGAGGAAAAGGGTGAATCAATCAATCTCGGAAAGATGGCAGGATGCAGATTCAGCAATGTCAGCTTCTCGTATCCTGATTCCCGGAACAAGATTATAGACGGGTTCTCATATGATTTTGCGCCTGGCACTTCAACTGCGCTGACCGGAGCCACAGGCGTAGGAAAGAGCACCTTGATCAGACTCATGCTAGGTCTTATAAGACCTGTGGAAGGATCGGTTGAGATCTATAACAATGACACATCGGCACCTGCATCATCCAAGACAAGGTGCAACATCATCTATGTGCCTCAGGGCAATACACTCATGAGCGGCACCATCCGCGAGAACCTTCTTCTAGGAAATCCTGACGCGTCGGAAGAACAGCTACGGGAGACCTTGACCATGTCCGTGGCCGGGTTTGTATATGATCTTCCAGCAGGCCTTGACACGCCGTGCGGAGAGCGTGGAAACGGTCTCAGCGAAGGTCAAGCCCAAAGGATCTGTATCGCAAGGGCCCTGCTGCACGAGGGATCAATCCTGCTTCTGGATGAGCCTACATCGGCCTTGGACGCGGAAACAGAAGATGCCCTCATCGGCAACATAACTTCACATTTCAAAAAAAAGACAATCATAATCGTGACCCACAGAGAGGCCACTGCCGCATTATGCGACAATTTTCTCCATATTCAGTGATTTTAAGATAAAAAGGATTAACTTTATAGATTGTTTGTGAAATTTAATAAATCATCATAACCTATATGGAAAGAATCATCGAGTGCGTTCCTAATTTCAGCGAAGGACGCAACAAGGAAGTGATTGACGCCATCGTGACGTCTATCGAGAAATCTGGTGGAGTGAAGATCCTGGACGTGGATCCGGGCGAGGCTACCAACCGTACTGTCGTGACATTCGTAGGAAGTCCCGAGGCTGTAGTCGAGGCGGCATTCCAGGGTGTAAAGAAGGCTGGTGAGCTCATCGACATGCGTCAGCATCATGGTGCTCACCCTCGTTCAGGTGCTACTGACGTGCTTCCTCTCATTCCTATTTCAGGAATCACACTTGAGGAGTGTGCTGAGCTCGCAAGAGTACTCGCAAAACGCATCTACGATGAGCTTGAGATTCCATGCTACTGCTATGAGGCTGCTGCACAGAAGCCTGAACGCAAGAATCTTGCAGTCTGCCGTGCAGGTGAGTATGAGGCTCTTCCTGAGAAGATGGGAGACCCTGACCGTCAGCCTGACTTCGGACCTGGATGCTACACAGATCGCGCAGCACAGGCCGGTGCAACCAACGTTGGCGCACGTGATTTCCTTATCGCTGTAAACTACAACCTCAACACAACTTCTACACGCCGTGCAAACGCCATCGCATTCGACGTACGCGAGAAGGGTCGTCCGAAGAGAGAGGGCAATCCTATCACCGGCAAGATCGTGAAGGACTCCGAGGGCAAGACTGTCATGATTCCTGGCACCCTTAAAGGTTGCAAGGCAATCGGATGGTTCATCGATGAATATGGCATCGCTCAGGTGTCAATGAATATTACAGACATCAACACTACTCCGCTTCACGTGGCTTTCGACGAGGTATGCCGTGCGGCTCAGGCACGTGGTCTCCGTGTGACAGGTACTGAGATCGTAGGTCTCGTACCTAAGCGTACCCTCATCGAGGCAGGCCGCTACTTCCTTGAGAAGCAGCAGCGCTCGACCGGTATCTCGGAAGAGGAGATCATGAAGATTGCAGTGAAGTCTATGGGACTGGATGACCTTAAGCCGTTCGATCCGAAGGAAAAAGTAGTGGAGTTCCTCATCGAGGACCCGGCAGAGACAGCTGCCCGCGAACGCCTCGTACGCATGACATGCAAGGGCTTTGCACACGAGACAGCATCTGAGTCTCCAGCTCCGGGCGGCGGATCGATTTCAGCATACATGGGTGCTCTTGGAGCGGCTCTCGGCACTATGGTAGCCAACCTTTCTTCACATAAGGCAGGATGGGATGCACGCTGGAAGGAGTTCTCAGACTGGGCTGACAAGGGTCAGGCTGTGATGACAAAGCTTCTCGCACTCGTTGACGAGGACACTGCAGCATTCGACAAGATCATGGCTGCCATCGGTATGCCTAAGGGTTCTGAGGAAGAGAAGGCAGCACGAGCTGCGGCCCTCGAAGCAGCTACTCTTTACGCGACTGAGGTCCCTCTCAAGACCATGAAGACCGCTTTCGAGGTATTCCCTATCGTGAAGGCAATGGCTGCCGAGGGTAATCCTAATTCAGTGTCTGACGCAGGTGTTGGTGCACTTGCTGCTCGTTCGGCAGTTCTTGGTGCTCAGCTCAATGTTCGCATCAACGCTGCAGGTCTTGCTGACCGCGAGGCTGCTGACAGACTTTGCGCAGAGGCCGCTGAAATCGCAGCTGCAGCCATCGTTGCCGAAGCAGAAGTACTTGAAATCGTTAACGGTAAGATTTAATCATGAATAAGTTCCACGAAGATATTTTGGCAGGCATTCCGGCAGTTCTTCCGGAGCCGAAAGCATATGACACAAGTGTGAACCATGCCCCTAAGCGCAAGGAGATTCTCAGCGCCGAGGAGAAGGTCCTCGCCATCAAGAACGCATTACGTTACTTCCCTGCTGAGCATCATACATTGCTTGCAGAGGAGTTTGCACAGGAGCTCAAGGACTACGGCCGCATCTATATGTACCGCTTCCGTCCTGATTATGAAATGTATGCACGACCTATCGACGAGTATCCTGCAAAGTCGCGTCAGGCTGCGGCCATCATGGCGATGATCCAGAACAACCTCGATTACCGCGTGGCTCAGCACCCGCATGAACTCATCACTTACGGTGGTAACGGTGCGGTGTTCCAGAACTGGGCTCAGTACCGCCTCGTGATGCAGTATCTTGCAACAATGACAGACGAGCAGACCCTCGTGATGTACTCAGGTCACCCTCTCGGACTCTTCCCTAGCCACAAGGATGCTCCACGCGTGATCGTGACCAACGGCATGGTGATCCCGAATTATTCGAAGCCTGACCATTGGGAGAAGTTCAATGCTCTCGGAGTGTCGCAGTATGGCCAGATGACTGCAGGTTCATACATGTACATCGGTCCTCAGGGCATCGTTCACGGAACAACCATCACCGTGATGAACGCTGCCCGCAAGCAGCTCAAGGCCAGCGGAATCCCTGCAACAGAGGAGAACATGAAGGGTATGCTCTTCGTGACTGCAGGTCTCGGCGGAATGTCTGGTGCACAGCCTAAGGCCGGTGTCATCTCAGGCGTAGTGAGCGTATGCGCAGAGGTCAATCCTCATGCTGCTCACAAGAGACACGAGCAGGGTTGGGTGGATGAGATCCATGACGACCTTGACGTTCTCATCCCACGCATCCGCAAGGCTGTCGAGGACAAGGAAGTCGTATCGATCGCATATCAGGGCAATGTAGTGGATCTTTGGGAGAGACTCGATCAGGAAAACATCCACGTGGATCTCGGTTCTGACCAGACATCACTCCATAATCCATGGGCAGGCGGCTACTATCCTGTAGGATATTCATATGAGGAGTCCAACCGCATGATGGCTGAGGAGCCGGAAAGATTCAAGGAGTGTGTCCAGGAGTCGCTCAGAAGACATGCAGCCGCAGTAAACAGATTGGCTGCAAAGGGAATGTATTTCTTCGACTATGGCAATGCCTTCCTTCTTGAGGCTTCACGCGCTGGTGCAGACGTAGTCCGCGAGGACGGCCGCTTCAAATATCCTTCATACGTTCAGGACATCATGGGGCCCCTCTTCTTCGACTACGGCTTCGGTCCGTTCCGTTGGGTCTGCATGTCTGAGAAACCGGAGGATCTTGCAAAGTCAGATGCCATCGCAGCAAAGGTATTGAGAGAAATCATGGCTGAGGCACCGGAGGAGATCCAGGGCCAGATGATGGACAACATCCGCTGGATCGAGGAGGCAGGACAAAACAATCTTGTGGTCGGTTCACAGGCACGTATCCTTTATGCTGACTGTGAGGGACGTACCAAGATAGCTCTTGCATTCAATGAGGCTATCCGCAACGGCGAGATCAGCGGTCCTATCGTTCTCGGCCGTGACCATCACGACGTATCAGGAACAGACTCACCGTTCCGCGAGACATCGAACATCTACGACGGCTCTCAGTTCTGTGCGGATATGGCTGTACATAACGTGATCGGCGACGGTTTCCGCGGCGCGACATGGGTTTCAATCCACAACGGCGGCGGCGTAGGCTGGGGCGAGGTCATGAACGGCGGATTCGGCATGGTGATAGACGGAAGCGAGGATTCGGACCGTCACATCAGCGAGATGCTCCTCTGGGATGTGAACAACGGTATCGCACGTCGCAGCTGGGCGCGTAACGAGGGTGCCATGAATGCCATCAAGCGCGAAATGGAGCGCACTCCAGGCCTCAAGGTGACTCTCCCTAACATAGCTGACGAAGAACTTATCAGAAAGGCTCTTTGCTAAATAAAATGACCGACTACCCTATCGACATAGTGATACCATGGGTGGACGGAGATGATCCGGTACTGGCGGCAAAACGCCGCCAGCACCTTACCGGAAAGAAGGAGGAGAAGCATGCGGATGTAGCAGCAGCCACCCGTTTCAGCGACCTCGGAGAAATATTCTGGTGCATCGATTCGATCAATATCTTCGCCCCATTCATCAGGAAGATCTTCATCGTGACAGACAGTCAGGACCCTCGTCTGGAGGAACATCTGGCTGCCCGCTTTCCTGATGGGCATATTCCTGTGGAGATAGTGGACCACCAGGTCATATTCAGGGGATATGAGAAGTATCTCCCGATCTTCAATTCCAGATCTATCGAGGCGGTGATCTGGAGGATACCGGGACTCAGCGAACATTTTGTGCTGATGAACGACGATTTCTTCCTTGCCGGTCCGGTAAAGCCTGAAGACTTCTATCAGGGAGACAAGACAGTCTGCTATGCCGACTGGAGGTGGACCTGGCTTGAAAGGCTTTTCAGAAGGATCAAGAGATGGAAGAACAGACGTGCCAAGGCCACATTCAAGGGGTCGATGATCAATGCTGTCAAGATCCTTGGAGGTCATCCTGTCTTCCTTTATCTTGCACATACGCCGCGCGCGCTGAAGCGCAGCTTCTATGAAAATTTCTTTGCAGAGCATCCCGAGGTGCTCGTCCGCAATCTCCTGGACCGTTTCCGCACACCTCGTCAATACAATTCCCAGGAACTTTTCTATATAACCGAACTTAAGGCCGGCAGACTGAAAGTCGTGCCGACATCCCGCAGGCTGCTGTATCTTAAGCCGCATAGAGGAAGCAGACATGTCACACGCAATCTCAGACGTTTCGACAGGTCATGCAATGCATGTTTCGGCTGCATCAATTCAATAGATCTAGCATCCACTGAGGACCGTCAGAGGATATTCAACTGGATTTCAGGAAGACTTGGAGTCTAGAAACGGCGGAAGTCCTTGTAAGAGATGCGGAGAGTAAGTCCCGCTGAATTCTGATATACCTTACCCACATCACCATATACTCCTACTGCAAGATTGAGCGGAAGGTTGGTTATGCTGCGTCCGAATTCCATTTCGAGGGCGAGCGAGAGCTGTCGCGGGGTAGATGCAAAGAATGATGACTCACCTTGATGATATCTTCCGTAATTCTTGGTATAAGTTGCCTTCAATGTATATGGAACAGTCTCGAAGACGATTCCGCTGAGACCGATATGGTGACCGCGAATGCGGTTATTTATGATGCCCTGACATATCCCGTCCTGTCCCGGAGCTGTCGGAAGTATAAGCGGAAGACCTATTGTTCGTCCATGATTTGTCCAACCTGATTTATACTCTCCGTTGGAGAAATAATTATCACAACCACCGAGAACAATCTTTCCATAATAGTGATCATTCGGATCCTGCTTTGCCATTTCCTCTTCAGTGGCAGGTCTGTCATGTGCCGGACCTGTCTGCCATGTGGTGCGGATATGTTCGTAAACTACATCTGTCACCAGCGCATCCCTGTCCTTGAACGCGAACTTCAATGTCCAGATGCCGTCCGGAGCATTCTTGTACTTCATTCCTGAACGGTCCTCGAAAGGCTTGTCATACTGGAAAGTCATTGTAAAGGCATCTGCACGCCAGTCGACACGGATATATTCTCTACCCAAGTGGTTGCCGAGCACGTTCACCTGATCCGAGAGCGAAGCATCCTCACCACCGCTCAAGGCCATGAATATCCTGTAATAGTCAATAAGTGAAATCGGGTAATCACCATATACCGGAGAGTTTCCTCCCCAATGAGCCCAGTGGCCGAATCCCGCGATGAAATCCACCTTGCGACCGAGGGCGAACTTTACTGAAAGTTCCTTGTTATGGATCATCGCTCCCTTCACATATCTATTATCAATCAACTGATAATGAGCGAGATTACCCTTGAATCCGAACCAGTGTCCCTTCTCGAAATATATCCAGTCCGTTGATGCATTGATTCCGGGGATATTGCGTGCGTTGCCTGACCACATGATGTCACCGCCGCTTATCGAAAGATCGCCAAGTGACTTTTCACGTGGTATCATTCCCACGTCAAGTCGAAGCATCTTCCATCCGCCGCTTGCATAAAGTCTGTCCACGAAACCGGCTGCCTGGTCCTTCTGCCAAGGATTCCTTGAAGCGATGCTGCCCACGAGGTTTGCTCCTGCTTCGAAGAAGAATCCGTTCTGCGAACGCCATTTCACGTCAGTACCGGCAGTCACGACTCCTGCAGAGGAATAAGGCAGGATGCCGTCATGGCCTGTCCTTGCCCAGAAAGGGAGGTAGTCAGCTGTTCCGGCAAGCATATATGAGTCCGCATTCCACTCCACTGTCCACTTCTGCGCACTTGCGGCAAATGCGGAGCATAAGAGTGTCATTATCAATAGATATCTTTTCATAGCAATTGTCTGTCAAGACCGCAAAGATAATTATAATCATCCTATTCTGATAAAGATACGGGGATATTTTATATATTTGTATGATTTAGCCGATATGGCTTCAACCCGCACTGATAAATCAAACAAACTGCTATATGAACCACGTAATTTCTCACAAGAAACTCACAATCGACCATGTAAAGACACTTCTGGCAGCTGGTACACAGCTCGAACTCGGCAAGGAAGCTGAGGCAGCCATAGTGAAATGCCGCGAATTCCTCGACAAGAAGATGGAGGATATCGGAAGACCTGTATATGGTGTGACCACAGGCTTCGGATCGCTTTGCAACATCACGATTCCTGCAGAGGATCTTTCACAGCTCCAGCACAATCTCGTGATGTCACATGCATGCGGTACAGGTGAGACTGTCCGTCCTGAGATCGTGAAGCTCATGCTCCTCCTCAAGGTCCAGTCGCTTTCATACGGATATTCAGGCGTACAGCTTGTGACAGTACAGCGTCTTATAGACATGTTCAACAATGACGTGCTTCCTGTTGTCTATCAGCAGGGTTCGCTCGGCGCTTCAGGTGACCTTGCTCCCCTTGCACACCTCTGTCTTCCGCTTATCGGTCTTGGCGAGGTATATTACAAAGGCGAAGTACGCCAGAGCGCTGATGTATGGGCAGAGCTCGGATGGGAGACCATCAAGCTCAAGTCAAAGGAAGGCCTTGCCCTCCTCAACGGTACACAGTTCATGAGTGCTCATGCAGTGTGGTCACTCATCCAGGCTGAGAGACTTTCAGGCTGGGCTGATAAGATCGGTGCTATGTCTCTTGAGGCATATGACGGCCGCATCGAGCCGTTCTATCATCAGGTTCATGCAGTGCGCGCACATCAGGGCCAGATCGAGACTGCCGAGCATTTCCGCAAACTTCTTGAAGGCAGCGAGATCATCAAGCAGAAGAAGGTGCATGTGCAGGATCCGTATTCGTTCCGATGCATCCCTCTGGTGCATGGCGCATCGAAGGATACCATCCGATATGTGAAGTCTGTAATCGAGATTGAGATCAACAGCGCGACTGACAATCCGACCGTATTCCCTGACGAGGATCTCATCATTTCTGCAGGTAACTTCCATGGCCAGCCTAT
>JAFZGK010000025.1 GCA_017555445.1 Bacteroidales bacterium
CCTAAGGACATCAAGATCGTTGACTGAGATGAGATTCAATAAGAGAAGTACATGGGCTCTGCCCTACACCATATTCCTGGTGCTGTTTGTGGCTCTGCCTCTCATCCTGATCATGCTCTATGCATTTCAGGACGGGGCCGGAGGATTCACGTTCGGCAACTTCACCAAGTTCTTCAAGGACGCTGATGCTATAGGAACATTCGCTCTCTCCCTTGAAGTGGCCATAGAGAACACTGCACTGTGCATCCTGCTCGGTTATCCTGCAGCATGGATCCTGGCCAACAAGAAACTCAACAAGAGTGCAGTGACCATCGTGCTCTTCATCATGCCGATGTGGATCAATGCTCTCATGAGAACCCTCGCTACTGCAGAACTCTTCCATATGCTCGGCATCCAGCTCGGAAAGGGAACTCTCATCACCGGTCTGGTGTATGACTATCTTCCGTTTATGATCTATCCGATCTATAACATCCTCGAGAAGATGGACCAGTCTTATGCAGAAGCAGCATCTGACCTCGGTGCAAGTCCATGGCAGGTGTTCTGGAAAGTGCAGGTTCCACTCTCGATGCCGGGAGTGATCAGCGGCGTGATGATGGTGTTCATGCCGACAGTCAGCACATTCGCAATCTCGGAGTTCCTCACCAACAACAAGATAAAGCTTTTCGGTACCATCATCCAGGAGAACATCAACTCTTCGATGTGGAACTACGGAGCCGCACTCTCGCTGGTGATGCTCGTGATCATAGGTATAACAAGCTTATTGCAGGACAATAAGAAGGAAGTCAACGGAATCGTATAGCCATGAAGAGATTTTTCGCACAATGTTACATATGGCTGCTGCTGATCATTCTGTATGCGCCGATAGTCTTCATTGCCGTGTTCTCGTTCACAGAGAGCAAGGTTCTCGGAAACTGGACCGGATTCTCGACCAAGCTCTACAGCAACCTGTTCACAGGCAATATGCAGGGCACAGGATCGCTCATGACTGCCATTGAGAACACCCTTCTCATCGCCCTCATAGCTGCTACAGTATCGACAGCATTGGGAACAATCGCTGCCATCGGAATCCATAACATGAGAGGCAAGGCAAAACAGGCCGTAACCTTCCTGAACAACATTCCGATGCTCAACCCGGACATCATCACCGGTGTATCGCTCTTCCTGCTCTTCGTGTTCCTTCACATCAGTCAGGGCTATGTTACAGTGATTCTTGCACACATCACATTCTGTACTCCATACGTAGTGCTGAGCGTACTCCCTAAGCTGACCCAGATGAACCCTAACGTATATGAGGCTGCACTCGACCTTGGTGCAACGCCGGCATATGCTCTCAGAAAAGTGCTTCTTCCGATCCTCAAGCCGGGAATGATTTCCGGATTCATCCTTGCGTTCACCATGTCGCTGGATGACTTCGCTGTGACATTCTTCACAAGAGGAACCATCGGACTTGACACTCTTTCGACATATATCTACACTGACGCCCGCAAGGGTGGTCTTACCCCTGAGCTCCGCCCGATGATTACCATCATGTTCCTGGGAATCCTCATCCTGCTCATTATCATCAACATGCGTAAGATACGCAATTCAAACAAAGCCGCATGATGAAGAAGATCCTTATAGCACTTGCGCTTGTATTTGCGCTTGCCGGCTGCTCAGAAGACCGCAGCCAAATACTCAAGGTATACAACTGGGCCGACTATATTGATGAAGACCTTCTCGACGAGTTCGAACAGTGGTATGAGGAAGAGACTGGAGAACATGTAGAGATCATCTATCAGACCTTCGACATCAACGAGACCATGCTCTCGAAGATCGAACTCGGTCACGAGGACTACGATGTCGTATGTCCTTCGGACTACATAATCGAGAGAATGCTCAAGAACGACCTCCTGCTGCCTCTGGACAGGAACTTCAGCGACACGGAGGACTATATCAGCAATGTGGCTCCTTATATTTCCGACAAGCTCGGACAGATCGAGGAAAACGGCAGAAATGCCCGCGATTACTCTGTCGGCTACATGTGGGGAACAGTAGGTCTGATCTATAATCCTAAATACATAGCAGAGGAGCATGTAAACAGCTGGGATGTCCTCAGAAATCCTGCCTACAGCGGCAAGGTGCTCATGAAGGATGCGTTCAGAGACGTGTATACCGCGTTTCTGGTAGCCCTCAACAAAGAGGCGATCGATGCAGGAGAGAAGTCTCTTGAAACTTTGACATACGACACATCCGAAGAATCCATCGCATTGGTGGAGGAATATCTGAATTCGTTCCGCGACGGAGTATGCGGATGGGAGGCAGACTTCGGAAAGGAGCAGATGACCAAGGAGCTAGCCTGGATAAACCTTTCATGGAGCGGTGATGCTCAGTGGGCGATCGACGAGGCTGCAGAAATCGGCATGGAGCTCAGATACAACATTCCGGAAACCGGTAGTGTAATATGGTTTGACGGATGGGTCATTCCTAAATATGCAAAGAACGTAAAGGCGGCCAACTACTTCATCAACTTCATGTGCAAGCCTGAAAATGCCCTCAGGAACATGGACATGACAGGTTATGTGAGTGCAATCGGAGGTGACATGATACTTGAAAGCATGTCAGATCCCGAGTCGTATGAGCCTCTTGACGCAAGCTATTTCTTCGGTCCTCAGGCAAACAGTGTATGTGTCAATCCTGTAATGTATCCTGAAAAGAAGACTGTCGAATCATGTGGAATGCTCCATGACACCGACACCGAGGCCCTCCTCAAGATGTGGTCTCGTGTCAAAGGTGACAATGCTTCAGCATGGACCTACACACTTATCTGCCTTGTATTTGCCGGTCTGATCACCCTCGTGATCCTCAAATATACACGCAAGGCCTACCGTCGTCGCAACCGCCGCCGCAAATACAACAAGAAAGTCACCCGCAGGTAAATAAAACTATCACACATGAAAAGAAGGGATTTCATAAAGGCGACCGGTATTTTGGCTGCCGGAGCGACCGTTGCCGGAAGCGGCATTCTAAACGGATGCATGTCAAGCAATGGTGGCGGATTCAATGTCAACCGACTCGGATCGGGAAAGATGAAGCTGAGCTTCGAGCCGTATGAGCTGCTGCTCAGACATACCTTCACTGTGTCTTCGTATTCGCGCAAGACCACTCCCGGAGTGCAGGTGCGCATCGATTATGAAGGATATACCGGTTATGGCGAAGCCTCTATGCCCCCTTACCTGGGTCAGACAGTGGAGAGCGTCTGCAACTTCCTGAACAAAGTGAACCTGGAGCAGTTCAACGACCCTTTCCAGCTAGAAACGATACTTGCATATATAGACGGCCTTTCACCTGAAGACAACGCCGCAAAAGCCGCTGTAGATATCGCTCTTCATGACTTGGTGGGCAAGCTGATGGGGCAGCCATGGTGGCGTATCTGGGGTCTTGACCCGACAAAGGCACCTGACACCACATTCACAATAGGAATCGACACTGCCGATGTAGTGCGCGAAAAGACACGCGAATGCGCGGACAAGTTCAATATCCTTAAGGTCAAGGTCGGTCTGGACAATGACAAGGAGATGATAAGCACCATCCGCGAGATTACGGATCTGCCTCTGGCTGTGGATGCCAATCAGGGTTGGAAGGATCGCGAGAAGGCCTTGGATGAGATTTTCTGGCTGAAGGAGAACGGAGTCGTGATGGTAGAGCAGCCTATGGCCAAGGAGAGGATGGACGACAATGCATGGATCACAGAGCGCAGTCCCCTCCCGATCTTCGCGGACGAATCCATCCAGAGACTGGCTGACATTCCATCAGTAAAGGGCGCATATCACGGAATAAACATCAAGCTGATGAAATGTACAGGCATGCGCGAAGGCTGGAAAATGGTCAATTATGCCCGCGCCGAGGGCATGAAGGTAATGGTAGGATGTATGACGGAGACTTCATGTGCAGTATCTGCTGCCGCACAGCTTGCTCCTGCCGTAGATTTCTGCGATCTTGACGGCAATCTTCTCATCACAAACGACAGATTCCGAGGCATGGAAGTGATCGATGGTCACATCGTACTTCCTTCACGCCCCGGAATCGGATTGGAACTTCTGTAATTTGAGCATATAGCTGATTTAAATGCAATATTTTCTGAATTTTTCTTGGATTTTGGCACCAAAATCCAAGAAAATTATAATAACAATCGGCCTTGGACAGCAGTCTGAGGCCGATTGTCGTACTTATCCGCGTAAAAATTTTTTACGCGGATAATCCTTCTGAACTTTGTAGAAATGATTCAATCATATTTGATTATTACCAAAAGGTTATTATTTTTGCAATGAGAAAAAAGACTAAAGAACGACGGGATGCAGAAAAAGAACTGCTGTATTACCTTGAGATTTATTCAGAGCTCAGGGGCAGAGAAGGAGTAAAGGAAGTTCTGGCATATTATGATATGCTGATACAAGATATGGTTGAACGAATAAAGGAACTGTGATATGGTTACGAAGGAAAAGATGAATCTGCTAAAAAGCAGATATATGAATGCCAAGAATGAGCAGGAGAGAGATGCTGTCAGGAAGGAGATTGCGGAATTGTGCGATGAAGATACCATGAAGGTGGCTTCTATTGCGACTGAACAGATTCAGGAAAGCATCGATGAGATAAACGGAATCATCATCAGAAGACAGCTTGAAGACATTCTTCCGTTCATGTCATTGGCTTATATTGCTAAACGTTATTTCGGAAAATCCAGACAATGGTTATATCAGAGAGTGAACGGTACTATTGTAAATGGAAAACCAGCAAGATTCACCAATCAGGAAATTGACATTCTCAATGCAGCAATTCAGGATATGGGCAATCGTCTGCTGTCAACGAAAGTCGTCGCTTGATAAACCAATCGGCCTTGGACAAGGCTGCAGCTCTGTAAAAAAGAATCGCCAGACACGAATTATGTCTGGCGATTCTATTTATGGTATGAAGATTACTTTCTCTTGAGCCAATGCTCTGTGAGCCACTTGCGAACAGGCTCATCGAATACCTTGAGTGTTCCCCATGCGATGAAGATAGCGATGAAGAATACGCATACCGACATCATCACATGCTGCCATGCAGGTGCCTCAGGATGCGATGCAGTCCATGCCATCTGCATGTAGATAAGCGGATAGTGGGTGATGTAGAGAGGGTATGAAATCTCTCCGAAGAACTTGCAGACCTTGAGCGACTTCACACCGCTGATGTTGCTGCCGGCTCCCACCATCACCATGAGTGGGAAAATGAAGAGTATGCAGACTGCCTCATAGATACCGTTCATCAGGAATCCCGCCTCAGTTGCAGCACCGACACGTGGCATGCAGAGAATGATTGCAAGCACAAGTGCACACCACCAGAAACCGCCGTTCACCTTGATAGACTTACCGACACGTGATATGAGGAGTCCGCAGAAGAACGGATAGAGAAGGCGTGCAAAGCCCACATAGAGCTGCTCTACTGTAAGTGACCATCCGCCGATAACTCGTCCCTGATATGCCGGAGCGATGCCGAGAACATCCCAACCGAGGGTGAAATCAAGAGTAAGAAGAGCAAAGATTCCTACGCAGATTGCAAGACCCCACTTCGGAAGATGTCTGAATACAAGGGCATAGAGGATGTTTGCGATATACTCGAAGAAAAGGGTCCACTGAGGTCCGTTGATAGGGAAGCTTTCATCCCATCCGCGCACATCCATGGATGGACGTACAGGAATCATGAAACAGCCGAGAACGAAAACAAGGGCCAGCTTCCAGCCCGGAGTCTTGGAAATAAGGTGGAAGAGAGGCTGGTCTCCGAAGTAATAGAAGAGCACACCGATCACAGCACCTATCAGAAGCATCGGCTGAAGTCTCACGAGACGTCTCTTGAAGAAACCGCCGAGGGTCATCTTGTCCCATCTGTCATCGTATGCATATCCGATAACAAAGCCGGAAAGAACGAAGAAGAAGTCTACTGCAAGATAGCCGTGATTGATGATCTGGAAAGGAGCTCCTTTCGAATAGGTCTCGAAAAGATGGAAGGCCACTACAAGCATAGCAGCGACACCGCGCAGTCCGTCCAGGATTTCATACCTCGGTTTCGAGGCAAGATACACATTCTGTTTCATATCTGTTTTCTTTGATTATTAGCGATACGGCACCTGAGCCGGCAGGTGCGCACAATATTATGCAAATTTATGCATACAGCACATTTGGGACTTGTCATATATTTACCTATATTTGACTTAAATTCACATAGTAGCCATGAGAAATGCCCCAATCATATATGACCATGTCCGCATCGCACCTGAAAAGCAGATGGGCAGGCATTCGCATGATGACTCATGGGAACTTTCATATGTCATCACAGGCAAAGGTAACCGCACCGTCGGGGATACAGAAGAACCTTTTTCAGAGGGCGACATGGTGCTGATTCCGCCGGAGATTCCTCATGTTTGGAATTTCGACCCTGAGGTGACAGACAGGGGTGGAATGATAGAAAACATGACCATCATAATCCGCAAGGACTTCCTTGAAAAGGTAGCCGAGGCACTTCCCGGATTCGCCACACATATAATGAAGTTTCAGCAGATTGAAGGAGCCATTTCCTTGACTGGAGAAAAGGCTGATGAAATAATTTCACTTCTGAAGTCAATGCGGTCCGGACAGAAGGACGAACAGGAAATCTCCGTTCTGAAGATCATACGCCGTGTAGCTGATGATGAAGAGGGACGCATCATAGGCCGTTATGCAAAGCCGGACCTTACTGCTCAGAGACTGTCGAAGATCAGCATCTATACCGTATGCAATTTCGCACGGAACATCACATTGGACGAGGTGGCAAGCTATTCGGGAATGAACCGCTCTGCCTTCTGCACCTTCTTCCGCAAGCATATGGGAAAGACCTACTTCAACTATCTCAACGAAATGCGCATAGAAGAGGCTGCACGCCTTCTGAAAGGAGGAAGAATGTCTGTGTCTGACATATGTTTTGCCTGCGGATTCAACGACATCTCATATTTCAGCCGTACGTTCCGCCGCCTGAAAGGATGTCCCCCTTCCGCCTACCCGGCAAAAAAATAGATTTGTAAATCCTAAACTAAGATTATAAGATGAAAAAGATCAGAAATCCATTCCTCGGACTGCAGGATCAAGGATACCATTGTTTTGCCTGCTGCCCTGACAATCCTTATGGACTTAAAATGGAATTTTATGAGGATGGTGAAGACATTGTATGCATCTGGAACCCCGACGACAATTATCAGGGATGGCTCAAGACTCTTCATGGAGGCATCCAGGCCACTCTGATGGACGAACTTGCAGGCTGGCTTGTAAGCCGAAAGCTCCAGACCGCCGGAATGACCACAAATATGGCCCTGAAATACCGTCATCCCGTTCCGACGGGTTCTGATATCAAGATAGAGCTACGAGGCCGTATAAAGGAAATGAAGCGCAATTTCGCCTTTATCGAAGTCACGCTCTCACACGAGGACAAGGTCTGCTCATCAGGTGAGCTGACTTTCTACTGCTTCTCAAAAGAAAAAGCCGCAACCGATTTCTACTTCACCGGCTGCGACCTTGAGGATTAGTCTATATATTTTACCTTTCCCATATCACGAGGCTTGGCGTCAGGAGATTCAAGGGCATAGCCGAATCCGACGCAGAGGCAGAATTCATAGCCCTCACTGAAGCCGAGCTTCTCGATATATGGCTTGCATATGTCATTGTCGGTCATGAAGCGGACAGGCATTCCCAGACAGATGGAACCGACACCAAGTGACCATGCGGAAAGCATCATATTTTCAGCAAGGAGTCCGCAGTCATATGCTGAAAAGTCATACGAAGGATCTCTCGCAATGAAAACCATTGTAGGAGCATCTCTAAAGCATCCTTTCACAGACTGTGCAGGCATCTCAGGATGAGCCTTAGCCATTGCATCCTTGATTTCCTCCATAAGTTCAGGATTATCAATCACTCTTATCTCCCATGACTGTCTGTTCTGACCGTTCGGGGCGTTTATGCCGCATTCCAGGATCTTGTTCATGATTTCTCTGTCAACAGGTTCCTGGCTGTACTGGCGTATGCTTCGACGAGCCATTATTGTTTCAATTACAGGATTGTCCATGTCCGGAGCTGAGCTCTGTGCACATGATGCAGCTGCTGCCAATGCGAGGCACGCAATGATGAATCGAAGTGTCTTCATAAGTCTTTACATTAAGCATTCATGCAAACTTACGAATAAACTTTGTATCAAACGATAAAATAAGTTGATATAACAGAGAAAGCCACGGCAAAATACGGCCACATTGAAGCGACGCGACACAAATACGCGCTTTTTTGTATCGTCGGTATGCAAAATCATTCATATTTCAACATATTCAAGAGCGACGATACACAATTTCACCAATTCTTGTAGCGTGGGTTGCACAAGTGAAAAATGATGCTGATAAAAGAAATCAAGCACCTACGACAATATCGTAAGTGCTTGATTTTCAATGCGTGGTCCCTGCAGGGCATGATCCTGCGACCCCCTGATTATGAGTCAGGTGCTACTAACCAACTGAGCTAAGGGACCTGAACTTATATTAATTTGCTGTGGTCCGATCCGAAAATCGGACCACTACGCAAATATAATACATTTTTTCGATTAGTTGAGCTTGATCTCAACCTCAACACCTGAAGAAAGTTCGAGCTTCATAAGAGCGTCTACAGTCTTAGGAGTTGAATCGTAAATGTCAAGAAGACGGCAGAATGAGCTGAGCTCGAACTGCTCACGTGACTTCTTGTTTACGAAAGTCGAACGGTTTACAGTGAAGATCTTCTTGTTAGTTGGGAGCGGAATAGGTCCGTTCACGCGAGCACCTGTAGCAGATACTGTCTCAACGATCTTCTTCGCCGACTTGTCAACAAGCATGTGATCGAATGATTTGAGTTTAATTCTAATTATCTGGCTCATATCAAATTTCGTTGAATTCTGTTAAACAATTATTCGTCATCGTCAGCCTTGTAACCACTCTTCTCGATAACCTCCTTAGCGAGTCCTGCTGGAACCTCAGCGTAGTGGTCGAATGACATTGTGCTTGTAGCACGTCCTGAAGAGATTGTACGGAGGATAGTAACGTAACCGAACTGCTCTGCGAGTGGAACGTATGCCTTAACGATACGTGCACCAAGAGTTGAGTCCATTGCGTTGATCTGTCCGCGACGACGGTTAAGGTCACCCACGATATCTCCCATGTAATCCTCTGGAGTTACAACTTCGAGGCTCATGATAGGCTCGAGGAGAACTGGCTTAGCCTTAGGGCAAGCGTGACGGAATGCGAGACGTGCAGCGAGCTCGAATGAGAGCTGGTCTGAGTCCACTGGGTGGAATGAACCATCCTTAAGAGTAACCTTGAGTGATGGAACCTCGTAACCTGCGAGTACACCGTTTGCCATTGCTGACTTGAAGCCCTTCTCAACTGATGGGATGAATTCCTTAGGAACGTTACCACCCTTCACCTCGTCGATGAACTGGAGGCCTGTTACGCCCTCATCAGCTGGTCCGATCTCAACGATGATATCAGCGAACTTACCACGACCACCGGTCTGCTTCTTGAATACCTCACGGTGCTGAACTGTAGCTGTGATAGTCTCCTTGTAGTTAACCTGTGGAGCACCCTGGTTGATGTCAACGCCGAACTCACGACGGAGACGGTCAACGATGATGTCAAGGTGAAGCTCACCCATACCGCTGATGACAGTCTGACCTGTATCATGGTCTGTCTTAACTGTGAATGTTGGGTCCTCCTCAGCGAGCTTAGCAAGCGCGATACCGAGCTTGTCAAGATCCTTCTGAGTCTTAGGCTCAACAGCAAGACCGATAACCGGATCTGGGAACTCCATTGACTCGAGAGTGATAGGAGCCTGCTCGAAGCAGATTGTATCACCGGTGCGGAGATCCTTGAAACCTACTGCTGCGCAGATGTCACCTGCCTCAACGAACTCGATAGGGTTCTGCTTGTTTGAGTGCATCTGGAAGAGACGTGATACACGCTCCTTCTTGCCTGTACGTGTGTTGAGCACGTAAGAACCAGCGTCGAGCTTACCTGAATATGCTCTCATGAATGCGAGACGACCTACGAATGGGTCAGTAGCAATCTTGAATACGAGAGCTGCGAACGGCTCCTTAGCTGATGCCTCACGAACCTCCTCGTCACCTGTGTTAGGGTTAGTACCCTTAACAGCACCCTTGTCGAGCGGTGATGGAAGGTAACGCATTACTGCGTTGAGAAGGAACTGAACACCCTTGTTCTTGAATGAAGAACCGCAGCATGCCGGAACGATCGCCATATCGATTGTTGCAGCGCGAAGAGCAGCGATAACCTCTTCCTCAGTGATTGAATCAGGATCCTCGAAGAACTTCTCCATGAGAGTCTCATCGTACTCGGCAGCAGCCTCAACGAGCTTCTCTCTCCAAGCGGCAGCCTCGTCAACATACTTCTCAGGAATGTCAGTCACCTGATAGTTTACGAGCTCATCAGAGTTGTGGTCGTAGATCATCGCCTTCATTGCTACGAGGTCGATGATACCGTCGAACTTATCCTCTGCACCGATTGGAATACAGATTGGAACTGCACGTGCACCGAGCTTCTCCTTCATCTCGTCGATTACTGCGAAGAAGTCAGCACCAACACGGTCCATCTTGTTTACATAAGCGATCTTTGGAACGCCATACTTGTCAGCCTGACGCCATACTGTCTCAGACTGTGGCTGTACACGTCCTACCGCACAGAAAGTAGCGACTGTACCATCGAGCACACGGAGTGAACGCTCTACCTCAACGGTAAAGTCAACGTGGCCCGGAGTGTCGATCAAGTTGATCTGATACTGATTTCCGTTGTAGTTCCAGAATGCAGTAGTAGCAGCGGAAGTAATGGTGATACCACGCTCCTGCTCCTGAACCATCCAGTCCATTGTAGCGCCACCCTCGTGAACCTCACCGAGCTTATGAGTCTTACCGGTGTAGTAAAGGATACGCTCAGACGTAGTGGTCTTACCGGCATCGATGTGAGCCATGATACCGATATTTCTAGTGAATTTAAGATCTCTAGCCATTGTACGTTA
>JAFZGK010000026.1 GCA_017555445.1 Bacteroidales bacterium
AGCGAATATCCCGGCAAGGTACTGGTCATCGAAGCTGACGATATGGATTTTGAAAACAGACCTGAAGACTTTGCACAGATCACAGATAAGATCGATGCCCAGCTATATGGATTGTTCTAAACTCAAGACATAAAGGCAGACCCTCTTGGACAGAAGCTTATAGTTTCTCCGAGAGGGTTTTATAATATGTCTTTGAAACAGGAACATGTCGGCTCTCTCTAACATCAAGTTCGGCATAAATAACGCCTTCCTTATCTTTTCTGAGGACCTCCACATGACGTGGATTGATATAATATGAGCGATGGCAACGAACCAGGCCGTTATCAAGACAGATTTCTTCCACAGACTTCATCGAATTGCGGAGGACATAGGTCTTCTCTCGCGAATTCTCAAGATAGAATATATTTATATAGTTTTCTTCAGCAGCGATATAAAGGAGTGATTCCGGATTGAGTACCAGCTTGAGATTATGTCTGCTGTCATAGAATCTCATTCGCTGAGAAGATATGTCATCAGGATTGTCCATCTTCTGATTATATTCATAGATACGCAAAGACAAAGTCAGGATTACATATGCAATTACAGAAGTCAGGAATATATATTCGAATGATGAAGCGACAACTTCGAAATATGGCGATGTCCTATGCAAAGCAAGCCAAAGATACAATGCCACAAAGAGAGAACACAATATGACTTCAAGAAGACACCAGAATATATATATCGCAAGATTCAGACGTATCGGCAAATAGTAGAACAATAGCCTTGAAAGCGTCACACACAAGAGTATTATACATGTAATTATGGTGAGATGTACTGCAAACCAGTCATTGCCCAGGTATTCTACTGTATCAAAAGGTTTGTAGATAAGGACAAAACAGAAGAAGAATATCGGCAGAACGATTATATGCAGCAGCTGCGGCAGGAAACGTCTGAAAAGGGCTGAAAACGGTAACATTCTTAGTCACAAATTTAGTGTGACAAAATTAGTAAATATATTTTTTAATCACAAATAATAGATTTTAGTCACAAAAATTGGCAAAATATCACATTTTCGCCACAACAATAACACTTATTTTAATGATTGCTGTTAAAGAGATACCTTTGCATCTGAAGATTGAAATCAGACAAACATATAGATTTGAAACAAATTTGTTAATACACTGTTTGACCTAAATCTAAGTTAAAGTACAAGAAAAACGGCTGCCTGTGAAGGTAGCCGTTTTCATTTTACGTTGAGCAGGATCAGAATCCTGACAAGGTCATGAAAATTGTAGGAAGAAGAAGGAGGAAACCTACAGCAATCAGGAGAAGGATGAATTTCCACACCCATTTGACCCATTTCTCATATGGAATCTTTGCAACGGAAAGAACAGCCATCAGGACTCCTGAACAAGGAGTGATCATATTGGTGAAGCCGTCACCGAACTGGAATGCCAGAACTGTAGCTTGTCTTGATATGCCGATCATATCAGAGAAAGGTGCCATGATAGGCATTGTCACCGCTGCTTTTGCCGAAGCTGACGGAATGAACACGTTTATGAACGTCTGTATTCCATACATTGTTCCCAGAGCCCCTACCCTTCCAGTATTTTCAAGTGCTGAAGCCATAGATGCAAGCATAGTGTCGATAATCTCACCATTTTCAAGAATGACAATGATTCCTGCTGCAAAACCAATTATAAGAGCAGCTGAGAAGATATCCTTTGCGCCGGCAATGAATTCTTTTGCAATATTATCTGACGAATAGCCGACTGCTACTCCAGATGCAATAGCAAGTCCCATGAACAAGGCACAGATCTCAGGAAGATACCATCCATAGCCCATGACACCGAATACAAGGAAAACTATAGTGAACATCAGCATGTTAAGAACATACATGCTTGAAGAATTCCTCAATGAGACAATCGAAAAGAAGACAAACAATACATCTATCACCCACATCAGCCATGGGGCTGCAAAGGATGACTGTCCTATAGTTATGACACAATCAGAGGCATAGAACACAGAAAACAGAGCCAGAATCACTGTCACGATACCGAAGCATATCCATGCATTCCTGCCAGCGCCTGAAGACGTAGAATCATCACTGTCAGCAGTTTCAAGCTCATTCTCCAAAACAAAGCCTTCACACAATCTGCGCTTCCTGACCTTTGACGCATACCATAATACGACTGCAATAGTTATTGTCATCAATACAGCCCAACAGAAAGTTCTGTATTCAATGCCTGAAAACAGAGGCAGACCAGCCATATCCTGAGCAATACCTATTGTAAAAGGATTAAGCATTGCACCCGCAAAACCGACATGGGCAGCCACATAGACCATGCATACACCGACAATCTCATCATATCCCAATGACTTCGCCAACGGAATCACTACTGCAACAAAAGCTATAGTCTCCTCACTCATTCCAAACACGGCACCGAAGAGGCCGAAGAGCAGCATTACACTGACTATCACGATGTTGCCTATACCAATCCTGTTCACAAGCGAAAAGCGTTCCAGCTTGCGTGCCTTGCGGATAAACTTCATTATACCGTCATCCACAGCCTTTGTACTGTTCACAACCCAGAATGCTCCTCCGATGATAAGGACGAATGCAATGATTCCGGCCTGCTGGCTGAATCCTTCGTAAAGAGCAGAGAAGATCTGCCATGTCTGGGGATTTCCTCCAGGAATGAGCCATGTTGCCACTGCACAGATAGCAATGACAGTAAATATGATTACAAATGTATTGGGGACCTTTATCTTTCCCATATCAATCAATCAATTAATTATTATCAGTGTGCGAAGATAACATAATTTCAGGTATGAGAATAATTATGAGATGCGCAAAACAAGACCGTCGGGTCTCCTCATTCAGAAGAAACCCGGCAGCTGGTAAAAAAGTAATATATGTTGAGCCTCGGAGTATGGCTGGCCAAACCACTTCTGAGGACGTAAGCGCTATTTCAGCTTCACCATCTCTACAGGCTGCTGCTGGACATTATCCAACGGATGCGACTGGTACTTCACCTTGTGAAAATCAATCGCCATCAGGTCAATGCATCTGATGTTGCTGTTCCATGCAGTACGGTAGTAGAACTTCATGGCAGTCTGATCTGTAGCTGAAGTAAACTGTGTAGCGCTTGGGAGTCCTTTCGGAATTTCAGCTATAGGGTGCTGGGATCCGATAGGAATATCAAAGTTGTTGAGTATATGGAAGGCCTGAACAACTGTCTCAAAACCATTTGCCCATACAGGAGAGGTTGTCTGATAGAATGTTGCTCTGACAAATCTTGAAGGAGATGTAAAGTCACCTGGAAGTCCGAGCATTCCGCTGCCATGTCCCAATGACTTGAGAGTGATTCCTGGCTTAAGCTGACGATCCGGCGTTGTACCTGCCTGAATATCAATATAGTTATTAAGGTTTGTGAGATGCCAGTTGAATCCAGGAGCATTTGTGAGTACACCAAGAGTATTCTCATAGAAATAAGGCACACCTGCAACAACTTCGAGAACCACCATCCTGCCGTCAGGCTGGGCGATTCTCCAGTGAACTGCTCCGATCTTGCTGTCAAGAGTCACAAGGTCCACCTTCTTTATTGCTTCCTTCACCTGATCGATAGTTGAAAACTGGGAAAGTACCCATGATACAAACTGCATGTCACAGATGGTCTTGTCTGCATTAGCAGGCTTATAAGGGGCATATTCGCCATATTGCGGAAAAAAGAACAGACCGGCAGATAGTCCTGCCTCATTGATACCTTCCACTATAAACGGCTCGTATTCAGTATAAATGCCTACATAACCGTAAATTCCTGTATACTTCATACCATCAGCTCCCTGCGGAGTATATGATTGATGGACATGTCCCCTTGGTGCAACGACGTATCCGCACTGCATCGGAGTTGCTGCCCACTCGACGGTTCTGGCGACTACCCTGCTGCCGTCTGCTGCTGTGAGGGAAATTCCTGTACATGCATCCGAATTTGTGGCGTTCACTGCACTGAGCAGGGCAATGACACCTAAGATAAGTATTCTTTTCATAATTTCTTATTTTTAAATATTCCAGATTACATCAAAGCAATGTCTAGGCCATATGGATAGGCATCCTGAAGATAATTTTCATTATCTTTGCGTGGTAAAATCGGAATATGATGAAGAATCTGACGGAATTTGTCAGCCGGCATATCGGCGATGATGTGACAAGACTTGTGCTTGACAGGACCAGATGGCCTGAAATAGACATGGATCTTGCCGTCAGCTGCATAGAAAGCAGAAGAAAGCTCAAAGGTAAAGTTCAGGAGTGGTATGATGAGCCGGAACTCATATTTCCGAGAAAATTATCGGCAGAACAATGCAGCAGTTCTGCTACAGGAGCATACAAGGCAGAACTGGCATCAGAGATAATGTCTGTCAATCATGGAGAATGGCGCATTGCAGACCTCACTGGAGGTTTCGGAGTGGATACCTGGTATTTTTCAAAGAAGGCAGGAAATGTACTCTACAATGAGATGCTCCCAGACCTCTGCGACGCCGCAAGACATAATTTCCAAGTGCTCCATTCTGACAACATTGAAATAAGGAACGGCATTGCCGCAAGCGGGGAATTAGGATTTCTGTCCGATTTCAATCCTGATATCGTATACATGGATCCGGCAAGAAGAGGTGAAGGAGGAAAGAAGGTCTTCCTTATCGAAGACTGCACCCCTGACGTACTTACATTGAAGGACGAGATTTTCAGTATCAGCCGTCATATCCTGCTCAAACTCTCCCCTATGGCAGATATCAGCATGGCTTGTGAGAGACTTGGAACAACATGCAGAGAAGTACATATCGTGGCAGCAGGAGGCGAATGCAAGGAACTGCTCATCTGGATGGACAGAGAATGGAAAGGTGAATATACGATAAAGGCCGTCGAACTTCACAATGACGGAAACTCATCCTTCACATTCAGACCATCAGAGGAAAGAGGATGTACAATCGCTTTCGCTGATAAAGACAGAATCGAGATTCTTATCAACGGATCAGAAGATACAGCATATCTTTTTGAACCGGGAAAAGCCCTGATGAAGGCGGGGGCATTCAATCTTACCGGCAAAGTATTTGAACTGACAAAACTCGGAAAATCAACACATTACTATATCACAGACGCAGTCCCATCAGAAAGAATGGAGGAGCTTAAAGGCATGGGCAAACTGTTCAGGATACATTCATGTCTTACATTGGACAAACGAAGCATCAAGAACGCATCGACAGCCTTTCCAAAAGCGGAAGTCACAGCCCGTAACATTCCGATGGACACAGACACACTACGCAAAAAATTAGGCGTCACCTCCTCAGATGACGCCCATATATTCGGTCTTAAATCAGACAGTTTCGGAAATATCCTGCTATGCACCAAGCGTGTGTTCTAACAGGATCTTGAGTCCCATAGCCACGAGGATGAAACCTCCGACAAATTCGGCTTTTGACTTATAACGGCTTCCGAATACATTTCCTATCACCACACCGGCTCCGGAGAACAGTGCAGTCGTCACACCTATAAGTGCAACTGCCTTCCATATGTGCACATTCAGGAAAGCGAATGAAACTCCGATTGCCAAAGCATCAATACTGGTAGCTACAGCCATTGCAAACATAGTCCTGGCTGAGAAATCAGGTGCACAGCACTCTTCTTCCTTGGAGCATGACTCCTTGATCATATTGCCTCCTATGATTCCAAGCAGGACAAAGGCTATCCAATGGTCCACACTTGAGACAAAGCCGGCAAATGAAGCTCCCAGAAAATAACCTATGACAGGCATAAGAGCCTGAAAACCACCGAACCACAATCCCGTCAGAGCGATATGTTTAGGTCTGACTGTCTGGACTGAAAGGCCCTTACAGATGGAAACGGCAAAGGCATCCATCGAGAGGCCTACTGCTATGATCAATAGTTCCGCTAAATGCATCGCATTAAAATTTAACCTTCAATTCACCGATACCAAGGCCCCAGCATCCATCCTGAACGATAATGACTTCCTTACCGGACCTGTCTTTCAAAATCGTCATTTCATCCAGATCCGTATGTGAATGAGCGCCGACAATTATGTCTACATTTTCGATTTCCGCTACAAGTCTGCAGTCTTCGCTATAGCCGAGATGGCTCAAGCAGATGACAAGGTCACAATCCTCTACATTCTCAAGATACTCAGCATACTTGTTCACGACAGGAGCAGGTTTCTGGTATTCAATACCTTTGATCAGATTCACATCGACTACCCTGCTTATATCTGTAAGGAGTCCTATAATACCTATCTTCTTTCCAGCTTTCTTGACAATCGTATAAGGCTTTACATATGGTTCAAGAGCAGTACCTGTAAAATCGTAGTTTGCACACACTACTTCAGCATCGAGAGAAGACAGTCTTCTTGCAAGCTCGACCGGACCATTATCAAACTCATGATTTCCAAGTGTAACAACATCATAGCCCGTAGCATTCAGCACATCAATCTCGATATTGCCTTCCATCTCTGTAAAGTATGATGTTCCCTGACTGAAGTCACCACCATGAAGAAGAAGAACATTCGATGCGCCTTCCGCCTTACGCACACTGTCAATGAACACAGTGTGCTCGATGACACCGCCAAACCCTTTGATGTCCCCCGAGCGCTGCGGATCGATGTGACTATGAGTATCATTCAGATGAAGAATGACCAGGTCTCTTTCACCTTGACATGAGGCCAGGATCACGGCCAATATAACAAAAACTAATCTTTTCATCTTCTCCTCCTTTCACCTTTGAATTGTACTCTGCCGTCTTCCTGATATGAAATCGGTCTTCCGGCCTCTGTCTCAGCCTTGATATGGTCAAGGACAGCATCAATGATCATCACATCCTCAAAATGAGTTATTGAAACGGCATTTTCGCTCATTGAAAGACCGTCACCTCCATTGAGAAGGAATGAAATGGTAGCGAGTCCGTAAACCTTATTGTCATCGATCGGCTCACCATCGATAGTTGCAGAAACGAGTTTTCCATTCTCTGAAACTATTCTTGCACCACCAAGAACCTCTACTCTGCCGGCAGCCATAGTCTCAAGAATTTTTCTGATCTGGCTTCCCTTATGCTCTACATAGACAAGATAGTTCTTGAAAGGGAACATTGAGAGCATATCATCAAGGATGATCTCACCTTCAGGCATTTCCTTACGGATACCGCCGAAGTTTGTGATACCCATATGAACCTTCTTTCCTGCAACCTTTTCTGTCTGGGCCATGAGCAGATCGATGAACCAGTTTGAAAGTGCACTTTCAGGACGATGTGCTTCCAAATAAGCTGTAGAGTAACCGATAACTTCCTTTACTCTTGCCATCTTAGGCTGAGCATCAAGTACAGCCTTGGCTGTCTTTGCCACAATAGTGTTCCTGCCATATACCTTTCCATCAGGTGCATGATATTTGCCACCTTTGAAATAACCTACAGCAGTCTCCACATTGTCTGCTGATGGAGCAGTACAACCTGTCCTGCTGCCATCCATCGGCACCACCTTCCACTCATATTCCTGTCCGAAGGCAGTCTGAAACGAAAGGAGAGCGACAGTCAGGATAAACAATAATCTTTTCATATCTAGTTCTGTCTTAACCATTTCCATAGATCCTTGAATGTTGTCTTCTTACCGAACATAAGGATTCCTATCTTATAGATCTTTGCTGATGCCCAACCGCATGCAACGAAAGTAGCTACAAGCAGTGCGATTGAAAGCACAAGCTCCCAAACAGGAACGCCGAACGGTATTCTTGAAAGCATCACGATCGGTGAAGTGAACGGAATCATGGATCCCCACCAGACCACGCTGCTGTCAGGAGCATTGAATGCATAGAGAGCTATGAAGAATGCAATGAGAAGAGGCACAGTAATCGGCATCTGAAGCTGAGCTGTATCGGCCTCATTCTCTACAGCAGAACCGATTGCGGCAAAGAATGACGCATAAAGAAGATAACCGAGTGCAAAGTAAATGATGAACGCAATGACCATCTGTGCCCAGTTGATATCCTTCAATGTGCTGAGGATGGTACCCATCTCGCTTTCTTCCTGCATCATGCTCATCATATCAGCAGTGTTCATTCCACCCATGGCCGCATCCATACCTGACATCTGCATCATCTGCTCAGCCTGTGCTGGGTCTCCCATAAGGGATTCGAATCCACCGAATACAGAAAATCCTCCAACAAGCACAAGAGTAAGGACGATCCACAGGAAGAACTGAGTGAGAGCCACGCAAGCGACACCTATGATCTTTCCGAACATGAGTTCTGTAGCCTTCACCGATGAAACAAGCACCTCCACAACTCGGCTCGCCTTCTCCTCGATCACGCTCTGCATGACCATACCTGAGAACATTGCAATGAACATGTATATGATGATTGAAAGCACCATGGAAATGATCATATACACCTCGGATGAAGTGATCTTCTCCTCTCCTGACTCGGACAATGTATAAGTCGCCATGGATACATCAGACTTTATGTCTTCCATGATCTGCTTGAGATCAGAGATCTGATACTGAGCAAGTCTGTACTCCTCTACCGCATCATTCACCTTAGATGTGATGTTTTCCTTCATATCCATGCTCACCGGCTTCTCCGAATATGAAGCGACTGTAACTGTCCTTGCAACCTCATCCATAGGTGAAATCACGACAAGGATATCAAGTCCCATCTCATTGAAGTCAGCCTTGAGGCTATCCACATTGGCAGTAGAATAATCAGTATAATCAACTGCGTCAGTATCAACAAGATATGGCATCACAATACCAGACCGGTCAACTACAGCGACAGACTTTCCCTTATCCTTTGAAGACATCATGATGACACTCGGAAGAATGCACATCGCAGCAAAGAACACAGGCACAAGGAAAGTAGTGAGAAGGAAAGACTTCTTCTTTACGCGAGTCAGATATTCGCGTGAAATGATTGTTCCGATATTTCTGAATTTCATAGCTTATTCCCCCTCTGTTACAAGTTTGATGAAAATATCATTCATTCTTGGAATCAGTTCCTTGAATGAATTGACCTGAACACCCTGCTCAAGAATTGAAGCAAGGACTTCATTCGTTTCAGTTTCAGGCTCAAGGGCAAGAACCGCTGTATGACGGCCTGCCTCATCCTCGTCTGAAAGCACCTTGAACACTCCTGGCTCGGCCTTCAATGCTGTCTGACTGGTATAGATGAGCTCGACATTGTTATTTCCGTACTTATGACGGATCTCATCAACACCACCAGTAATCACCACATGGGATTTGTTGAAAAGGGCGATATTGTCACATAGTTCCTCCACAGACTCCATGTTATGAGTTGAAAGAATGATTGTAGCTCCCTCATCACGCAGACGGAGAATCTCCTCACGGATGATCTGCGCATTCACTGGGTCAAATCCGGAGAAAGGCTCGTCAAGTATAAGAAGCGAAGGCCTGTGCACAACAGTAGTGATGAACTGTACTTTCTGTGCCATACCTTTTGAAAGCTCCTCAACCTTCTTGTTCCACCAGCTTTCTATGCCGAAACGGACGAACCACTTCTTAAGTTCTGCAGCAGCCTCTCTTGATGACATACCCTTGAGCTGAGCGAAATACATCGCCTGCTCTCCTACCTTCATCTTACGATAGAGTCCACGTTCCTCAGGAAGATAACCTATCTTCTCGACATCATCCTGGGTAATAGGACGACCATCAAAAAGAACTTCTCCCCCATTCGGAATTGTTATACGGTTGATGATACGGATCAATGTGGTCTTGCCGGCACCGTTAGGACCAAGCAGACCGAAAATCTTTCCTTTAGGGATATCAACCGACACATGATCAAGAGCCACCTTCTCACCGAAGCTCTTGCACACATCTTTACATTGTATAAGTCCCATAATCAAATATTTAATATCTTGGCGGTAAGTTCAACCATGAGTTCGGCGGCAGTAGCCTCACCGACATCACCTCCCTTACCCTTGTAATCATATTCCTTGAGCAAGGCAATCACAGCCATGCATTTCTTCAACGGATAATTCCGCACTGCAGTGTCATATTCTGCAAAGAAATAAGGATTCACACTCAGAATCTTTGCCTTCTGGTCATTTGCCGGACGAGGATTCTTCATGAGCAGAGCTCCATATTTCAATATCCTGTAGAAATGCGTATAAAGCGCACTGACTGCCATCGGCATTGCAAATTTCGCAGAAGATCCCAGATAAGACGCAATCTTGAGAGCTTTCGGAGCATTCTTCATCGAAAGTTCTTTGGTCAGCTCGAAAATACTGAACTGACGGCTTATGCCCACATTCTTCTCAATATCAGCAGCAGTCACCTCCACAGTACCTTCAGGAAGATTCTTCAGCATCTTGACAGTTTCTATGGATATCTTATTGAGATCAGTTCCTGCATGCTCGGCAAGCAGAGCAGCCGCATCAGGGGCGATTCTCAATCCTTTGGACTGGTAGAACATCGAGATCCACTTAGGCATATCATAATCCCTGAGAGCCTGCGAATCAACCACGATTCCCATCTTGGATACTGTCTTATATAAAGATTTTCGTTTATCAGCAGAAGCGCCATGCATTGCAAGGACGAGTACTGTCGATTCAAGGGGTTTCTGGCAATAGACAGCAATATCCTCAAGTGACTTCATCATCTGCGCTTCCTTCACTACCACCAGCTGTCTCTCTGCAAACATAGGATAACGTCTTGCCGCTGTGATCACGGCATCAGCATCAACATCTGCTCCATAGCATACAGTCTGATTGAAATCCTTTTCACTCTCATCCAGACAGTGCTCAAGGATTGCATCACACACCATGTCAACATAATACGGTTCATCTCCCATAAGAAGATAAACCGGCTTGAACACCCCGTTACGGGCATCCGACACGATTTCCCTGCAAAGGGAATCTATTTCTGCAAAACCTTTAGCCATAATCACACAAAGATAACAATTTAGACGGACATAGAGCCCAAAAAGACATAAAAAAAGCAGCATCTTCCGATGCTGCCCTGATGTCATTGATATTATTCTACTCTTTTCTCTTTTACCTTTACAAGTTTCTCCTTAAGAATGTCAGCGCAGTCTACAACTGCATCTTCGAAGGTCTTTGCATTCTTCTCGACCACGATTGTGCTGCCAGGGATATTCACCTGAACCTTCACGTTCTTGTTTTCATGATCTGGAAGTAATGAAAGTGCCACATCCACTCCTGTAATCGCATCATAGAATTTCTCGATTCTTGAGAACTTCTTCTCAATAAAGTCCAACAGTTTCTGATCTGCATTGAACTTAAGGCTCTGAATTCTAATCTCCATGTTTACCTCCGTTTTTTGCCCTTGGGTGGGTTTGTTTATAAATATCCTTAAGCCGGGCAATGCTGCTATGGGTATAGACCTGCGTAGCCGCCAGTGACGAGTGTCCGAGAAGCTCCTTGATCGAATTAAGGTCAGTACCCTCATTCAGGAGCTCTGTAGCTATGGAGTGCCGGAGAACGTGAGGAGACTTGCGTCCAGTTATTCCCTTGACACTTCCTAGTTCACTCTTTATCACCTTGTCGACATATGAAGGATATAAAGGCCTACCCTTATATGTGACAAACAGCGGTTCTTTCAAAGATCTCTGCCCTCCGCACACAGCCTCAACTGCTTCCAAATATAATAAAATTTCTTCACATAATGATAAAACTAGAGGAATTTCTCTCATTTTATCTCCTTTACCGCTAACTTTGACAACTTTTCTGCCAAAATCAACATTTCCGATAGTCAGTCCTATCAGCTCGGAACGACGCAATCCAAGGGAATATAATGTCGAGACGATAAGACGGGAAAGAAGCTGTTCATACACTTCTTTGCCGGATCTGGAATAAGGACTTTCGAAGAAACCGGAGATATCATCACGATTCACATATCTTGCTGTGGAATTGAAATATTCTTCCATCGACTCTTTCTTGTAAAATGAAGGAAGGCGCTTCTCCATCTTCGGCTTCGGTACCAGAAGCACCGGGTTCGACTTCATCTTACCTTCTTTTACGAGAAAGCGGCAGAACCCGCTCAATGCAGATAAATGTAGGTTCACGGTACGAGAAGTCATCTTGCATCCTTCCATGAGATAAACCTCATAACTTCGTATCTCAGAAATATTTAGAGATGCTATAAGATCATTATCAGAAAAACCTGTAGAACCACTTGATACATGTTCCACATACTTTTTCAACACATCTGAATATATACGCACCGTCCTCTCGGAATATCGTCTGACATCCCGGACATAGGTGATATAACTATTGATTGAAGGAAGCATAAAAAATGGGAGTCTATTTCACCGGGAAAAGACCAAGTTCTGCAGCTTTTTCACGCATAAGCGCATCTGCTGCCTCAAAAGTATTTTCAATTTCACCGTCAAGAATGGCATTCTTGACATATTCCTTAAGCATACCTATAGTATTGCATGGAGAAATTCCGAACAGCTCCATCACATAGTCTCCTGTGATAGGATTCTTGAAGTTGCGGATTGCATCCTTAGCCTCAACTTCTATCAGTTTTACCTTGACAAGCTCGAAATTCGCATGCAGACGCGCCACCTTGCGCGGATTCTTTGATGTGATGTCCGCATTACAGAGAAGCATGAGATCGTCTATATCATTACCGGCATCAAAAAGAAGACGTCGTACTGCTGAATCGGTAACTTCATCAGTTACAAGGGCAATCGGACGAAGATGAAGGCTGACAAGCTTCTGCACATATTTCATCTTCTCGTTCAATGGCATCTTCAATCCCTGGAATATCTTCGGAATCCAACGTGAACCTACAACTTCGTGTCCATGGAAAGTCCAGCCAAGAGCATGGTCATATTTCTTTGTAGCCGGTTTCGCTATATCATGAAGCAGAGCAGCCCAACGAAGCCATACATTCGGCTCTGTACGCACTTTTTCAACCTCAACACCATCTTCGAAGACGTAATCTTTGAGACGACCTTCAGATATCGCTTCAATCTCTGCACGAGCCACATTATCAAGCACTTCCAACGTATGTGAGAAGTTCTCCTTATGTCCCTTGCCATCAACGGTCTCCACTCCTTTGAGCTTGGCAAGCTGAGGAAGGACATATTCGAGGAGTCCTGTCTCATCGAGGAGTCTGAAACCTATCGAAGGTGTAGGAGTGACAAGGATCTTGTTGAGTTCCTCCACAATCCTTTCCTTTGAAAGGATCTCCATTCTTTGACGGTTACGTCGTATGGAGTCAAGTGATTCCTGGACTATGGTGAACTTCTGGTCAGCAGTGGTAAGCTTGGTCGCAAAACGGATTGCACGCACCATTCGCAGAGGGTCGTCACTATAAGTTGTATCCGGATCAAGTGGGGTACGGATTATTCCGGCAGCAAGGTCACGGATACCACCGAACGGATCTACAAGGGCTCCGAAATCATCCTTCTGAAGACTGAAAGCCATTGCATTGATGGTAAAATCTCTTCTGAGCTGATCGTCTTCAAGAGTACCGTCCTCCACTATGGGCTTACGTGAATCACGCCTGTATGATTCCTTTCTCGCTCCAACAAACTCCACTTCAATTCCATGATAACGAAGCATTGCTGTACCGAAATTCCTGAACACCGACACATTGCTGTGCACCCTCTCGCCTACAGCCTCGGCAAGCTCGATTCCGCTGCCTTCCACCACTATGTCTATATCCTTGCTTGGACGTCCTAAGAAACAGTCTCTTACGTAGCCTCCGATTACAAAAGCACGAACACCTTTCTCTGCGGCAACTTCCGAAACTATATGGAATATCTTATGATCAAGATGACCTTCTATTATTGTTGACATAGCATTTCCGAATATGTAGGAGCCTTATCTATAAATCCGTACCTGCCATCAAGCTCCCTACGACGGCAGATCAGGGTTCTCGTACCATTGGTAATGAACATGTACGTCACACTCAGAACCATATTGTATCTTATCACCTGATCAAGCACCTCAGGCGTGAGTTCCACCTCAGGTCTCTTGCATTCCACTACAGCCAGAGGCGCTGCCTTACGGTCATATATGAGAATGTCAGCACGAAACTGCTTTTCTCCCAACTTGAATCCTGCTTCACTCATCATCATATGCAGAGGTACTTCCAACTCTTGAGAAAGCACTCCAATCATCCATTGGCGCACCCTTTCTTCAGGAGTCAGAGCTACTTCCTTCTTTCTTAACGGATCGAATATAGTCTGCATCTTTTTCTATTGTAAAGCTATCACCTTATTCAGGCTAACAAGTTACAAAGATAGTCAAAAAACGTCATTCAAGCGACTCCAGAGTCATTTCTATAAGAGCAAGTTCTTTTTCAGCTGTACGTTTCCAGTCAAAATCAGGGGACAAATCCTGTCTTACAGGTTTATTGAGCATACCATTGACCTTCCAAGCAAATTTACCGACGAAATCAGCTCCACAATAATCCGGCTCACCATCCATCCTCTTGGCGAATGCCACCGCATTCTCCTTACCGATGACTTCCGGTATACCTCCGACATCAGATCCGACAACATTTGCACCGCATTTCAAAGCCTCAAGAGCTACAAGCGGAAGTCCTTCATTTCGGCTCGGAAGTATGAGTACATCAATGCAGTTCATCAGTTCCGGCATATCGTCTGCCGGCATATTTCCAAAGAACTCCACAGCCGTACCGGCAGCCTTCCTGATAAGAGGTTCGAGCTCCAGACGGAGTTTTCCATCACCTATTATCCAGAACTTGAGAGAAACATCTTCACGTTTCTCCTCAGACATCAGGTTATCGAAATCCTCGTGTATCTTGAAAAGCAGGTCAGGAAGAACAGCAACATTCTTGACCTTGAGGAAATTACCCACATATGCTACAACCTTATCTTCAGGACCGACTCCCCTCTGACGACGGAGTTCTTCCCTATTCTGATCAGCATACCTTACAAACTTTTCTGACACGCCATTATAAAGCACTTCTTTCACCGCATAATCCGAAATCAATCCGGAAGAAGCCATCAGTGCCTGGCTGACAAAAAGATTGCATTCAGCAGCCTCCATAAGTTTCCTTGTAGTCTTGAGTATGAAGGGATTACGGAAAGGATGAGTATGTACATCAGACCCATGCCAGGTGGCATGATACGGAACGCCGTAAGCGTCATGTACTGCCTTCGCCATATAGACACCTTCATAAGAATGAGCTAGAATCATGTCATAACCTTTGAACATTGTTCCATGTTTCTTTACGAAACGTTCAAAGAAGCATGATCTTCTATGCAGCTTTTCTGTAAGAAAAAAGTCAAGGACAGAAAAGCGATACCAAAGCATTCTGTATTCTATACCTTCTACAACCACAGTCTCTTTGAAAGGGACTTTCATGGTCTTGCGGATCCTTCGTGTGAAATAATTGTCCTTGCTGTGCAGACAATACACATCAACCTTGCATCCTCCTGTCGCAAGCAGATGCTTCACACGGTTATGTACCGCGTTGAACTGTCCTTTCATATCGAACGGACTGCTCTCGAATATGACGGCCAGATTATACATATCATTTTCTTCTGAAGAATGAAACTACACTGGATATGAATTTATAGATCTTCACTGAAGATCGTGGAGACAGATACTTGTACATCATGAGATTCAAAATCTGTCCATTTCGCACTGAAAACACCCCGAGGCCAGAATCCTTGTCCATCATCAGATAGAGTTCAGACATGAAGCCGTCTGTCAGCAGGGATGTCCTGCGTGTGAGGAAAATATTCAGGATTCGGCATATATATCTGCCTACAAGATCGTTATGGTAAAGTCTGGACACGCTCCTGCACTCAGGATATCTTGATGAAAGGCGTGATAAGACTGCAGAGTAGGCAGGAAGAAAACGTCTCAGCTGCATCAGATGACGGTCTGAAGATATATCGCTTCCAAGGGATCCGCTACGCAGATGGTAAGCATAGACCAGCGCAGTAGATGTGCGGACAGATGAACATATAGCCATGAATGCAAAAACAAAAAGCTTGTCCTCAGCATAGCAGAGAGCTTCATTGAAACGCAGACCTGCAACTGCCTTACGTCTGAAAAGCTTAGCCCAAGGAGCATCAAGCATTTCACAGTTACGCCTTATGTTCCTATCAAAGAACTCGTTCATCTGTTCTCCCTCGAATCTCTTTGTCATAAGAGGGTTGACTTCCCTTTTGGGAACGGAGTCGATATAAGCCACATAACCTCCCAGCACCATATCCTCCCCATCAAGCTCTTCCGCCATAGTCTTCAATGCTCCAGGCATAAGAGCATCGTCAGAGTCTACAAACATCAGGTATTCACCCTTTGCCAGGTCGATTCCGGCATTGCGGGCAGAGCTCACTCCGCCGTTGTTCTTATGAAGAGTCCTGAAACGTGCATCAGTCTCAGAATATCTGTCGCATATGAAAGAAGACGAATCAGTACTTCCATCATCCACAAGGATGACTTCATACGAATTGAAATCCTGTGACAGAATGCTCTGAATACATCTGTCCAGGTAGTCCTCAGCATTGTATACCGGTATGATTATGCTTAGCCTGCACTTGTTCATAAGTCATCGTTTTAAAGCATTCTCAAGAAACGCTCGGGATACCATCCTCTGTTCTGCAAGAATCCTGTCAACTGTCTCCCAATCCGGCTCAGTCAGGAAAAACTCTCCGTCATCCTCTGGATCAATGCCATGCACAAGCCTCTGTCCGAGCCCGAACATATCAAGCAGGGAATTCATCCTCGACATACCTCTCTGGCCATTACCGACAGCAATGAAAGGCTTATGGAACAGCAGACAAAGAACACATCCATGGAATGAGTCCGTAACCACGAAATCAGCATCAGCAAAACCTGCAAGCCATTCTTCCATGGGGGGAACAATCCTATCTTCGAGAGGACGATGTCTCTCATGCGGATTTATCGAAAAGTCTTCAACATTCTTACCGGTCCATGATTTCACAAGTTCCGTCACAGCCTTCTTGTTATCTGCCGGATCCAGAATATAGGTCATCACCCTCCCCTGAGCTCTGCGAGTCTTAGAGAAACCTGCTATCCTGTGATAATCAGAAACATCCGTAAGCATCACAGGATCAAGTACATGTACAGCATGATCGCAGTCAAGCCATTCATCACACATCTTCACAGCAGAACTCTCTCTTACTGAAACTGCATCGAATTCTGCAAGAAGGTCGGCACAGATTCTCAAGGTTTCAGACTCAAATTCAAGATTATCAGTTCCGAACGACGCAGCATATGCAACTCTCCTGACATCCCATCCGCGCGCAAAGTCCAGGAAAGCATCTTCAACTTTTCCGAAATAACGCGGGCGCCACACCTGATCGCTTCCCACAATAAAGCCATCGTAATCCCCTTTCCTGATATCTCTGTATGTATCTATCATGACAGGAGTTATCTCTGCGTCGATGAATCCCTTCAGATGACTGCCGAGAACCGGAATTTCCTTCTTATACCTGTATTCACGAAAAACTTCCGGAGCAGCATAGCCGCCTTTCAAATTTTTCAAAGACCTGTTCATATACACGAAAGGCGCCTTCCACCATTTCGGGAAAGGCATCTTCACCTTCCTGTCAATGACAGAAACTTCATGTCCCATGCTCTCAAGTTCCTTTTTCAGAGCATAAGACTGAAGGATCCCGCCGTAATTGACATGCAGCGGCAATGATATTATCGCGAGTCTCATTTCAGAATCTTTCCTTTAATTTTGACCAACATCCTTCTTGCCGACTTGTACATGCGGCATAGCAAAGGCTTACGTACCACATAGGACGCCATATAGGCATGAACATCCGTGGCTGAATGGATACCCTTGAAGAACTCTTCTCTCTTTTCAGGGACATCGACATGCTCGGCAAAGCCTCCATTATTCTTCATTGCCTCATGAAAGTCAACTTCTTTTGCTTCGAGTTTTTCCCTTATACTTTCAAAAGCCGCAGATCCCTTTTCCGAATTGACACAGACAAGAGACACTCCCCTGTCGTCATCCATTTCAGGCACCACAACGGCAGCATTCCATAGGTCTGCAAGCGTAAGGTCGCTCCGGCTTCTGCCATTGCGTACCGGGCAATCATAACACGAAGGTCTTAGAGTCATGTTCTGCGCAAACAGAGCCATATACGGATCATTCATGTAGGGCGTCAGTTTATCATTGACTCTGAACCCGTAATGGAACCAGCTCCTGCTCTTGTCACGGAAAGCTATATACCTTAACTGGCCATGACGTTTTGCGAGTGACTTCAGATACATGTCCCATAGACCAGGGCCAGGAACTCCATGACAGGCACAATCTACAGTCATCAGATTACCTGACTCCGTACCGATATATGCTTTAAGACCTGCAACCTGACAAGGCGTTCCAGAAAACAGCACCTTCCTGCCATCTTCAAGATCATATCTTATATCCTCAAAAGTCGAGAAAAGCTCACTTTGAACATATTTAGACCCTCTGAATCCCTCTAATTCCTCCAGACTGTCTGCCTCCTTGTGAATCACATTGAAGTCTTCATCAAAGGCGGCTCCATATACCTTACCTCCCTGATTGATGACATCGGCGGCAAGCTTTGGAAAGACAGCTCCCGATGAGCTAGAAAGCATGTCTTCAGCACTTCTGGCAGCATAAGCCTTAAAAGTAGTCGCAGCTTCAGCCGGATTCAGAACAGGACATACGGATTCGCATTTACCGCAACCTATACACAGATCAGGGTTTGCCACAGGATAGTCAAATCCCTCCTCCCTGTCGCGTCGCATCACTATACACTGGACCGGACATGAGGAGACACAGGCCGTGCAACCGCAGCATTTTGATTTTTTCCTTATATCAATCATCTCGTCCCTCCTTTCTTCAGCATTGATACAAGTTCTTTTCTCTCATTTGCACGCAGACCTATGAAGAGGACAGCCAGTCCGGATACAGCCACGCAGATTACCGTACTTGCGGCAAAACCGGCAAATCCTTCAGGAAGCCTGCTCTGTATCAGGAACGGGACAATAACTGACACTACACTGACCATCAGTATTTTCACACAGACATCAGAAAGGAATTTCCTGATTGAAAGTCTGATCATTCCACGAAGCATGACCAGTCTTGCAGTAAGACAGATCAATGATATGACGATGGCTACAGCAACTGTAACTTCTGCAGCAGCACCTAGTTTCAAAAATATATATGACACCGGAATATTCAGAAGCATAAGGCCTCCGACAACAAGCTGATAGTTCCTTATTCTTC